>LS483371.1:4990000-5302500 GCA_900475325.1 Paucimonas lemoignei
GGTTGGTTGATTCTTTCATCTCAACCGAGGCGCGCATTCTACAGCAGCCTCTGTATCTGTCAAGCAGTTATTTTAAGAAGTTTTCAAAGTTTCCTTCGCAACTTCAACCACTTGCGCTTCGATCAACATCACGTTGCTCGTTAGCGGGAGGCGAATTCTACAGCGTTACAACCTGCTGTCAACTACCTTTTTTCACCGCTTTCGATCAACTTCACCGAAGCCTCTCCTTCGCTGACCTGATCGTCCAACTCATTGATTATCAAGGAGTTTTTCGTTCTGTCTGCGCCAGAAGAGGTGCGAATTATAGAGAGATTCGAGAGGCCGTCAACCCCTTATTTCAGCTTTTGGGGAAACTTTGTTCTTCTTGCCTATAAAGCGCGGGATTCGCCCAGCAATCATTGGGATCCTGAGGCTAAGCAGCAACGCCCCTATCACCGCATAAAGCGACCACTCTTTAAGATCAGCCCTGACAATCCAGAACATATGCAGCAACCCGAGCGCCAGAATTACATATATGAGCCGATGCAGCTTTTTCCAGCGCGTGCCCAAACGCCGCTGACTGTACCTGTTGGAGGTTACCGCCAACGCCAGCAGACAGAGGAAAGCCAGCGCACCCACGATGATGTAGGGGCGCTTGACCAATTCCACTCCCAGTTGCGACCAGTCCAAGCCCAGCACGAATACCGCATATGCGCTCATGTGCATGAAGACATAGGCAAAGCACCACAAACCCAGCTGACGCCTGACCACAATCCAGCCCGGCCAGCCAGTCATGCGCTGCAGCGGCGTCATCGCCAAAGTGATCAACAGCAGTATCAAGGTGCCAAGCCCAAGCCTGTCGACCAATACCTTTCCCGGGTCAGGCCCCAGGGCAAATATCCATGCTTGATATAACCAGAGAACCGGAGCAACGCACGCTGCCAGAAAGACGCCCAAGCGCCAGAATGGATAACGCATCAATAGTCCTTCCTTAAATCCATACCTGTATATAAGGAGGCGACCTCCTCGCCGTACCCATTGAACATCTCGGTTTGCCGCACGTTGGGACTGAACAGCCCGCTCGGCAATCTGCGCTCACGCGCCTGAGTCCAGCGCGGGTGATCCACAGTCGGGTTAACGTTGGCATAAAAGCCATATTCGTTTGCAGCAATGCTTTGCCAGGTGGTTTTGGGCTGCTCACTGACCAGACTGATCCGCACGATGGACTTCACACTCTTGAAGCCATACTTCCAGGGCACTATCAGACGCAGCGGCGCGCCGTTCTGATTGGGCAGCTCACGGCCGTACATGCCGACGGCAAGAATCGCCAGTGGATTCATCGCCTCGTCCAGCCGCAGGCCTTCTACATAAGGCCAATCGATAAGGGCGAAGCCAGAGCGCTGCCCCGGCATGCTTTTAGGGTCCTGCAAGGTTTCAAAGCGAATGTATTTGGCTTTGGATGTGGGCTCGACCTGCTTGAGCAACTCAGAGATAGGAAAACCGATCCACGGGATCACCATCGACCAGGCCTCGACACAGCGCAGTCGATAAATACGCTCCTCCAACTGATACGGCTTCATGAAGTCTTCGAGGGCATAGCGACCTGGCTTGCCCACCTCACCGTCAATCACAACACTCCACGGCTCGGTTTTCAGCGAACCCGCGTTTTGCGCCGGATCGCCCTTGTCGGTACCGAACTCATAGAAGTTGTTGTAGTGAGTCGCGTCTTTATAAGGCGTGATTGCCTCCCCTTTGACATTCACCGCCTGCCATTTGGTGTTGGGCAGTTTTTCGGCGAACCAGGATGGAGCCTTGCCAGCTTCAACATCGGGATAAAGGGATGCATCCGCCGCACTCGCCCAGCTGGGCATGGCGCTGACTGCCAGACCGGCCAGCGAGCTACCCAACAGGGCACGACGAGAGATATAAAAGGATTCGGGGGTAACCTCCGATTCTTTGCAATCGGACGCTGAGGGTATTTTGATTAACATGATGACTCCACGGCCTAGGGAACTGATGCACCAATAGACTGTGGAGTATGGGGGAAATTACATCACTCGGCGGATTTGCGGCGACGCAGGCGTAACAAATATTGGATAGGGCCGGATGCCGCATAACCGAGGAAAATCAGCAGCAAGATGCGCGGCGGATCGCTGAATACGACAGCAAAAACCAACACCACCGCAAGAATCGCGACAAACGGCACACGCCCCTTGAGGTCAAGCTCCTTGAAGCTGTTGTATTTGATATTACTGACCATCAGCATGCCAGCAGCAGCAACCAATAAGGCTACCAGGAACGACAGTTTGGAACCCTGGATACCGTAATCGCTGAACGCCCAGACCGTACCCGCTACAACACCCGCTGCAGCCGGACTAGCCAACCCGATGAAATAGCGCTTGTCGGCCTTGCCGACCATGGTGTTGAACCGCGCCAGACGCAACGCCGCGCCCGCCACATAGATGAAGGCAACCATCCAGCCGACCTTGCCCATATCACCCAGCGCCCAGCCGAAGGCCAGCAACGCGGGCGCAACACCGAAGGCGACCATGTCGGACAACGAATCGTATTCTGCGCCAAACGCGCTCTGGGTATTGGTCATGCGGGCGACGCGCCCATCAAGGCCGTCGAGAACCATCGCCACGAAGATAGCGATGGCCGCGAACGCAAAATACTTGCTCGCCCCTGCGGTATCTCCTGCAGCCAGGGCACTTTGCGCGCTCATGGAGCTGATAATGGAATAGAAACCCGCGAACAGGTTTGCTGTGGTGAACAGGTTTGGCAGCAAATAGATGCCACGATGCCGGACCTTGCGCCCTTCGGCGTCATGCCCTTCTTCAATATGCTCATCGATCGGTAGCAGGCTTTCGGCGTCAGAGGCCTTGCGTGGCTCTTCAGGACGTTCGCTCATGGACTTTACCTTGCAACGGTGTGGAAAATTTCGACAGATGCCTGCGACGAGGGTTCGTCTGCAAACGATGCAGCTTTATACCAGACCTTGCCCCATAACGAAAAAACGCGGCCCTTGGGCCGCGTTCTTCCTATAGCGCAGAACCGAGTCGCGAGGACTTAGTTCTTGGCTTTGTCGACGATCTTGTTGGCACCGATCCAAGGCATCATGGAGCGCAGTTGCTCGCCAATGATCTCGATACCGTGGGCGGCGTTGTTACGACGCTTGGCGGTCATCGACGGGTAGCCAGTGGCGCCTTCGCTGATGAACATCTTCGCGTATTCGCCGTCTTGGATGCGCTTCAGCGCATTACGCATGGCCTGGCGGGATTCGGCGTTGATGACTTCAGGACCGGTCACGTACTCGCCGTATTCGGCGTTGTTGGAGATCGAGTAGTTCATGTTGGCGATACCGCCTTCGTACATGAGGTCAACGATCAGCTTCAGTTCGTGCAGGCACTCGAAGTAGGCCATTTCTGGCGCGTAGCCAGCTTCGACCAGAGTTTCGAAGCCCGCTTTAACCAGCTCAACGGTACCGCCACACAGAACGGCTTGTTCGCCGAACAGGTCGGTTTCAGTTTCGTCCTTGAAGGTAGTTTCGATGATACCGGTACGACCGCCGCCCACGCCCGAAGCGTAAGACAGTGCAACGTTTTTGGCGTTGCCGGTGGCGTCCTGATAGATAGCGATCAGGTCAGGGATGCCGCCGCCTTTGACGAATTCGGTACGTACGGTGTGACCCGGCGCCTTAGGCGCGATCATGATCACGTCCAGATCAGCGCGAGGCACGACCTGATTGTAGTGAATCGCGAAGCCGTGGGAGAAAGCCAGGGTGGCGCCCTGCTTAATGTTCGGCTCGATTTCGTTCTTGTACAACTGGGACTGGAACTCGTCCGGAGTCAGGATCATGACCAGGTCAGCAGCAGCAACGGCGGAAGCAACGTCAGTCACTTTCAGGCCATGAGCTTCTGCTTTGGCGACAGTAGCCGAACCTTTACGCAGGCCAACAGTGACATCTACGCCGGAGTCTTTCAGGTTGCACGCTTGAGCGTGACCCTGGGAACCGTAACCGATGATGGCAACTTTTTTGCCCTGGATGATCGAAAGGTCGCAGTCTTTGTCGTAATAAACTTTCATGAAATTCCCCTGTTATCACGGCCGTCAGGCCATTTTGCTAAATGAGATTAGATGCTCAGCACTTTGTCGCCACGGGCAATGCCCGTCACGCCGCTGCGTACTGTTTCCAGGATAGCGGCAGTGCCGATGGCCTGAATGAAGCTGTCCAGCTTGTCGCTCGTACCGGTCAGCTGCACGGTATAAACGCTCGCTGAGACGTCAACGATTTGCCCACGGAAGATGTCCGTGGTGCGCTTGATCTCGGCGCGCTGAGCGCCGGTAGCCTTGACCTTGATCAGCATCAGTTCGCGCTCAATGTGAGCACTTTCCGAAAGATCGACGAGCTTGACTACTTCGACCAGCTTGTTAAGGTTCTTGGTGATCTGTTCGATCACTTCATCCTGTCCTACCGTGGTCAGCGTCAGACGCGACAGGGTCGGGTCTTCCGTTGGCGCCACCGTCAGGCTTTCGATGTTGTAGTTGCGCTGCGAAAACAGGCCCACGACGCGAGACAATGCACCCGGTTCGTTTTCCAGCAAAAGCGAAATGATGTGCCGCATGATTAAGTCCGCTCCGTCTTGCTCAGCCACATATCGCGCATGGAGCCGTCTTTGATCTGCATCGGATAAACGTGCTCGGTGACGTCGACCTGAATATCGATGAACACCAGACGATCAGTCATGGCGAAGGCCTCTTCCATCTTCGGCTTCAGATCTTTCAGGTCAGTGATCTTCATGCCAACGTGGCCATAAGCTTCGACCAGCTTCACGAAGTCAGGCAGCGACTCCATATAAGAGTGCGAGTGGCGACCGCTGTAGCTCATGTCCTGCCATTGACGAACCATGCCCAGTACGCCGTTGTTGAGCAGAATGATCTTCACCGGCAGCCCGTATTGCAGGCAGGTGGACAGCTCCTGGATGTTCATCTGGATGCTGCCTTCGCCTGTCACGCAAGCAACGTGCGCTTCAGGGAAGCTGAGCTTGACGCCCATGGCCGCCGGAAAACCGAAGCCCATGGTGCCCAGGCCGCCAGAGTTGATCCAGCGATTAGGCTTGTTGAAGCGATAGTACTGAGCAGCAAACATCTGGTGCTGACCCACGTCCGAGGTCACGAAGGCGTCGCCGTTAGTGACTTCGCACAAGGTCTCGATGACTTTCTGAGGCTTGATGACGCTGCCGTCGCCCGGATTGTACGGGAACAGGTCGCGATCACCGCGCCACTCTTCGATCTGCTTCCACCAGGACTCCACGGCTGCTTTGTCCGGCAGTTCACCGATGTCCTTGAGCGTGGCGACCATTTCAGTCAAGACACTTTCAACAGGGCCAACGATAGGAACATCAGCCTTGATGGTCTTGGAGATGGACGCCGGGTCGATATCGATGTGGATGATCTTGGCATTCGGGCAGAACTTCGCCGCGCCGTTGATCACTCGGTCATCGAAACGCGCACCGACTGCCAGAATCACATCGGCGTGGTGCATGGCAAGGTTCGCGGTGTAGCTGCCGTGCATGCCCAGCATGCCGACGAACTGACGATCCATGCCTGGATAGCAACCCAGCCCCATCAGGGTATTGGTCACCGGAGTATTGAGCTTCTGAGCCAGTTCGGTCAGCGGCTCGGAGCCGTTGCCCATCACTACGCCGCCACCGGCATAGATGATCGGACGCTTGGCCGCGAGCAGCATTTCGACGGCCTTGCGGATCTGACCCGAATGGCCACGAACCGCCGGGCTGTAGGAACGCAGCTTGGCTTTCTTCGGGAAGACGTATTCGAACTTCTCGGCCGGATTGGTCATGTCCTTCGGAATATCGACAACCACCGGACCGGGACGGCCGGACTGCGCCAGATAGAAGGCTTTCTTCAAGACCTCAGGAATCTCCGACGGATGCTTGATCATGAAGCTGTGCTTCACGATAGGCCGGGAAATCCCGATCATGTCGGTTTCCTGGAATGCATCGGTGCCGACCAGGGTACTTGCGACCTGCCCCGACAGGACCACCATCGGAATGGAGTCCATGTAGGCCGTTGCGATACCAGTAATTGCGTTAGTCGCGCCAGGACCTGAAGTCACCAGCACCACGCCCGCCTTACCGGTGGCACGCGCATAACCGTCAGCCATGTGCGTGGCCGCCTGTTCGTGGCGAACAAGAATGTGGTTTACGGCAGGTTCTTTGAACAGGGCGTCGTAAATATGCAGGAGGGCGCCGCCAGGGTACCCATAGATATGCTTAACGCCTTCGTCACGCAAAAAGCGGACGACCATTTCAGCGCCGGATAAGAGCTCCACGTTGTTCACCTCTAAAACGCCAGAATACCGTCCACACACGAGGACGGGTCTTATTAGGTTTTACTGCCAAGCAGAGCATGAGCGACGGTGGTCGCCGACTACGTCAGCACTGACTGAGCAAGTATTGGGATGACCCTGAGTGTTTCGGGGCATTCCCACCCAGCGCGAGGTAACGCGTTGCGGGTGTTACAGGTCGGCGCGGGTGTGCGCCTCATGATCTACCGAGATGGCCTGCTTCTGGCAGTCCTTCCACAGCGAACTTTGGATTGTTGTGATTCGACTGCCCCAAGTCAAGTCATCCGTGAGCTTTCTTATCTCAAAGGCGACTTCAACGCACTGAATAAGGTCGCAATTGCGGGCTTATGGTAATTTGCACCACGAATTCAATTTCAAGGAAGCAGCATGCATCGCATGATCGCCGCAGCCCTCGTAACGCTGGCTTTTAGCGCGACCAGCCAGGCGGCGCCTATCTATAAATGGGTAGATGCTCAGGGCGTCACGCATTTCGACGCCCAGCCACCGGCGGGTCAGCAAACCCAGCAAATAGACATCAAGACGCCTGCCGCGCCGTCCTCATCCGGCAACAACAATGCCCAGCCCAGGATGGACGGTCAGAGCGAGCAGCGCATCATTGATACTGAAGTGAAAAAGAAGATTGCCCAGGAAGAGGCAAAGCGCAACGAGGACTGCAAGATTCTGCGCACCAACCTCTCCCAGTTGCAGAACAACCCCCGAGTGCGCGAGCAGGTCGAGGGTGGCTTGAGACGTTTGAACGAAGATGAACGCAAGGCGCGGTTAGCCGAGACCGAAGTCGCGATTCAGAACAACTGCACCGACCCGCTTTAACGGGTGGCAGCGATCAATCGGTCGAACTGGGCAAGCAACTGCTGCAAAGCCTGGGTTTCCCGCTGGCGGGTGGCGTAGACCATCTCCGCCATTTCGAGGATCCCTGAGGCGTTCGGCAAAGGCAGGTCGTTTTCCAGAATGTGCTTCATGCGCGGCAGGAATATCCACTGCAGCCACTGCTCGAAATCCAGCGAGTCAACACAGAACGGCTCACCACTGGACAGCGCCTCCTCGCTGGGCGGTGTATCACTCCACCAACCCAGTGCCCGTAACTCACGCTCGATCAATAGCAGATGTTCCGCTACCTCAGGAAAGCGCTTGTCCATCAAGCGCCCACCTTGGCTTTCTGACGAGCCTGAGCCGCGCCAGCAGCGTTGCCCTGCTTCTCACGTGCCTGAGCGATGATGTCCCACAGGCTGGCTTGAAGGCTCGGACGACCATTGGCGTAAGTCAGACCACGCTGGGCCAACTGTTCAGCCTGGGCAGGATCGCCTTGGGCCAGTCGCACTTGAGCCAAGCGGTAGATCACCTGCGGTTCGCGAGGCGCAACGCGCTGCGCACGCTCCAGGCTCGACGACGCGCCGTTCAGATCGCCACCATTCTGCTGTTGCTGTGCGGTGGTCAACAAGGCAAGCACAGGGCCATCCAGTTGCTCATCAGCCGAGAGTCCGCCTGAAGACGGGATGCCCGAAGGAGCCTGAGTAGCAGGCATCTCGTAGGTGTTATTGGTCACCGGCGCGCTGGCCGGTGCCGTGTCGATCGGGGTGTTGACGCTGAACGGCACTTGCGCCGCCGGGGCTGCGTAAGTGCCGGATGCCGCCGAATTTGCAGCGCCAGGCACCATGACCACAACGCCGGAGTCCTGCGGCATTGCCTGCGCCTGGGCTGGAGCCTGAGCAACAGCAGCGTTAGTACGCGCCGTACCCGTGCGTGCAACCCTTTCGCTGTTGGAAACCCTGGAGCCAGAATCCACCACCGGAATCGAGCCGCGCTCCACGCTGGCGCAACCGTTGAGCAATGTCAGCGCCGCTAAAGCTGGTAGTAACCACTTGTTCAATTCACACCTCTTAGTTCAACCAACCCTTGACCCAATCCATCACTTCCTGGGCCGGAGCCGCAGCAGGCCCGCCACAGGAAGCACCGGGCGCCGGTTCACTGCCGCGAATATACGGCATCTGTACTGCATTCGGGCAGCCCGGATCAGTGCCCTGCCCAGTGGCAGCATTGACCCAGACCTGCACGACGTTACCTGGAAGCGCCATGTCCAACGGCAGCGGATCCGCCTTCTTCATGAAACTGGTCCACACCTGCAAGGCACCCGTGGCGCCGGTAAACGGTGTCTTGCCGTTATCGTCACGCCCCAGCCATACCACGGCCAGCAAGTCCTGGCTGAAGCCGGCAAACCAGCTGTCGCGAGAATCGTTGGTCGTACCGGATTTGCCCGCCAGGTTCAGCGAACTCGGCAATACGTTGTACACCGACCGCCCTGTCCCTTCACGCATCACCCGCTGCATGGCGTTCTGCAGCAAATAGATCGAACCCGGATCAAACCGCTGTTGAATCTGGAAAGGATAGCGCTTGAGCGGCTCGCCTTCTGCGGTCAGTACGCTGCGAATCCCGCGCATCGGTGTATTGAAGCCGCCGTTGGCGATGGTCTGATACATGTTCGCCACCTGCATCGGGCTCAGCGCACCGGCACCCAGCAGCATGGACGGATACGCAGGCCAGTCAGTCTGCACCCCCAGCTTGCCGATGGTTTTGAATACATTCGGCACGCCGAGTTCCAGGCCTAACTTGGCGCTCGACAAGTTGTAGGAATGCGCCAACCCCTGGTAGAGGAAGATGTTGCCGTGTGCCTTGTGATCGAAATTCTGCGGTTTCCAGACCTGGCCGTCCGCACCCTTTACCTGGAACGGCTCGTCCGCCACCCAACTGGTCAGCGTGTACTTGCTCGGCTGCTCCAGGGCGGTGAGGTAAATAGCAGGCTTGACCAGCGAGCCGATCGGCCTGACCGCATCAATAGCCCGGTTGAACCCTGCATAACCGGCTTTGCGACTGCCAATCAACGCCTGGACTTCACCAGTCTCCGGATTGGTCACGACCATGGCCGCTTCAACGTCGTCGACACCCTTGCGACCGGCAAGCCGCTTGAAGGCCTCACTCATCGCCGACTCAGACTTCATCTGCAGGATCGGATCGAAGCTGGTGAAGATGCGCAGGCCTTCTTCGGTCAAGTCTTCGTCGCGATAGTCTTCGCGCAACTGACGCTTGACCAGATCCAGGAAGCCAGGGAACGAGCTGTCCGCCAGGCTGCCGGTCTTGGTCACGCCCAACGGCATCTGCTTGGCGGCCGCGACAACTTCGGCAGTGGCGACGCCTTGCTGTTCAAGCAGGTCGAGCACCAGGTTACGACGCTCCAGCGCGCGCTCCGGGTTGCGTCGCGGGTTGTAATAGGAAGGCCCTTTGACCAGCCCTACCAGCAACGCCACCTGATGCAGCTTCAACTCGGACAATGGCTGGCTAAAGAAATACTGGCTGGCGAGGCCAAAACCATGCACCGCCCGCTGACCGTCCTGGCCGACGAACACTTCGTTCAGGTACGCCTCGAGAATTTCCTGCTTGCTGTAATGCACCTCAAGCAAGACCGCCATCATGGCTTCAGTCAGCTTGCGCGTCAGGCTGCGTTCGTTGGTCAGGTAGAAGTTCTTGACCAATTGCTGGGTCAGGGTACTGCCGCCCTGGCGCATCTGCCCGGCCGACGCATTGACCCAGAAAGCCCGCGCGATGGACTTGGGCGAGACACCGAAGTGGTGATAGAAATCCCGGTCTTCGACAGTGACCAAGGTATCAAGCAGATACGGCGGCGCCTGATCCAGCTTGATCAGGATCCGGTCTTCAAGATTCTTCGGATAAAGCCCGCCGATCATCAGCGGCTCCAGCCGGGCTACCGCCAGCTTGGCGCCGCTGCCTGAAGCCAGGTCAGCCACATAGTCGCCCGAGAAGCGCACGCGGATCTGCTGCGCAGGGTCACTGCCTTCGTAAAACTGAAACCCACGGGTGTTGAGATCAACCGTGTTGCCATTAACAGCAGCGGCACCGGGACCGTTGGCCACGCTTTCGCGCCGATAGCCCAAGGCGTCGAGCTCGATCAGGAAATCGTCCTTGCTCAGTTTTTGCCCTACGAAAAGCTCAAGCGGGCGCGCATACACCTTGGCGGGGATAGTCCAGCGCTTGCCGGAAAACTTCTCCTGAACGACGGCGTCCAGATAGATGGCGAAGCCTGCCAGTATCACGACACCGACGATGCTGAGCTTCAATGCCCAGCCCATCCAGGTGCGAAGGCGGCTGGGGGCAGGTTTTTTTGCTTTGCGGGGAGTACGAGTTCGAGTCATGGCGGCGGATTATACGCACTTTGCAAGGGATCGACAGACGCCCATGCCAGTGGTTTGCAGCCTAGCGTTGAGCGGCCATAATGGCCGCCTGAAAGCATTCACCGAATCATCACTTTGAAGGATCGTCCGTGAGCCAGTCACTGATTGCAGCCCTGCAGAACCCAGCCCTCTTCCCCCATGCAGTCGAGGGCTTCCAGGTCATCGAAACGCACATTTCGTGGGTCCTGCTCACCGGTCCTTTCGTTTACAAAATCAAGAAGCCGATGAATTTCGGCTTTCTCGACTTTACGACCCTGGCCGCGCGCGAACACTTTTGTAACGAAGAACTGCGCCTGAACCAGCGCCTCACTGAAGATTTGTACCTGGAAGTGCTGCCGATTACCGGCACTGCGCAAAACCCGCAGCTAGGCGGCGAAGGCGAAGTCATCGAATACGCTTTGAAAATGCGCCAGTTCCCACAAACCGGATTGCTCAGCACCTTGCAGGCAAACGGCGAACTCACCCCTACGCATATCGACCAGATCGCTGCGCAGATCGGCGAATTCCACATCAGCGCCCCGCGCGTGACGAGCGAAAGCGACCTGGGCTCGCCCGACAGCGTCATGGCGCCCGTCGCGCAAAACTTCGAACAGATCCGCGCGATGATCAGCGAAAAGGCAGACCTGCTTCAGCTTGATGCTTTGCAAGCCTGGGCTGAATCGAGCTTCGAACGCCTCAAGCCGCTGCTCACACAGCGCAAGGCAGACGGCTTTATCCGCGAGTGTCATGGCGACATCCACCTGGGCAACATCACGCTGATCGACAACAAGGTCGTGATCTTCGACTGCATCGAGTTCAACGAGCCGTTCCGCAAGACCGATGTGTATGCCGATATCGGCTTCCTTGCGATGGACCTGGAAGACCGAGGCCTCAAGTCCCTGTCACGTCGCCTGATCAGCAACTACCTTGAGCTGACCGGCGACTATCAAGGCCTGGAGTTGTTGAATTTCTACAAAGCCTACCGCGCCATGGTGCGCGCCAAGGTCGCACTCTTCGGCCTGTCCCCTGACGCTGACCTGGTGCAGCGCGGCGCAGTCATGCGTCAGTACCGCAACTACGCGAATCTGGCAGAAAGCTACAGCGCCATTCCTTCGCGCTTCCTTGTCATTACTCACGGTGTATCAGCAGTCGGCAAAAGTCATGTCGCCATGCGCCTGGTGGAATCGCTGGGCGCCGTGCGCCTGCGTTCTGATGTCGAACGCAAACGCCTGTTTGCCGACAAGAGCCAAGCGTCAGGTCTCTATGACGCAGACGCCAGCGTTGCCACCTACCAGCGCCTGCATGAGCTGGCCGCTGTCGTGTTGCGCGCCGGGTTCCCGGTCATCATTGATGCCACGTACCTCAAGCAGCACCAGCGCGGCGCCGCAGCAGCGGTTGCCGAAGCGACGGGCGTGCCGTTCCTGATCCTGGATTGCGAAGCGCCACAGGCCGTCATTGCTGGCTGGCTGGAACAGCGCCAGGCGCAGAGCAACGATCCTTCCGACGCGACACTGGCGGTTATTGAAGCTCAGCAAGCCAGTCGGGAACCGCTGACCATTGAGGAAACACTGCAAAGCAAGCGCGTCGAAACCAATAAAAGCAGCGACCTGGACAGCCTGGTGGAAAACCTGCGCCAGCGCCTGCCAGGCGTCTAGAACAATGTTTGAGCCGTTTGGCAGTTAACGCTTCACGGCTCAAAAATAGTGGCGATATAATGGCGCCATAATTCTAACGGAACGGATAAAGCGAGGCGCTATGAGTCAGCCCAAAGTACTTGATTCCCCCCTGTATACGATGCTGCGCAACGACGACGTTGACGGGTTCAACCTTGAGAAACCCAAGTCCGGCACCATCGATTTCGTGGGTGGCGACTTCCGCGGACTGGACCTGCGCAACCTTGATACTGCAGGGATCGACTTCACCGACGCCTACTTCCGCTCTGCTGACTTGCGCGGATTGGACCTTCGCAATACGCCACTGGAAGGCGCGAGCATTGCTCATGCCCAGATCTCCGGGGCGTTCTTCCCCCGCGAGCTGGCTGCAGACGAAATTCTGATGTCGGTGAATTTTGGTACTCGGCTGCGTTACAAAACTCACTGATCCTGCCTGAACGGCCCGCATGCGCAATGCATGTCGGGCCTCGCATTTGCGCCCCGCCTCTGACTGTCTCCCCCACACACTGGCTCCAAAGCAGTGCTCGAAACATCGTGTATAAATTGGATCCAAATCCGACCACATGCATTGCCCCGCCCACTTGCAAAGCTACACTCACAGCATACTTGCCGGTTTTTACACGCAGTACGGAAGTCGGAGCTCAGCATCGCACGGAGGCATGATGAACGATGATCTGCAACACCTGAAAAACGTCGGCAAGACGTCAGCACAGTGGTTACACGCCGTAGGCATTCACAGCACCTCGGATTTACGCAAAATGGGCGCGGTTGATGCCTATGAGGCTGTACGAAAGCGAGGTTTCCGGGCTACCAAGGTGTTGTTGTACGCGATTGACGCGGCCTTGATGGACATCCACTGGAACGATTTACCCACCGACCGCAAGGACGCCTTGAACAGGCAACTGCAAGGTATTGCCGTCCGGCGCAAGGGCCTGGCAGGGCCTTGAAAACACCGAGGGAGACGTAAACGGAAATAAGTCGTTGACTTGCAAATGAGAATCGCTATGATTATCACAACCGGTCGCGAGACTGGCCGATACCTGAAAGACCTTGGTTCGGACTTTCAGATTATCTCCTCATCAGGCTAATCACGGTTTTTGACCCGGCTTTTTGCCGGGTCTTTTTTTGCCTGCAATTGGCCAGTGCCCGACCCCAACGTCAGTAAGGCCCCGGAGCCAGGACGCCCAGGCGGGAAAGCATATCGTCCAGCAAACTGGAACCCGCCAACCGAACCCTTTGTGCAGTGACCCACTGCGGACCAAAACGCGCCTGAGCCATATCCAGGAACACCTTGGCTTCGTCAAAGGTTCGAATCCCGCCGCAGAACTTAAGCCCCACCTGCCCGCCCACATCGGCAATGGTTTCCAGCATGATCCGCGCCGCCTGCGGAGTCGCGCTGCCGATCAGTTTCCCAGTGCTGGTCTTGATGAAATCGGCCCCGGAGTTGATCGCGTCCCGGCAAGCGTCGCGAATGATCTGTGGATCGCGCAAATCTGCCGTTTCCAGCGTTACCGTCAGCGAAACCCGCCGCCCGCATGCCGAGCGACAGGCCGCCATCATGTCCAGACCAGTACGGCGGTCACCTGACAGCAGGGTGCGAAATGGATACACCATATCGATTTCATCGGCCCCAGCCATCACCGCTGCGCGCGCCTCAGAGGTTGCATTTTCTATGTTGGCCGAACCATAGGGGAAGTTGACGACGGCTACGACGCGAATATCTGGCGTCTGTTGCCGATCCAGCGTGGTGCGCGCCAACAGGGCGAAACGCGGGTATACACAAACTGCGGCAACCCCTCCAACCGGGGTCAGTGCGCGCTGACAGATACCAACGATTCGCTCTTCATCGTCATCGGCATTGAGCGCCATCAGGTCCAGCAGGCCAATCGTTTCCTGAGTCCGCTGCTCTGTAGCGGTGTTGTTTGCGCCACTCATGTCCACCCTCGAAACTTTAAAAAAGAAGAACGAGACAATATAGGAGCGCAGTGGGGTGAAACCCGCCGCACGGATGAAAGCGAGCAAACCTACATAAAATGCAGAAGGGCCTGTAGGAACGCAGGAAGGAAATTGATAGCCCCCCCTGTGGGAGCGAATTCATTCCCGGAGTGGCTGGTACATCCGATAGATATCTATCGCTTGAAATACAGCTTCGCGAATGAATTCGCTCCCACAGGGTTGGGCTTTGGCCGCGTATAGGGTGGCAGGGCGCAATATCCGTGGGAGCGAATTCATTCGCGAAGAGGCTGGTACAGCCTATAGATATCTATGACTTGAAATACAGTTTCGCGAATGAATTCGCTCCCACAGGGTTGGGCTTTGGCCGCGTATAGGGTGGCAGGGCGCAATATCCGTGGGAGCGAATTCATTCGCGAAGAGGCCAGTACATCCAATAGATATCGATGACTTGAAATACAGGCTTCGCGAATGAATTCGCTCCCACAGGGTTGGGCTTTGGCCGCGTATAGGGTGGCAGGGCGCAATATCCGTGGGAGCGAATTCATTCGCGAAGAGGCCAGTACATCCAATAGATATCGATGACTTGAAATACAGGCTTCGCGAATGAATTCGCTCCCACAGGGTTTGACTCATGCAGTGTCAGCGTGGATTAGTGACTCAATTGCGCGCAGTAATCCTTCTCGGGCAAGGCTGCGGTATACCACACGTAATCAGCAATGCCAGGCTCAATCTGCGTTCCCACCTGAGCCAGAAGCAACACGACCGGCGCCTCATCGACGCCCAGTTCGGCCAGGTGTAACGGGACGCCTACATCCTTGCGCACGTGATAGGAGCCGGCGAACAGCACTGCCGGAACAGGCGCCGCGGCCAGGCTCTGGGCCATGCGCCGGTCACGCTGTTGCTGAACGGCCAGCATGGCGGGCAGTTGATCTTCCGGGAGCAAGCCGCAGTGGGAAGCGCGAATCTGATCAAGCAATCGTACACGCACGCTTTTCGCGCCGGAGGGTCCCGACGGGCTATCTGGCGCATGCTGATAGATGGCTTGAACCTCTGCAGTGTTGAGGTTGGCGGCGAGCAACGGATAGGGCTGCGCTATCGCATAGCGAATGATGGGACCGTACAGCGGCCAGTCCCAGCCCTGCTGCCAGCCAATCGCAGAGGGCAAATCGGCCGGGAAAGCCGATTCGTTAGAGATGCCGGCCCGAACTTTGTCGATAGCCGCCTGTTGATCGGGTTTGATCATCTCTAGAAGCAGACTGCCTTGGGGCCTTCGATCTGCGAGAACCTGCAGGATCCAGAGTTGCAACGCGTGATGGTCGGGGTTGTCGTGTTGCTCGCCGACCAGAACCCGCGATGCTCGTGCAAGGCGCTCCGCCAGCTGCTGTGCGGTCAGCTCCTGCCCGCTCTTGATGTCATGAATCATGCCTAAATCCAAGTGTTCTCGCCCATCCGGGCTCTGCCAGGCAGGTATATTCGGCAACGAAGGTGGCGCTTGGCAAGCACTTAGCGTCAACATTGCCAGTATCAGAAATGGCCGACAGAAACCTCCGGCTTTTCGCATGTTTTTTGGCCCGTTTCGTCAAAACTCATTTAATTAATGATCTGTAGGAGCTGCCGAAGGCTGCGAACGCGGTGTGCCAGTCAAAAACCATTCGCAGCCTTCGGCAGCTCCTACCGTGCGATATTTCAATTACCCGTTCATGCATGGAGATCTCATTGAAACTGCTCTGCAACAGCGAATTCCTGCCAGAAGCACAAAGTCGAGGCTTTGACGTCGACGGACTCAGCCTGTTGGCCGTAAGGCGCAATGGCCAGGTGTTCGTCTATCGCAACCGTTGCCCTCACCGAGGCGTCGCTCTGGAGTGGCGGCCGGACCAGTTTCTGGACAGCAGCGCCAGCCTGATCCAGTGCGCCACCCACGGCGCGCTGTTTCTGATTGAAAGCGGCGAGTGCATCGCGGGGCCCTGCGAAGGCCAGGCGTTGACGAGTATCGCCTGCCGCGAAGATCAGGACGGGATCTGGGTCGTCAACTCCGAGGCTAGCTGAACCGACGGCAGCGCCAAATGGACCTGCAAGGGTCGATCAATGAATATCTCCTCGGGCGTCAACTGCACCCCGTAGGCCAGCACCTCAACACCTGCCGCAATCGCCTCGCGCAACGCCTCGGCATACCCCGGGTCGATTTCCTGAGCAGGTCTCACCGCTTCAATGCCGGTCAGGTTGACGCAATACAGCAGCACAGCACGCACACCGTCCCGTGCCAGGTTCGCCAGCTCACGCAAATGACGGGCTCCGCGCTGAGTCACGGCATCCGGGAAGGCCGCCACCGGTGTGCCGTCGTAGCCCAGTGTCACGCTCTTGACCTCAACGTAGGCCGGACCTGCCGGGTAATCCAGACGAAAATCCACGCGGCTCTTTTCCTGACCGTAAGCCACTTCCCGCTTGAGCCCGATAAAGCCGTTCAGCTCAGTGATGACGCCCGCACGCAGCGCCTCTTCGACCAGATGGTTGGCGCGCCCGGTGTTGATGCAAGCGAACCGCCCCTGAGGCGTCTCGCTGATTTCCCACGTGCCCGGCAACTTGCGCTTGGGGTCATTGGAACGGCTGAACCAGACGCGGCCACCCGGCATCATGCAATTGAACATCGAGCCGGTATTGGGGCAGTGGATGGTTAGAAACTCACCGCTGTCGGTTTGAATATCAGCCAGAAAGCGCTTGTAGCGCACCACCAGCACACCTTGTTCCAGCTCTGGAGAGAAGCGCATCAGCCTTTCCAGCTCTGCAGGCCACGGGCGATGCGCAGCACGGCCTCCTCAAGGCGCGGCAGGCTCTGGGTATAGGCGAACCGCACGTGATGCCCGGCCTTGAAGCGTCCGAAATCCAGCCCCGGAGTGATCGCCACATGCTGGGTCTCAAGGAAGTGTTGGCAAAACGCGAAAGCGTCGCCGCCAAAGGCGCTGATATCCGCGTAGAGATAGAAAGCGCCTTCGGGCTCGACAGCAATCCCGAAACCCAGCTCGCGCAAGGCAGGCAACAGGTAGTCACGCCGCCGACCGAACTCGGCGCGACGCTGTTCGAGAATGTCCAGGGTCTGCGGCTCGAAGCACGCCAGCGCGGCATATTGAGCCATGCTCGGCGCGCTGATGTAGAGGTTCTGGGCCAGTTTCTCCAGATCGGCAACCGCCTCTTGCGGCGCAACCAGCCAGCCAAGCCGCCAGCCGGTCATGCCGAAATATTTTGAAAAACTGTTTAGCACAAATGCTTCGTCATCGACTTCCAGCACACTGGCCGCGTCGGTGCCGTAGGTCAGGCCATGGTAAATCTCATCCACCACCAAATGACCATTGCGCTCTTTCAATGAGGCCGACAAAGCCGCCAGCTCGTCCCGGGTCAGCATTGTGCCAGTCGGGTTGGCGGGCGATGCGACCAAGGCCCCGACGCTGTCCTGATCCCAATGCCGGGCGACCAGATCAGGTGTCAGTTGATAGCGCTCCTGCGGGCCGACCGGAACCAGTTGCGCGGCACCTTCGACCAATCGCAAAAAGTGCCGGTTGCACGGGTACCCCGGATCGGCCAGCAGCCAGTGTTTACCCGGATCCACCAACAGGCTGCTGGTCAGCAACAAGGCACCCGAGCCACCCGGAGTGATCAGAATTCGCTCGGGGTCCAGGCTCACGCCGTAGCGCTGCCCATAGAAACCAGCAATGGCCTCGCGCAATTCAGGCAAGCCGCGGGCTGCGGTGTAACGGGTCTTGCCCGCAGCAAGCGCGGCCTGCCCTGCGGCCACGATAGGCTCAGCCGTGGTGAAATCAGGCTCGCCGATTTCCAGGTGGATCACATCATGCCCTGCCGCCTGCAGCTCATTGGCGCGCGCCAACAGCGCCATGACATGGAAAGGTTCGATGGCGCGACTGCGCGCACTGTAGGGCTGAGCCATTGGCCTTCCTTAATAAAAGATCCGAATTCATCGGCCGTGATTCTACCCAAGCACCTGCGCTGCGGTCATGTTAATGACTTACAGCATCAGCAGAATGGCGGCCGACTCGGCAAGACCGGGGTTTGCCCAGCGCAACACTAGCCAAACGAGTGTAAAGCGCGGACGACCTGAACAGCATTTTCTCAGTCGAGGTTCTGACGTCGGAGATCATTAACTGGGCAAGACGATGGCACCCTCGACAACCGGGAGTAGCGCGCTCTGATTTGATCTGGTAAGTTCGCCCGCTTGCAGCCGCAGGGCCGGCAGGTGTCGGTGATGGATTATTTCCTGCGCAATGGATTAAAGAGTGAGAGGCGGTCCATTCATGCCCACCCAAGAAAAGCAGCAGAACAACCAGCTGGCCGGTGATATCAAGCCTTACGAAATCAGTAAGGGTGAGGAGTACATGAGCGATGCCATGCGCACTCACTTCACAAAAATCCTCAACAGCTGGAAGTTGCAATTGATGCAAGAGGTCGATCGGACCATGCATCACATGAAAGACGAAGCCGCCAATTTCCCGGACCCGGCCGATCGCGCCAGCCAGGAAGAGGAATTCAGCCTCGAACTTCGTGCACGTGATCGTGAACGCAAGTTGATCAAGAAGATCGACAAAACGTTGCAACTGATCGAAGACGAAGAATATGGCTGGTGTGAGTCCTGCGGCGTAGAGATCGGCATCCGCCGCCTCGAAGCCCGCCCAACTGCCGACCTTTGCATCGACTGCAAAACGCTGGCGGAAATCAAGGAAAAGCAGGTCGGTAAGTAACACGACCCGCAACCTTCACACAAAGGACGCTTCGGCGTCCTTTGTTGTTTTTGTCTGAGCATGACAGCCGTCCCACAGGTTGAATTGACCCTTGTGGGAGCGAGCTTGCTCGCGAAAGCGCCAGTGCAGACGCCAGAACTTTCCCGCCTGATGTATCGCCTTCGCGAACAAGGTGGAGCGCCACCCTGGTCGCTCCCACGGTTTAGAGTGCATCTGCCCTTCCGCGACTCCAGCGCACCTATCGAACCCCGCCCCAATCTCCAGTAACATCCCGCCCATGAAATCCCCACTCTACATCGGGCGCTTTGCGCCGACGCCCAGCGGTTATCTGCACTTCGGCTCACTGGTCGCAGCGCTGGCTTCTTATCTGGATGCTCGCTCGGTCGGCGGGCAATGGCTGATGCGCATGGAGGATCTCGACCCGCCGCGAGAGGTCGCCGGGGCACAGGCTGCAATTCTCAGTACTCTGGAACGCTACGGCTTTGAATGGGATGGCCAACTGGTCACCCAGAGCCAGCGCCACGAGGCATATCAGGAAATCATCAATCGCTGGCTCAGCCACGGCCTGGCTTACGCCTGCACCTGTTCGCGCAAACAACTGGAGCCTTTTCACGGCGTTTACCCCGGTTTGTGCCGCAACGCCGGACACTCACCAGAGAACGCGGCAATCCGCATCCGTGTGCCAGAGCTGCAATACCGGTTTGAAGATCGAGTGCAGGGGCTGTTCCAGCAACACTTGGGCAATGAGGTCGGTGATTTTGTGATCCGTCGTCGCGACGGCTTCTATGCCTATCAGTTGGCGGTAGTGATCGATGACGCCATGCAAGGTGTTACCGACATTGTGCGCGGCGCCGACCTGCTCGACTCCACCCCTCGCCAGCTGTATCTACAGGAACTGCTCGGCATACCGCAGCCCCGCTACCTTCACATTCCGCTCATCACCCAGCCCGATGGCAACAAGCTGGGCAAGTCCTATCGCTCACCGCCGCTGGAGTCCGATCAAGCCACACCGCTCCTGTTAAGAGCCCTGCGTGCCTTGGGTCAGGCACCCGAGTCGGCCCTTGCCTACGGCACGCCAGAGGAAGTCCTAAAATGGGCGATCGGGAGCTGGAACGTTTCCGCCATTCCCCGCGTGCGGAACCTTGAAGAGGCTGGCATAGACTGAGTTAGAGCCGTTGTAACAAAGTTGTACTGACAGCCGGCGAAACGCCCCTTGCAGGTTGCTCGCCATCCGTTACCATGCCGCTCCACATCTGCCGCAACGCTAATGAATCGTGCAAGGAGGCCAAATGTATATTTACCGCTTGGTCCTGTTGCTGGTAGTGGGCATTTATCTGTTTTCGCCCGCCATCATGGATTGGTGGATCGACGCCACTGGCGCCTGGTATCGGCCGTATCTGCTGTGGCTGATCCTGATCGTGGTGACTTTCATCCTCCAGAGCCAACGAGATGCCGATGAGCTTTAGCCTGACCCAGATGATTCTGGTCAGCGCCGCGTATCTGTTGATGCTGTTTGGCGTCGCCTGGATCAGCGAGCGTGGTGTGATCCCGCGCTGGATCATCCGTCACCCGCTGACGTACACCTTGTCGCTGGGCGTCTATGCAAGCGCCTGGGCTTTCTATGGCACGGTTGGCCTGGCGTATCAGTATGGCTATGGCTTCCTGTCCAGTTACCTGGGTGTTTCCGGCGCGTTTTTGCTCGCCCCGGTGCTGCTTTATCCCATTCTGAGAATCACCCGCACCTACCAGCTTTCATCGCTGGCAGACCTGTTCGCCTTTCGCTTTCGCAGCACCTGGGCCGGGGCGCTAACCACCATCTTCATGTTGATTGGCGTGCTGCCTTTGCTGGCCCTGCAAATCCAGGCGGTGGCGGACTCCATCGGCATCCTGACCCGTGAACCGGTTCAGGCCCGCGTGGCCATCGCGTTCTGCGCCCTGATTACCCTGTTCACCATTTTCTTCGGCTCGCGGCACATCGCGACGCGGGAGAAGCACGAAGGCCTGGTGTTTGCCATCGCGTTTGAATCGGTGATCAAACTGATCGCCATCGGTGGTATCGGCCTGTATGCCTTGTACGGCGTGTTCGACGGGCCGCAACAGCTTGAACAATGGCTGCTGCAAAACCAGACCGCCCTCGCCGCCCTGCACACCCCGCTGCAAGAGGGGCCATGGCGCACCCTGCTGCTGGTGTTCTTTGCGTCCGCCATCGTCATGCCGCACATGTATCACATGACCTTCACGGAAAACCTCAACCCCCGCGCACTGGTCAGCGCCAGTTGGGGGCTGCCGCTGTTTCTGCTGTTGATGAGCCTGGCGGTGCCGCTGATCCTGTGGGCCGGCCTGAAACTCGGCGCGACCACCAGCCCGGAATACTTCACCCTGGGCATTGGTATTGCGGTCAACAGCAAGGCCCTGGCGTTGCTGGGCTACGTGGGCGGATTGTCCGCGGCCAGCGGCCTGATCATTGTCACCACGCTTGCCCTGTCCGGCATGGCGCTCAATCACCTGGTATTGCCGCTGTATCAGCCACCCGCCGAAGGCAATATCTATCGCTGGCTGAAGTGGACCCGTCGCGGGCTGATCGTGGCGATCATCATGGCGGGCTACGGCTTCTACCTGCTGTTGGGTGCGCAGCAGGATCTGGCCAATCTGGGCATTGTCGCCTTCGTCGCCACGTTGCAATTCCTGCCGGGGGTACTTTCAGTCCTGTATTGGCCCGCCGCCAATCGTCGGGGTTTCATCGCCGGCCTGTTGGCCGGGATCAGCGTCTGGGTGGTGAGCATGCTGCTGCCGCTGATCGGCGACTTCCAGGGCTTTTATATCCCGCTGCTGAACATGATCTACGTACTGGACGACACCAGCTGGCACATGGCAGCCATTGCCTCGCTGGCCGTCAACGTCCTGATCTTCACGCTGATATCGCTGTTCAGTAACCCAAGCCCGGAAGAAGCCAGCGCCGCCGAAGCCTGCGCCGTGGACAACGTACGCCGCCCGCAGCGGCGCGAGCTGCATGCCGCGTCCCCCCAGGAGTTCGCCACCCAACTGGCCAAACCCTTGGGCGCAAAGGCTGCGCAAAAGGAAGTGGAACAGGCGCTGCGCGATCTTTACCTGCCATTCGACGAACGTCGGCCTTACGCCCTGCGCCGTCTGCGCGACAGAATCGAAGCCAACCTGTCGGGCCTGATGGGCCCCAGCGTGGCCCAGGACATGGTGGAAACCTTCCTGCCCTACAAATCCGGCGGCGAAAACTATGTCACCGAAGACATCCATTTCATTGAAAGCCGCCTTGAGGACTACCACTCGCGCCTCACCGGCCTTGCCGCAGAACTCGACGCCCTGCGCCGCTACCACAGGCAAACCTTGCAGGAATTGCCCATGGGCGTGTGTTCCCTGGCCAAGGATCAGGAAATCCTGATGTGGAACAAGGCCATGGAAGAACTCACCGGCATCGGCGCGCAACGAGTAGTGGGCTCTCGCCTGGAAACCATCGGCGAACCCTGGCGCGAACTGCTCAGTGGCTTTATCAACCTGCCGGACGAACACTTGCACAAACAGCGCCTGGCGCTGGATGGGCAGACCCGCTGGCTGAACCTGCACAAGGCCGCCATCGACGAACCACTCGCCCCCGGCAACAGCGGGCTGGTGTTACTGGTCGAAGATTTGACCGACACACAGATGCTAGAAGACAAACTGGTGCACTCCGAACGCCTGGCCAGCATCGGACGGCTGGCGGCGGGCGTGGCTCACGAGATTGGCAACCCGATTACCGGCATTGCCTGCCTTGCGCAGAATTTGCGGGAAGAGCGTGAAGACGACGGCGAGTTGACTGAAATCAGCAGCCAGATTCTCGAACAGACCAAGCGTGTCTCGCGCATTGTGCAATCGCTGATGAGCTTCGCCCACGCCGGCAGCCACCAACATAACGATGAAGCGGTATGCCTGGCCGAAGTCGCGCAGGACGCCATTGGTCTGCTCGCGCTCAACCGCCGCAACTACGAAGTGCAGTTCTATAACCTGTGCAATCCCGAGCACTGGGTCGATGGCGATCCGCAGCGGCTTGCCCAAGTGCTGATCAACCTGCTCTCCAACGCCCGTGACGCATCGCCTGCGGGCAGCGCGGTACGGGTCAAGAGCGAAGTTTCCGAGCACACCGTGGACCTGATCGTCGAGGACGAAGGCACGGGTATTCCGAAAGCAATCATGGACCGATTGTTCGAACCGTTTTTCACCACCAAGGATCCCGGTGAAGGCACCGGACTAGGCCTCGCACTGGTCTATTCCATCGTTGAAGAGCATTATGGACAGATCACCATCGACAGCCCGGCAGACACCGAGCACCAACGCGGTACCCGTATTCGGGTGACATTGCCGCGTCATGTCGAAGCGACGTCCGCCGTGAACTGAGCCCGTCGAGAGAATTGAATCAATGCCGCATATTCTGATCGTCGAAGACGAAACCATCATCCGCTCCGCCCTGCGTCGCCTGCTGGAACGTAATCAGTACCAGGTCAGCGAAGCGGGTTCGGTGCAGGAAGCCCAGGAACGCTTCAGTATCCCGTCGTTTGATCTGATCGTCAGCGATTTGCGCTTGCCCGGGGCACCCGGTACTGAGCTGATAAAGCTTGGCGAGGGCAAACCGGTGCTGATCATGACCAGCTACGCGAGCCTGCGCTCGGCCGTGGACTCCATGAAAATGGGTGCGGTGGATTACATCGCCAAACCGTTCGACCACGATGAAATGCTCCAGGCTGTCGCCCGCATCCTGCGCGATCGCCAGACTGTTCAAAGCATCCAGGCCGATCGCACCGCCAATGCCGCCAAGTCAGCAGGCTCGGATAAATCCGCCGTCGACAACAGCAATGGCGAGATCGGCATCATTGGCTCCTGCGGGCCGATGCAGGATCTGTACAGCAAGATCCGCAAAGTGGCGCCTACCGACTCCAACGTCCTGATCCAGGGCGAGTCGGGCACCGGTAAGGAACTGGTGGCCCGAGCGCTGCACAATCTCTCGCGACGGGCCAAGGCTCCGATGATTTCCGTAAACTGCGCGGCGATCCCGGAAACCCTGATCGAGTCCGAACTGTTCGGCCACGAAAAAGGCGCCTTCACCGGGGCCAGCGCCGGTCGCGCAGGCCTGGTTGAAGCGGCCGATGGCGGCACGCTGTTCCTGGACGAGATCGGTGAATTACCGCTTGAAGCCCAGGCTCGCCTGCTGCGGGTATTGCAGGAGGGCGAGATTCGTCGCGTCGGTTCGGTGCAGTCGCAGAAGGTCGATGTCCGCCTGATCGCCGCCACTCACCGGGACCTGAAAAGCCTGGCCAAAGTCGGCCAGTTCCGCGAAGACCTTTATTACCGCCTGCACGTGATTGCCCTCAAGCTCCCGGCCCTGCGCGAGCGTGGCAA
The DNA here is from genome assembly GCA_900475325.1 of Paucimonas lemoignei. Lineage (GTDB taxonomy): Bacteria > Pseudomonadota > Gammaproteobacteria > Pseudomonadales > Pseudomonadaceae > Aquipseudomonas. Next base: position 5,014,365 of record LS483371.1, read on the forward strand.
TGACGTGCTGGATATCGCGCGCTCGTTCCTGACCCGGCAAAGCCTCAAGGCCGGTCGCAACGATCTGAAGTTTGCCCCGGACGCCGAGCAAGCCATCCGCCAATACACATGGCCGGGTAACGTTCGTGAGCTGGAGAATGCGGTTGAGCGCGCTGTAATCCTGTGCGAAAGCCCGGAAATTTCCGCCGAGCTGCTGGGCATCGACATCGAGCTCAACGACCTGGATGACGACGACTTTATCGGCCTGGCGCCACAGCAGGGCTCATCCAGCTCGACCAGCCATGAGCCGACTGAGGATCTGTCCCTGGAGGATTACTTCCAGCATTTCGTCCTTGAGCATCAGGACCATATGACCGAAACGGAACTGGCCCGCAAACTCGGCGTGAGCCGCAAGTGCCTATGGGAACGCCGTCAGCGTCTGGGCATCCCACGTCGCAAAGGGGTTGCCAGCGAGACGTAACAACCTGCGCGCGAGGCTCTGGCCCGCGCGTTATCGCACACAGGGCAAAACTGTTACCTCAACCAGAACGCGTAACAAAAGCCGGGGCTTACGGTAACGAATCCCCGGTTTTTTTTGCCATCAAAAAGCCAGCCAATCGCTGCACCCCCCGGTTTTCGGGGTCTGTGAAAAGTTGGCACAGGTCCTGCTATATCCTTAGTACAAGAACAACAAAAACCAGATATGCAAAACCCGATAATAAGAACAATACGAATCGACTCACGCATAACAAGAACAACACGGCGGAGGCGCAGCTAACTGATTCTTTTGGAGAGGCGTTGTATTTGGGGCTTGCCCCGCAACCAGGCTGAGAACAATAAAAACTACCCTTAGGTAGCGCCTGAACTGGTTGGATCGAATGATCATTGCAGCACAGCGACCAAAGCAATCCGTTTGCTCTTGACTCCCGATTGGGAGGTTCCACAGACACAGTCTCGTGGATGGGCACTCAACAAAAACAAAAAGCCCACAGACACAATAAAAATAAGAGCAATGACTTTGGGGGAGCTTCGGCTCCCCCAGTAGCTTCTGAAAGAAACTCCCTCCTGATACATCCCCAAATTAAAATGCGCTCTCAATGAGAACCGAACCCTGTAGGAGCTGCCGAAGGCTGCGAAAGCATTCTCATGGCAGACCCAATTCGCAGCCTTCGGCAGCTCCTACAGATTTCAGCGCCTAGCAGATGGCTTAACAGCATCGCGCAGCTTCCTACACCATCCCTCGACTAAATGCTAGAATCCCCGCCCATCATGCGGTCATTCTTGTTTTTTGGCCGAATATTCCTTCAAACAGTGCATCCCATGCTGAAGAAGCTGTTCCAGTCATTCCGTACTCCACTGCGCAAGCCGCAGCAACATATCCGCAGCACGCCTGAAGTGCTCAACAGCAGCCAACACTCGCTGCAGCGTGGCCAGTTCAGCCGATATGCGGTGAACATCGTCGAGCGCCTGCAAAATGCGGGCTATCAGGCCTATCTCGTCGGCGGCTGCGTCCGCGACTTGATGCTCAATATCGAACCCAAGGATTTCGACGTCGCCACCAGCGCCACGCCGGAGCAGGTTCGCAACGAATTTCGCAACGCGCGGATCATCGGCCGACGCTTCAAGCTGGTCCATATCCACTTCGGTCGCGAAATCATCGAAGTAGCGACCTTCCGCGCCAACCATCCTGTGGATGATGAGGACGAAGACAGCAACCAGTCTTCGCGCAATGAGAGCGGCCGGATCCTGCGCGACAACGTCTACGGCACCCTTGAAGACGATGCCCAGCGCCGCGACTTCACGATCAACGCCCTCTATTACGATCCGGTCAGCGAACGCATCCTCGACTACGCCAACGGCGTGCACGACATTCGCAATCGCCTGATCCGCCTGATTGGTGATCCAGAGCAGCGTTACAAGGAAGACCCGGTACGCATGCTGCGTGCGGTGCGTTTTGCCGCCAAGCTGGACTTCGGCATCGAAAAACACAGCGCCACGCCGATCCGCCCACTGGCACCGATGCTGCGCGATATTCCTTCAGCCCGACTGTTCGAAGAAGTGCTCAAGCTGTTCCTCTCTGGTTACGCGGCTCCAACCTTCGAGATGCTTGTTGACCTGGAACTCTTTGATCCACTGTTCCCGGCCAGTTCCAAGGCGCTGGAATACAACCCGACTTACACGCATACGCTGATCAGCGAAGCGCTGACCAACACCGACCTGCGCATCAAGCAGAACAAGCCGGTGACCCCAGCCTTCCTGTTCGCCGCCCTGCTCTGGCCTGCACTGCCCGCCAAGGCACTGCGCTTGCAGGAACGCGGCATGCCGCCGATTGCCGCCATGCAGGAAGCTGCCCATGAGTTGATCGTCGAGCAGTGCCAGCGCATCGCGATTCCGAAACGCTTCACCATGCCGATTCGCGAGATCTGGGACATGCAGGAACGTCTGCCGCGCCGCTCTGGCAAGCGTGCCGACCTGCTGCTCGACAACCCTCGCTTCCGTGCTGGCTACGATTTCCTGTTGCTGCGTGAAAGCGCTGGCGAAGAGACCGATGGCCTGGGCGAATGGTGGACTGACTACCAGGATTGCAACGACAGCGAACGTCGCGCGATGATCACCGACCTGGGCAGCAAGCCCGACGGCGCACCTCGCAAGCGTCGCCGCAGCAGCGGCACCAAGCGCAAACGCGCCGGTGGCGAATCGCCTGCAGCCTCCGGCGAGTAAAACTGATGGAACGCGTCTATATAGGCATGGGCAGCAATCTCGCTGACCCCGCCGAGCAATTGCGTCATGCCATCAGCGCACTGGCGCAGTTGCCGCAGAGCCAATGGGTCGATGTTTCTTCGTTCTACGTCAGCGACTCTCTGCTGCCCGGCCAACCGCGCTACACCAATGCGGTTGCCGCCCTGGACACTTCGCTTCCCCCCCTTCAGTTGCTCGATGCACTGCAAGCCATCGAGCTTGACCAGGGCCGCGAGCGTCATGAACGCTGGGGCCCGCGCACCCTTGATCTCGATATTCTGCTGTTTGGCGAGCGGCTGATCGACGAGCCGCGCCTCAAGGTGCCGCATTACCACATGCAAGCCCGTGCGTTCGTGCTCTATCCACTGGCCGAACTGGCTCCCGAACTGCACCTCGCCGACGGCCGCGTCCTGAGACAATTGCTGGCCGAATGCCCCTTCGAAGGTATCGAGCGCATCTGACGGACACGCTCGGCCCGGCAGGCTCCGTCACGCCTGGGTAACCCTCTTACTACGGGGGGTAACACGCGCAATTGACTTCATGCCCCCTCCTCACGAAGATAGGCGTCCCGCCAGCCGTTAGCTGGCAAATGGGCGCCGGGCAGGCTGCTTTGAAACACCGCAAACGACGGTGTACCTGCTTCTCCAGGATGAATCTCACGCGTTGCTCGCCGTAGTGTTCACAGCGCCTGACAGAGGACTTTTCCATGCCAGATATCACCGTTACCTCGTTGCAGGCCCTCAAGCAACAGGGTGAAAAAATCACCATGCTCACCTGCTACGACGCAACTTTTGCCCACGCCGCCAGCCAGGCGGGCGTTGAAGTGCTGCTGGTGGGCGACTCGCTGGGCATGGTCCTGCAAGGTCATGACAGCACCTTGCCAGTGACCACAGCCGAGATGGCCTACCATGTGGCCTGCGTCAAACGCGGCAATCAGGGCGCGCTGATCATGGCCGACCTGCCCTTCATGGCCTGCGCAACCCTTGAGCAGACCTTCGCCAACAGCGCAGCGCTGATGCAGGCGGGTGCGCACATGCTCAAAATCGAAGGCGCGGCATGGCTGGCCGATTCCATTCGCCTGCTGGCCGAGCGCGGCATCCCGGTGTGCGCCCATATGGGCCTGACGCCACAAGCAGTGAACGTGCTGGGCGGTTACAAGGTTCAGGGCCGCCTGGAGACCCAGGCACGACAAATGCGTGCCGACGCCATCAGCCTGGAGCAGGCAGGCGCGGCAATGATTCTGCTGGAGTGCGTGCCCAGCGAACTGGCTGAAGAAATCAGCCACGCGGTGAAGATCCCGGTGATTGGCATTGGTGCAGGCAGTTCAACCGACGGCCAGGTACTGGTGCTGCATGACATGCTCGGCCTGGCGATCACGGGTCGCGTGCCCAAGTTCGTGAAGAACTTCATGGTCGGCCAACCGGATATTCAATCAGCCCTGCAGGCTTATGTTGCAGCGGTCAAAGACGTCAGCTTCCCGGCACCTGAACACGGATTCTCGGCATGAACACAGTTAAAACCGTGCGCGAACTTCGCGCTGCTGTCGCGCGTGCGCGCAGCGAAGGCAAGCGCATCGGCCTGGTGCCGACCATGGGCAACCTGCACAGCGGCCACGCGGCGCTCGTCACCAAGGCTGCACAACGGGCTGATTTCGTGGTGGCGACGATCTTCGTCAACCCGATGCAGTTTGGCCCCAATGAAGATCTGGCGACTTACCCTCGCACACTGGCGGCCGATCAGGAGCGCCTCCTCGAAGCGGGCTGCCATCTGCTGTTTACACCCAATGTCGAAGAAATGTACCCGCACGGCATGGCCGATCAGACCACTGTCAGCGTCCCGGTGATTTCCGAAGGCTTGTGTGGCGCCAGCCGTCCCGGCCATTTCGATGGCGTGTCCACCGTGGTCAGCAAACTGTTCAACATGGTCCAACCTGACCTGGCGATCTTCGGCGAAAAAGACTTTCAGCAACTGGCCGTGATCCGCGCGCTGGTTCGTGACCTGAACATGCCGATCCAGATCATCGGCGAACCTACGGTCCGCGCCGAAGACGGCCTGGCGCTGTCCTCGCGCAACGGCTACCTGACGGCCGACGAGCGCGCGATCGCTCCTCAGCTGTACCGCGTCATTCAGGGAATCGCCAGCGCGATCAACAGTGGCGACAAGGATTTCAGCGCCTTGCTGGACGCCGGCAAGGGGCAACTGCAAGCCGCCGGTCTACGCCCGGATTATCTGGAAGTTCGCGAAGCCACCAGCCTGCGCCCGGCCACCGCGCAAGATGACGATCTGGTCATCCTGGCCGCCGCGTTCCTGGGCAAGACTCGCCTGATCGATAACCTGCATTTGAGCCGGGAGCATCATTAGATCCACGGGAAACACGGAACCTGTGGGACCGGATTCATCCGGGAAGAGGCCGGGACATGCACAACCTATCTGTCGTCTGAAATGCCGCCTTCCCGGATAAATCCGGTCCCACAGGGTGATGCGTTGACGCGAGATGGATCGATTTACGAATATTTGTAGGAGCTGCCGCAGGCTGCGAAAGCGGCGTGTCAGGCAAACTGCTTTCGCAGCCTGCGGCAGCTCCTACACTAAGTAGTGTTGGAACTAAAGCCGCACCCGCAATGCCCTATCGATACCGATCATGTTCAAAGCCCGGACGCAGTGTGTGAAATAGTACCGAGCTCAGGTAAAGCCAGGCGCAGACACAGCCGCACATTATGTTTAGTCTTGGTGCACCGATTTAAGTCTGCAACTCCTCGCTTTTAGTGTTCAAGCCAGTTCCAAGTACAAGGAAACCCGCAGCGATGGCGTACTACCGCACCCCTTCAGATGCAACAGCCCTGCCCGCATGGCAGGCACTGAACCAACACCGCGAAGCCATGCAGAATTTCAGCATGCGCGAAGCCTTCAATGCTGACCCGCAGCGTTTCAGCCAATTCACCCTGAGCAGCTGCGGACTGTTTCTCGATTACTCGAAGAACCTGATCAACACCGAGACCCGGGACCTGCTGGTCGAGCTGGCCAATGAAGTCGGCCTCAAGGACGCCATCAAGGCGCAATACGACGGCGAGTTGGTCAACTCCTCGGAAGGCCGCCCGGCTCTGCACACGGCGCTTCGCCGTCCGGTGGGCGACAAGCTGCTGGTCAATGGCGTCAACGTGATGCCCGAAGTCCACAAGGTGCTGAATCAGATCACCGATCTGGTGGGCCGCATTCACGACGGTCTGTGGCGTGGCTACACCGAGAAGCCGATCACCGACGTTGTGAACATCGGTATCGGGGGCTCGTTCCTCGGCCCGGAACTGGTTTCCGAAGCGCTGCTGTCCTACGCGCAGAAAGGCGTGCGTTGCCACTACCTGGCGAACATCGATGGCAGCGAGTTCCACGAGCTGACCATGAAGCTGCGCGCCGAGACCACGCTGTTCATCGTCTCGTCGAAAACCTTCAGCACGCTTGAGACCCTCAAGAACGCTACCGCAGCGCGTGGCTGGTATCTGGCGCAGGGCGGTTCAGAGGCGGAGCTGTATCGCCACTTCATCGCCGTATCGAGCAACAATGCCGCAGCTGTAGCATTCGGCATCCGTGAAGAGAACATCTTCCCGATGTGGGATTGGGTCGGCGGTCGTTATTCGTTGTGGTCGGCCATCGGCCTGCCCATCGCACTGGCCATCGGCATGTCCAACTTCAAGGAACTGCTGTCCGGCGCGTACTCGATGGATCAGCACTTCCTGACCGCGCCGTTCGAACAGAACATGCCGGTACTGCTGGGCTTGTTGGGCGTCTGGTATGGCAATTTCTGGGGCGCGCAAAGCCACGCGATCCTGCCTTACGATCACTACCTGCGTAACATCACCAAGCATTTGCAGCAGCTGGACATGGAATCCAACGGCAAGAGCGTCCGTCAGGACGGCACTCCGGTGACGACCGATACCGGCCCTGTCATCTGGGGCGGCGTGGGTTGCAACGGTCAGCACGCGTATCACCAGTTGCTGCACCAGGGTACGCAGTTCATTCCGGCGGACTTCATCGTGCCCATTGTCAGCTTCAACCCGGTTTCCGATCACCATCAGTGGCTTTACGCCAACTGCCTGTCCCAGAGCCAGGCACTGATGATCGGCAAGACCCGCGCCGAAGCCGAAGCCGAGCTGCGTGACAAGGGGCTGTCCGAGGAAGACGTGCAGAACCTTGCACCGCACAAAGTCATCCCCGGCAACCGCCCGAGCAACACCCTGGTGGTCGAGCGCATCAGCCCCCGTCGCCTCGGCGCACTGGTGGCAATGTACGAACACAAAGTCTTCGTGCAGAGCGTGATCTGGGGCATCAACGCTTTCGACCAGTGGGGCGTTGAATTGGGCAAGGAAATGGGCAAAGCCGTTTACCAGCGTCTGACCGGCGGCACCGACGAACCGGCAGACGATGCGTCAACCCAAGGCCTGATCAATTACTTCCGTGGTCGTCACCGCGGTTGATCGAGCTACGCCTCGCTCCTGTGGGAGCGAGGTTTGCCCGAGATAGAGGCAATCGGTGCATCAGACTGACCGCATTGCCTGTCGCACGCCGACATCCCACTGAGCGTAAAGCGTCGGCTAGCGACGTGGGACCGGCTTTAGCCGGGAAAGCGGTATTTCAGGCATTGAATATGTTGTGAATATACCGCCCTCTTCCCGGCTAAAGCCGGTCCCACGTCGTCACACTCGCTTGCAAGTAACCTTGATATCTCCCACAGAACATCATCCCCTCGATTGAACCCACCCTCCCCCACAACCTCCTATTCTTTAACGTCCCCACAAGAAGAATAAGGAGCGGTCATGTTCGACATCAGCAAATACCCTCAGGCCGAGGCCGTGCGTCAGGCTGTACAGCTCAGCGCCGACGACTACCAATGCCTGTACCGGCAATCGGTAGACCAGCCCGAGCAATTCTGGACTGAGCAGGCTCAAGCCTTTCTCGATTGGTCGGCGCCATGGAGCCGTGTTATCCAGGCCGACCTCAAGACCGGCGAAGCACAGTGGTTCAAAGACGGCCAACTCAACGTCAGTTACAACTGCATTGACCGCCACCTCAAACAGCGAGGTGATCAAATCGCGATCATCTGGGAGGGCGATAATCCTTCCGAATCTGCTGAGATCACCTACAAGAAACTGCATCACAACGTCGCCCGACTGGCCAATGTACTCAAGGGCCGTGGCGTCAAGAAAGGTGATCGGGTGTGCATCTACATGCCAATGATCCCCGAAGCCGCTTACGCCATGCTCGCCTGCGCGCGTATTGGGGCTGTGCATTCTGTGGTGTTCGGCGGCTTTTCACCGGAAGCCCTGCGCGACAGAATCCTCGATGCCGATTGCCACACTGTGATCACTGCCGACGAGGGTGTGCGCGGCGGAAAATACGTCCCACTGAAGAAAAATGTCGATAAGGCCCTGCAAAGTTGCCCGGACGTCAGCACCGTAATCGTCGTGCAACGCACGGAAGGCGACATCGAGTGGATGACCGGGCGAGACATCTGGTATCACGAGGCCCTGCACGGTGCCAGCGACGACTGCCCGCCAGAGCCAATGGACGCTGAAGACCCCCTCTTCATCCTTTACACCTCAGGCAGCACTGGCAAACCCAAAGGCGTCTTGCACACCACGGGCGGCTATCTGCTGCAGGTTGCCATGACGTTCAAGTACGTCTTCGATTATCACGACCACGAAATTTTCTGGTGTACGGCCGACGTCGGCTGGGTGACCGGCCACAGCTACATCGTCTATGGCCCGCTGGCCAACGGCGCGACCACCTTGATGTTTGAGGGCGTGCCGAACTATCCGGACGCATCACGCTTCTGGAAGGTCATCGACAAGCATCAGGTCAATATCTTCTACACCGCGCCCACTGCACTGCGCGCGCTAATGCGTGAAGGAGCCGAACCCTTGCAGTCCACTTCCCGGGAAAGCCTGCGATTACTCGGCAGCGTCGGCGAGCCGATTAACCCCGAAGCGTGGGAATGGTATTTCCATCAGGTAGGAAAAGAGCGCTGCCCGATCATTGATACCTGGTGGCAGACCGAAACCGGCGCAATCATGATGACCCCGCTGATCAGCACCAACCCGATCAAACCCGGTTGTGCCACCCAACCGATGTTCGGCGTGCAGCCCGCGTTGCTGGATGACAAGGGCAAGGAAATCGAAGGCGCTGGCAGTGGTCTGCTGGTTATCAAAGCCAGTTGGCCGGGGCAGATTCGCAGTGTCTACGGCGACAAGCAGCGCATGGTCGAAACCTATTTCAAACCCTGCCCCGGTTATTACTTTACCGGGGACGGCGCGCGGCGTGATGCCGAAGGTGCTTACTGGATTACCGGACGTATTGACGACGTGATCAATGTTTCCGGACATCGCATAGGTACTGCCGAGGTCGAAAGCGCACTGGTGCTGCATGACAGCATTGCCGAGGCCGCCGTGGTCGGTTACCCGCACGACATCAAGGGCATGGCAATTTATGCGTTTGTCACGCCCATGAACGGCGTCGAACCGGACGACGAGCTGAAAAAGCAATTGCTCGCCCATGTCAGCTCGGAGATTGGCAGCTTTGCCAAACCCGAGTTGATCCAGTGGGCACCGGCGCTGCCCAAAACTCGCTCGGGCAAGATCATGCGGCGTATCCTGCGCAAGATCGCCTGCAATGAACTCGACAGTCTGGGCGACACCTCCACCCTCGCCGACCCAAGCGTGGTCGAGGGCCTGATCGACAAACGCTTGAATCGGTGAGCGAAGCGGGGCATCGTCTGGAGTAACCAGACCTGTAGGAGCTGCCGAAGGCTGCGAATGGCGGAGTGCCAGGTGTATCAATTCGCAGCCTTCGGCAGCTCCTACAGGGAATAGCGGTGCAGTCCTCAAAAGAGCCCTCATGGAATTCATCCGCAGTCGTATCGAAACTCAGGTCATGAGCCTGACCGGCCTGTCGCTTGGCCAACTCGATCTGGAAAATCCCAAGGGCGATCCCGGTCTTTTCGGGCCGCAGGCCATCTGCTGGCAGGTTCATGGCGACTTCCCGAGCATGCTCATCGGTGGCATCAGCGCCTTGATGCTGCAAGCCCTGCACCCCTTGGCGCTGGCCGGGGTCTGGGATCATTCCAACTTTCGCCACGACATGCTGGGCAGGCTGCGGCGCACCGGGCAGTTCATTTCCGGGACGACCTTTGGCTCAACCAAAGACGCCAACTGGCTGATCGACAAAGTCAGAACCATCCATTTACAGGTCACAGGCACCGCGCCCGATGGCCGGGCCTATGCCGCCAGCGATCCGGATCTGCTGACCTGGGTGCATGTCGCCGAAGTCAGCAACTTCCTTGCAGCGCACCTGCGCTACCTGAACCCTGCCCTATCGCTCGCAGATCAGGACAGGTACTACGCGGAAACGGCGCTTATTGCAGAACGGCTCGGCGCCCGGAATGTGCCCCGCTCGTCCACAGAAATTGCCGCTTATCTGCACAACATCCAACCGCAATTGCTCTGCGATCAACGCAGCCGGGAAGTGCTGCGCATCCTGCTCAATGCTCCGGCGCCTAGCTGGATGGCCAAACCCATGGGTTCGCTGATGATGCAGGCGGGTATTGATCTGCTGCCACTGTGGGCCTGTGAAATGCTTGAACTGCAGCAAGCGCCCCTGCAGCGCAAGATGGTCCGGGCTGGCGTCAAACGCAGCGCGCCGGTGCTGCGCTGGGCCGTGCGCGATTCCTCGTTCCATCGCGCCCAGCGGCGTATGGGCTTATAACGGCAATCCAGTACTGGCCAGTTCTCGGTTGGAAGCTGGCCCGGTTTGTGTGCCAACATGTGATTCCTTCGATCACAACGAATCGGGCCTTTTACGCATAGCCCGACGTAAAACCCAATAATAGTGAGGATCCGCGCCATGCAAGACGTCGTTATCGTTGCCGCCACTCGTACCGCAGTCGGAAGTTTCCAGGGCTCGCTGGCGAATATTTCCGCAGTCGATCTGGGCGCAGCGGTTATCAGCCAGCTGCTGGCGCAAACGGGGCTGGATGGCGCGCTGGTTGATGAAGTGATCATGGGCCAGGTCCTGACCGCAGGTGCCGGACAAAACCCGGCGCGTCAGTCGGCCATCAAGGCAGGACTGCCCTTCGCAGTTCCGGCCATGACGCTGAACAAGGTCTGCGGCTCTGGCCTCAAGGCATTGCACTTGGCAACTCAGGCCATCCGCTGCGGCGACGCGGAGATAATCATTGCGGGCGGCCAGGAAAACATGAGCCTGTCCAACTATGTCATGCCCGGCGCCCGCACCGGCTTGCGCATGGGCCACAGCACGTTGGTTGACACCATGATCAGCGATGGCCTGTGGGACGCATTCAACGATTACCACATGGGCATCACCGCCGAAAACCTCGCCGATCAGTACGAAATCAGCCGAGAAGCGCAGGATGCCTTCGCCGCGTCTTCGCAGCAGAAGGCGGTGGCGGCCATCGAAAGCGGGCGTTTCGTCGACGAAATCACGCCGATCATGATCCCTCAGCGCAAAGGCGAGCCGGTGGCGTTCGCCACCGACGAACAACCGCGCGCAGGCACCACGGCCGAAACCCTGGGCAAACTCAAACCCGCCTTCAAGAAAGACGGCTCTGTGACCGCTGGCAATGCGTCCTCCCTCAACGATGGCGCGGCGGCAGTGATCCTCATGAGCGCAACCAAGGCGCAAGAACTCGGCTTGCCAGTCCTGGCCCGCATCGCCGCCTACGCCAATGCCGGTGTGGATCCTGCAATCATGGGCATCGGTCCGGTGAGCGCCACCCGTCGCTGCCTGGATAAAGCCGGCTGGTCCATCGAGCAACTGGACCTGATCGAAGCCAACGAAGCCTTCGCCGCTCAGTCGCTGTCGGTGGGCAAGGATCTGGGCTGGGACATGGCCAAGGTCAACGTCAATGGCGGCGCCATCGCCCTGGGTCACCCTATCGGTGCATCAGGCTGCCGTGTGCTGGTGACCTTGCTGCATGAAATGATCAAGCGCGATGCGAAAAAAGGTCTGGCGACGCTGTGCATTGGCGGCGGTCAGGGTGTGGCACTGGCGTTGGCGCGATAGAAGTAACCGCTCCCCTTGTAGGAACTGCCGAAGGCTGCGAATTGCGATGTGTCTGACACACCGCGATTCGCAGCCTCCGGCAGCTCCTACAGGACATGTAGCCTGTGGTAACAAGCCTTACCTGATAAACTGCCGCGCCCATCCAGCCCAAGGCGCTTTGCATGTCCACCTTGATTCAGGCGCTCAGCGTCGCCCTCGATAACCGTCAACCCTTGCTCGCCCAACTGCACCAGCAGGGGACTGATTGCTATCGGCTGTTCCATGGCAGCCAGGAAGGCGCCAGCGGCTTGACCATCGACCGCTATGGCCCGCAATTACTGGTGCAAAGTTTCCACACTCGCCTGGAACGGGACGCGTTATTGGAGCTGCACGCCGCCGTCAATGCACACCTGGGCCTGAACTTGCTGCTGGTTTACAACGATCGCTCCCAGGGCAACTCACGGATCGATCGCGAGGACTCAGTCTACAAAGCCGACCCTGCAGCATTGCAGGATCTGATCGGCCACGAATGGGGCCTCAACTATCGAGTGCGCGGCCGACATGCCGGGCAGGATCCTCTGCTGTTTCTGGACCTGCGCAACACCCGTGGCTGGGTCAAGCAGCACAGCAAAGGCAAAAGTGTTCTGAATCTCTTCGCCTACACCTGCGGCGTAGGCCTAAGCGCCGCAGCGGGCGGTGCGAGTGAAGTCTGCAATCTGGACTTTGCCGAGGGCAACCTTGCGGTGGGACGTGAAAACGGCGCGCTCAATCCAGAGCTTCCTGGGATGTCGTTCATCCAATCCGATTATTTCCCGGCGATTCGGCAACTGGCAGGCCTGCCTATTACCCAGCGTCGCGGCCATAAACTCCCGGACTACGTGAAGCTTGATCAGCGCCAATACGATCTGGTCCTGCTGGACCCGCCTGCATGGGCCAAGAGTGCTTTCGGCACCGTTGACCTGCTGCGCGATTATCAGAGCCTGCTCAAGCCTGCACTGCTGACCACCGCCGACAACGGCGTGCTGATCTGCTGTAACAATCTGGCGAAAGTCAGCATGGACGACTGGCGCGAGCAGGTCCTGCGTTGCGCCACCAAGACTGGCAGGCCTGTGCGGGACTGGCAGATCATGCCTCCAGCTGAAGACTTCCCGTCCATGGACAATCAGCCACCGCTCAAGACCTTGATCCTGCAGCTCTAGGACTTACAACACGCGTCGATATTTCCTACGAAGCTTAAAGGCTTCACCTCTGGAACCAGATGAGCGTGCCATACTCCAAGGAGCTCCGAAAAAGCCCGACCTAGAAAGAGATGACGCCCCACATGTCCAAAGGATTGATACGCGCCGCTTGTACCTTGCTGATCGTCTTCGGACTCTATAGCGTGCTGGGCTTCCTGATTTTGCCCGGCGTTGGTTTGCGCATTGCCAACCAGCAACTGGCCAATTATTCGACGGTCCCGGCCAAGCTGGAGCGGATCGAGCTCAATCCGTACAGCCTTGAGTTGACGCTGTTTGGCCTGAATATCGGCACGCCGGGCAAGGAGCAGGTCGCTTTCGAGAAGCTCTACGCCAATCTTCAGATCGACAGCCTCTGGACGCGTGCGCTGCACCTGGACGCCGTGGAACTGGTCAAGCCCAAGACCGAGCTGCTGTTCAGCAAAGACGGCACATTGAACCTGACTCAGTTATTCAAGCTGCCCGCCAGCGAACCCGCTCCCAAGGACGAGCCAGCCAGCAAACCTTTCCCGCTGCGCATCGGCGAAATCAAGCTGGTTGACGGCAATGTTCACTTTCAGGATCTACGTCCCAGCGAACCCATCGAGTTTCTCTACGACAAGCTGAACTTCGAGCTGAAAAACCTCAGCACGCTGCCCGAAGACAACGCCGACATGACTTTGGTCGCGGCTGGCCCTGATGGCGGGAAAATTGATTGGGTCGGCCGGATCAGCCTGATTCCGATCACCTCCGAAGGCACCCTCAAGGTCACCGACAGCAAGATGAAGGTGTGGTGGCCCTATGTCCGTGACGCCCTGCCCCTGGCGCTGCAGGACGGGATTCTGAATTTCAGCACCGCTTACTCGCTCAACCTGTCCAAAGAAACCGAACTCAAGCTGACCAACACAGCCTTGAGCATCGCGCCGTTTGCCATCAATACCGCTGACGGTCGGCCACTGGTTCGACTGCAACGTCTGGATGTGACGGATACCTCCATCGACCTGGCTAAACAATTGGTCACCGTCGGCAAGGTTCGCAGCAACAAGCTGGAAACCTGGGCGGCACTTGAAGCGGATGGGCAACTGGACTGGCAAAAACTGTTCGCCAGCCAGCCCGGCAAATCAGCCAATAAGACCGCACCCAAACCAGCTGTCGATGAAAAGGCGCCACAAACGCCTGCCCAGACCCAGGCCGCCGCCAAGCCACCGGCTGACTCCAAGCCTTGGCAGGTGATCGTCAAGGATGTGCAACTGCGCGACTATCAGGTCCACCTTGCAGACCGCTCCCAGAAGGATCCTGTGGAGCTGGACGTCGGCCCGCTGAATGTCGACATGCAGAACTTTGACAGCCTGAACAAATCACCTTTCACCCTGAAGCTGGATTCAGGGGTCGGCAAACAAGGCAAGCTGACTGCTGCCGGCGAGGTCAACCTGAGCCCGGTCAGCGCCAAGTTGCAAGTCACCACCAAAGATATCGATCTGCGGGTGGCCCAGGCTTACATCAGCCCGTTCATTCGCCTGGAGCTGCGCAGCGGCATGCTCGGCAGTGACCTTGCCGTCAATCTTAAAGGCACCGAGCCTCTGGCCTTTACGGTCAACGGCAAGGCCCAGGTCGAGCAATTGCACACGCTCGACACGCTCAAGCAGCGTGATTTCCTCAAATGGGAAAAGCTGACACTTGAAGGCCTCAATTACGAACACGGCGATGCGCTGACCATCGCCAAGGTCAACCTTGAGCAGCCGTATGCGCGGTTCATGATCAACCCCGATCGCACCACCAACATCGATGACCTGCTGATCCCGCAGCCTGCCGATAAAACACCTGCGGCCAAGGCCGAAGCCCGTGCCAGCAATGCCAAACCGCTGGGCATCCGTGTCGGTGAAGTGAATATCAACAATGGCTCGGCCAACTTTGCCGACTTCAGCCTGACCCCTAACTTTGGCACCGCCATTCAACAACTCAATGGCCGTATTGGGACACTGGACAATCGTCAGTCAAACCCTGCCACGGTCAATATCGACGGCAAGGTCGACCGCTATGCCCCAGTCACCATCAAGGGCAGCCTGAACCCGTTCGATCCGATGGCGGCGCTGGACATCGCCACCAGCTTCAAGCGCGTCGAACTGACCAACCTGACGCCCTATTCCGGCAAGTTCGCTGGCTATCGGATTCGCAAAGGTCGGCTCAACCTCGACCTGCATTACCTGATTACCAAAGGCCAGCTAAAGGCTGAAAACAAGGTAGTGGTGGAGCAACTGGAACTGGGCGAAAAAGTGGACAGCCCTGATGCTGTCGACTTGCCGCTGAAGCTGGCAATCGCGTTGCTGAAAGACACAAATGGAAAAATCTCCATTGAGCTGCCAGTTACTGGCGACCTGAACAACCCACAATTCAGCGTCATGCCGATTGTCTGGCAAACCTTGCGTAACCTGGTGGTGCGCGCTGCGGCGGCGCCCTTCAAGTTCATAGGTGGGCTGGCCCGCGGTGGGGGCTCTGAGGACCTCAGCAGCGTGAAGTTCGCCCCTGGCGCGAGTGAGTTGAGTGCCGAGACACAAAAAGCCCTGGACACGCTCTCTGCTGCCCTCAAGGAGCGTCCGACCCTGCGCCTGGAGATTGAAGGCACCAGCGCCGCCAGCAGCGATGGTCCGCTGATCGCCAAGGAACGACTGGAGCGCGAATACCAGTACAACTACTACAAGATTCTCCAGCGCCGAGGGGACAAGGTCCCGGCACGTGCCGCGCTGGTGGAAGTGCCTGACAGTGAAAAAGGCCCGATGCTTGAGGGCATCTATCGCGCACGCTTGAAGAAACAACCCCCGGCGCAGTGGGCGGACCTCGGTAAAGAGGAGCGCTCGAACAAAATGCGCGATGAGATTCTGCAATTCTGGAGTGGCAACGAAGTGCTGTTGCGTGAACTGGGGCAGAGCCGAGCCAGCAGCATCAAGGATTACCTTGTCGACCACGGCAAGCTTGAAGATCAGCGCGTCTATTTTGTCGATGCCCGCTTGGGTCAGGCTGAAAAAGATGGCAGCGTGATAAGCCCTCTGCATCTTGATAGCGAGTAACCCTATGCGAGTGCGTTTGCTTCTGTGCCTGAGCCTGAGCCTGGCGACCCTTTGCAGCACCGCTGGGGCGGCCACATTGCGCTGCGGCAGCCAATTAATCAGCGATGGCGACCGGGCGTTCGAGGTCCAGCAAAAGTGCGGTCGGCCGGTCAGCCAGGAAGTGATTGGCTCGAAGGAAACCTTCAGTGGTGACTATCGAAGATCCGAGCAGGTGCGCATAGAAGAGTGGATCTACGGCCCGGACAATGGCATGTACCAATACCTTCGGTTTGAAGGCGGTCGGCTGGTGAGGATTGATAGTCAGCGGGGTCGGTGAGTGCTCCCTGTAGGAGCTGCCGCAGGCTGCGAATGGCGTCATCAGGCACACCGCTTTCGCAGCCTGCGGTAGCTCCTACAAATATGATCCCTCCATAGAAAAAGCCCCGACGTTTCCGCCGGGGCTTTTAATGGTCACGTCCCTGTGACCTTCGCATGAACCTTCCGTGAATCAGCTATACCCAAAGGGGCTCAAGCTGATTCCTCTCTCGTTCAGCGTTGAGTATTAGTTACTCAGCTTTCAGGCCAGCAGCCGAAACGTCTTTCACACCTTTGATTTTCTTGGTGATCGCAACAGCTGTGTCTTTCTGAGCTTCGGTCACTTTGACCATGGAGGACAGGGAAACCACGCCTTTGTTAGTTTCAACCTTGATGTCCGAACCTGGGATGCCTTTTTCAGTCAGCAGGTCAGCTTTGACTTTAGTGGTGATCCAGGTATCAGAAGTGTCTTCTTTCACTTCTTGAGTAGTGGTGTTAGCAGCCAGCACCATTGGAGCCTGGGCAGAGGTCTGAGCAAAGGCAGCGTTGGCCATGGTCAGAGTCAGGGCAGTAGCGGTGGCAGCAGCGATAGCAAACTTCTTCATACGAGTAACTCCTGTTTTTCTCAGAATCTGCGCCAGCGAGTGGCTGCAGGGTTACTGGTATACATCGCAAGCGGTGTGCCACTTTATCGAGACAAATAATATCTATATAAATCAACAACTTATAAATTTATCAGATTTCCGGAATCGTGCAGATTGCCCGTTCGTCTCCTGCACCGCGTGCAAGATGCATGCTTTGCCACAGGCATGAGATTCATTCGTAAGCTGTTAATTACGCTCATAAAAAAAGGATCCCGAAGGATCCTTTTTCATCGCTCAACTGATCGCAGTGATCAGACGCCCGATGCTTTTGCAGCGGCGACATCTTTGATCGAAAGCTTGATACGGCCGCGGTTGTCCACGTCCAGTACCAGTACTTCAACTTCCTGACCTTCTTTCAAGATGTCAGTCACTTTCTCTACACGAGCGTCGCTCAGCATGGAGATGTGAACCAGGCCGTCTTTGCCAGGGAGGATGTTCACGAATGCGCCGAAATCGACGATACGCTCAACCTTACCGACGTAGATCTTGCCGATCTCCGCTTCAGCGGTGATACCCAGAACGCGCTGACGTGCTGCTTCAGCCGCTTCTTTGGTTTCGCCGAAAATCTTGATCGAGCCGTCATCTTCGATATCGATCGAAGCCTTGGTCTCTTCACAGATTGCACGGATGGTCGCGCCACCTTTACCGATAACATCACGGATTTTGTCGGTGTCGATTTTCATCGCGATCATGGTCGGAGCATTTTCCGACAGCTCGGTACGCGACTGACCAATGATCTGGTTCATCTGGCCGAGGATGTTCAGGCGCGCTTCCAGGGCTTGGCCCAGAGCGATCTCCATGATTTCTTCGGTGATGCCTTTGATCTTGATGTCCATCTGCAGCGCGGTAACACCTTTGGAGGTACCGGCTACTTTGAAGTCCATGTCGCCCAGGTGGTCTTCGTCACCCAGGATGTCGGTCAGGATGGCGAACTTCTCGCCTTCTTTAACCAGGCCCATGGCGATGCCGGCAACAGGTGCCTTCATCGGAACGCCAGCGTCCATCAGAGCCAGCGAAGCGCCGCAGACCGAAGCCATGGAGCTGGAACCATTGGACTCGGTGATTTCCGAGACGATACGGATGGTGTACGGGAACACGTCGGCAGCAGGCAGCATGGCCTGAACGGAACGACGAGCCAGACGGCCGTGACCGATTTCGCGACGACCAGCGCCACCCATACGACCACACTCGCCCACCGAGAACGGAGGGAAGTTGTAGTGCAGCATGAACGGGTCTTTCTTCTCGCCTTCCAGGGTGTCCAGCAGCTGTGCGTCACGGGCGGTACCCAGTGTCGCAACAACCAGTGCCTGGGTTTCACCACGGGTGAACAGTGCCGAACCGTGAGTCTTCGGCAGAACGCCGACTTCGATGTTCAGCGGGCGAACAGTGCGGGTGTCACGGCCATCGATACGTGGCTTGCCGTTAACGATGTTCTCGCGCACGGTGCGGTATTCGATTTCGCCGAAAGCAGCTTTGACTTCGCTGGAAGTCGGCTGACCTTCTTCACCGGACAGCTTGGCGACGATCTGGTCTTTCAACTCACCCAGGCGAGCATAACGGTCGGCCTTGACGGTGATGGTGTAAGCCTGGGAAATCGCGTCGCCGAACTCGGAACGGATAGCGGCCAGCAGCGCAGTGGCTTCTGGTTTGGCTTCCCACGCCCAGGTAGGCTTGGCAGCTTCAGCAGCCAGTTCCTTGATGGCGTTGATCACGACCTGGAACTCATCGTGGGCGAACAGTACAGCGCCCAGCATCTGGTCTTCGGTCAGCTCTTTGGCTTCCGATTCAACCATCAGTACGGCTTCCGACGTACCGGCAACTACCATGTCCAGGCTCGAAGCCTTGAGTTGCTCGTAGTTCGGGTTCAGCAGGTAGCCGGTGCTCTCGTGGAAAGCAACGCGCGCGGCGCCAATCGGGCCATCGAACGGGATGCCGGAGATCGCCAGCGCTGCCGAAGTACCGATCATCGCAGCGACGTCCGGATCGGTTTTCTTGCTGGTGGAAACGACGGTGCAGACAACCTGCACTTCGTTCATGAAGCCTTCTGGGAACAGCGGACGGATCGGACGGTCGATCAGACGCGAAGTCAGGGTTTCTTTTTCGGAAGGACGGCCTTCACGCTTGAAGAAGCCACCAGGGATCTTACCTGCAGCGTAGGTTTTTTCCTGGTAGTGCACGGAAAGTGGGAAGAAGCCTTTGCTTGGGTCTGCTGTCTTGGCGCCGACCACAGTCACGAGAACGGTGACGTCGTCGTCAACGGTGACCAATACAGCACCCGAAGCTTGACGGGCAATACGGCCAGTCTCGAGGGTTACGGTCGATTGACCGAATTGAAATTTCTTGATTACCGGGTTCACGGTTTCCTACCTTCTTTGTGGCTCTTGGGGAACTGGTTTCTTGCGAATTCTTGGGCAGTGCGGGGAATCGGCCCCACGACAGTCCAGATACAACTAGAGGCTGGGAGCCTGCCGGACACACCGAAACCGGCGAGCCAACGACAGACAACCAACCTCTATCCGAGTCGTTATTAGCGACGCAGACTCAGACGACCGATCAGGGCGCTGTAACGGCTAACGTCCTTACCTTTCAGGTAATCCAGCAGCTTACGACGCTGGTTTACCATACGGATCAGACCACGACGCGAGTGGTGGTCCTTACCGTTGGCCTTGAAGTGGCCTTGCAGTTTGTTGATGTTGGCGGTCAGCAGTGCAACTTGCACTTCTGGCGAACCAGTATCACCAACAGCTTGCTGGTAGTCGGTTACGATCTGAGCTTTTTCTTCAACGCTGAGTGCCATGTGGGCAATCCTTATTTCAGGAAACCGCTCCGAAGAGACGATTTCAACAGGCCGAGAGCAAACTCTCGTATTAAAAAGGGAGGAATGACCGTGCCTGTTAACAGCCATCCTCATACCGTTCAATCAGGAAACCCTGACTGCACGGGTCCGGTCATTCTGACCGAATCAAGCGACGCGGCGCGATCCGCCCGTCTTCGCTTACTTCACCGATACCAATGAAGCGACCGTTGTGATCCTGCACCCGAACCATGCCGAACTGCGGCGCGTCCGGTGCTCTTACGGGTTGACCATGCAACCAGTAAAACGAACTGTGTTCCGAAAACTGTAGCAGTGGCCAGTGCTGCAAGCCGCTGTCCGAAGGCATCAGGAATCGATCGACTGCCTCATTACCTCCTTCGGCGTGTACCGCTTCCAGCTCTTCAAGCGTGACCGTCTGGGCCAGGCTGAAAGGACCTGCCTGAGTCCGGCGCAACTGGGCAACATAAGCTCCGCAGCCCAGTTTCTCACCGATATCCTCAACCAGGGTACGTATATATGTACCTTTGGTGCAATCGACCGAGAGGCGCGCGGTATCGGCGTCACACTCGAGCAATTCCAGGCGCGCAATAGTAACAGAACGAGGCTCGCGCTCCACCACTTCACCGGCCCTGGCCAACTTGTAGAGTGGCTGGCCATCACGTTTGAGCGCCGAGTACATCGGAGGTATCTGACTGATTTCCCCACGAAAATGCGGGAGAGCTGCCTCGATATCGGCACGACCAACGGTCACCGGGCGGGTCTGCAAAACTTCACCTTCGGCGTCGCCGGTGGTGGTGGTCCTGCCAAGCTGCGCCAGGGTCTCGTAGGACTTATCGGAATCGAGCAGGTACTGCGAGAATTTGGTCGCCTCACCAAAGCACAGCGGCAGTACGCCACTGGCCAGTGGATCAAGGCTACCGGTATGCCCGGCCTTCTCTGCGTTGAGCAACCAACGCACCTTTTGCAAGGCGGCGTTGGACGTGAAGCCCAGCGGCTTGTCGAGCAGAATGATCCCGCTGACGTTGCGGCGTATGCGCTTGACCTGAGCCACCCTTTACTCCTCGGTGCTGTCTGGCTTGGCGCTTTGCGGCGCGTCAGCCGGGTGCTGACCGTCTTCGGCAACAGCACGCTCGATCAGCGCAGACAGATGAGCGCCACGCACGACGCTTTCGTCGTAGTGGAAGTGCAATTGCGGAACACTGCGCAGCTTCATTTCACGGGCCAGTTGCATACGCAGGAAACCCGCGGCGGCGTTGAGCACCTTGATGGTCTGAGCGATTTCTTCTGCGCTGTCCTGACCCATTACAGTCATGAAGATCTTGGCGTGACCCACATCGCGGCTGACATCCACCGCAGTGATGGTGACCAGGCCGACGCGCGGGTCTTTGATTTCGCGGCGGATCAGTTGGGCCAGCTCGCGCTGCATCTGATCGCCAATGCGTTGGGTACGGCTATATTCTTTTGCCATGGTTTGCTACCTGATACTGACCGGGGACAAAACCCTCGCGGTCTGAAAGCGGCAAACGCCCGGCCTGACAGAAGTCGGACCGGGCGTTGCGTGTTGAGCCCATGACAGGAACGGCGGCATTTGCATGCTTCGACCTGCCATGGCTCTTCTAGCTCGCGACTTAAAGGCTGCGAGCCACTTGGACCTTCTCGAAGACTTCGATCTTGTCACCGACTTTAACGTCGTTGTAGCTCTTGACGCCGATACCGCATTCCATGCCGGCACGAACTTCGGCAGCGTCATCCTTGAAGCGGCGCAGGGATTCCAGCTCGCCTTCGAAGATAACGATGTCTTCACGCAGTACGCGGATCGGACGATTACGGTGTACGTTACCTTCGATAACCATACAGCCAGCAATCGCGCCGAATTTCGGCGAACGGAATACATCGCGGACTTCAGCAATACCCAGGATATTCTCCCGGACGTCGCTGCCAAGCATACCGGTAAGGGCTTTCTTGACGTCTTCGATGATGTCGTAGATCACGTTGTAGTAACGCATATCCAGACCTTCCTGCTCGACGATCTTGCGAGCGCCAGCATCGGCACGCACGTTGAAGCCGAACAATACCGCGTTCGAAGCCAGCGCCAGGTTAGCGTCGCTCTCGGTGATACCACCGACACCGCCACCGACCACACGCACTTGCACTTCGTCGTTACCCAGGCCGCCCAAGGCACCCTGCAGAGCTTCAAGCGAGCCACGGACGTCGGATTTGAGGACGATGTTAAGCGTCTTCTTCTCTTCCTGGCCCATGTTCTCGAAGATGTTTTCAAGCTTGCCAGCGTGAGCACGAGCCAATTTGACTTCGCGGAATCGGCCCTGACGGAACATGGCGACTTCACGCGCCTTTTTCTCGTCAGTCATCACGCTCATCTCGTCGCCCGCATCCGGCGTGCCGTCAAGACCCAGGATCTCGACCGGAATCGATGGACCTGCTTCCTTGATTGGCTTGCCGTTCTCGTCGAGCATGGCGCGGATACGGCCGAAGTTCGAACCGACCAGAACCATGTCGCCTTGACGCAGCGTACCGTCCTGAACCAGAACCGTTGCCACCGGGCCACGACCTTTGTCCAGACGGGACTCGACAACCACACCACGACCAGGGGCCGATGGAGTCGCCTTGAGTTCCAGTACTTCAGCTTGAAGCAGTACGGCTTCCAGCAGATCGTCTACGCCGGTACCCATTTTCGCGGAGACCGAAACGAAAGGCGTATCGCCGCCCCACTCTTCGGACGTCACGCCGTGAACCGACAATTCGCTACGGATGCGATCGAGATCGGCGCCCGGCTTGTCAATCTTGTTCACTGCAACCACCAGTGGAACACCGGCAGCCTTGGCGTGCTGAACAGCCTCGATGGTCTGCGGCATAACGCCGTCGTCCGCCGCGACAACCAGAATCACGATGTCAGTCGCCTTGGCACCACGAGCACGCATCGCGGTAAACGCGGCGTGGCCCGGGGTGTCGAGGAACGTGACCATGCCGCGTTCGGTTTCAACGTGGTAAGCACCGATGTGCTGGGTGATGCCGCCGGCTTCGCCCGCTGCAACCTTGGCACGACGGATGTAGTCGAGCAGGGAAGTCTTACCGTGGTCAACGTGGCCCATTACGGTCACAACCGGTGCACGGGAGAACGTCTCACCTTCGAACTTCAGCGATTCTGCCAGGGAGTCTTCCAGGGCGGTATCGCTGACCAGCGTAACTTTGTGGCCCAGTTCTTCAGCAACCAGTTGGGCAGTTTCCTGATCCAGTACCTGGTTGATGGTGGCTGGGGTGCCCAGCTTGAACATGAACTTGATGATCTCAGCTGCCTTGACCGACATTTGTTGTGCCAGGTCGCCGACAGAGATGGTCTCGCCAATTTTCACGTCACGAACCAGAGGACCTGTTGGGCTCTGGAAGCCGTGAGCGTTACGCTTCTTGAGCTTGGCCTTGCCACGACCGCCGCGACGGAAGCCATCGCTTTCTTCGTCGGTGGTGCGAGGCGCAACGCGTGGAGCTGGCGCTTTCTCTTTAACAGAAGCACGGTGCGGGGCGTTCTTGCGATCGCCGTCGCCGCCACGAGCATTTCTGTCGTCGCTACGTGGTTTGTCAGGGCGGCGCTGTTCGTCACGCTTGCGAGCTTCTGCCGGAGCAGGCGCTGGCGCAGCAGCTGGCGCTTCGTGCGCTGGCTGCTGAGCAGCTGGCGCCGGAGCTGCCGGAGCGGCGACCGCGTCGGAAGCAGCGTTTGCAGGAGCGGAAGGCTGGTTGCGCGCTTCTTCTTCGGCGCGACGCTTGGCTTCTTCTTCAGCCTTTTGACGTGCAGCATTTTCTACCGCACGACGCTCGTCCAGCTCACGCTTGCGCTCGGCTTCGATTTCTTCCGGGCTACGCTGTACGAATACTTTTTTCTTGCGTACTTCAACACTGATGCTTTTGCTGCCAGCAACACGCAGGGTGCTGGTAGTTTTACGCTGCAGCGTAATCTTGCGTGGTTCTTCCACTTTCGCCTTGTGGCTGCTTTTCAAGTGAGTCAGCAAGGATTGCTTCTCACCTTCAGTCACATGTTCTTCGGCGGCGGTGTGCGGCAGACCTGCCTCACGCATCTGCTGCAACAGGCGCTCTACCGGTGTTTTGACCTCATCGGCCAGTTGTTTCACCGTGACTTGCGTCATGCACTTCTCTCCTCAGGCCGCGCCTAATTACTCGAACCAGTGGGCTCGGGCGGCCATGATCAACTTGCCGGCACGAATATCGTCGATGCCGTCGATGTCGAGCAGATCGTCAATAGACTGCTCGGCCAGGTCTTCGCGGGTAACTACGCCGCGCACCGCCAGTTCCATCGCCAGATCCTTGTCCATACCCTCAAGCGAGAGCAGGTCTTCGGCCGGATGGGCGTCTGCCAGCTTTTCCTCTGTAGCGATGGCTTTGGTCAACAAACGATCCTTGGCCCGAGCGCGAAGCTCGTTGACGGTTTCCTCGTCAAAGCCGTCGATGTTGAGCATCTCCTCCACCGGTACGTAGGCAATCTCTTCCAGGCTGGTAAAGCCTTCATCAACCAGCACCTGCGCCAGATCTTCATCGACTTCCAGCTCTTCGATAAAGTTGCGCAGAATGTCACCGGTCTCTGCTTGCTGCTTGGCCTGGATGTCCGATTCGGTCATGACATTCAGGGTCCAACCGGTCAACTGGCTGGCCAGACGCACGTTCTGACCACCGCGACCGATGGCCTGAGCCAGGTTGTCGGCACCGACCGCGATATCCATGGCATGGGCGTCTTCATCAACGATGATTGCCGCAACTTCAGCCGGGGACATCGCATTGATAACGAACTGAGCCGGATTGTCGTCCCATAGGACAATATCCACTCGCTCGCCACCCAGTTCGCCCGAAACAGCCTGAACTCGCGAACCGCGCATGCCGATGCAAGCGCCTTGTGGGTCGATTCGTTTGTCCTTGGAGCGAACAGCGATTTTTGCACGTGAACCCGGGTCGCGAGAGGCAGCCATCACCTCGATCAGACCTTCGGCAATTTCCGGCACTTCAATGCGGAAAAGCTCGATCAGCATCTCTGGCGCAGTACGCGACAGAATCAGCTGAGGACCACGGTTTTCAGTACGAATTTCTTTCAGCAGTGCCCGTAGACGGACACCGACGCGGAAAGTTTCGCGGGAAATAATGTCTTCACGCGCCAGCAGCGCTTCAGCATTGTTGCCAAGGTCCACGATGACATTGTCACGCGTAACCTTTTTAACAGTACCCGAGATGATCTCGCCCAAACGCTCGCGATAGGCATCAACAACCTGCGCACGCTCGGCTTCGCGGACCTTCTGGACAATAACCTGCTTGGCAGTTTGTGCAGCAATACGACCAAACTCGATCGACTCGATTTTTTCTTCGATCAGATCGCCAGCTACCGCGCCTGGGCGTTTCTCCTGAGCCTGATCGACTGCCAGCTCGTAAGCCGGATCGTCCAGGTCTTCGTCTTCGACAACAGTCCAGCGGCGGAACGTCTCGTAGTTACCCGTCTGACGATTGATTTCTACACGCAGCTCAACTTCATCTTCAAAGCGTTTTTTCGTCGCGGTGGCCAGAGCCAACTCAAGCGCCTCAAAAATCACTCCTGCCGGGACGCCCTTTTCATTGGACACCGACTCAACAACCAGCAGTACTTCTTTGCTCATCGTACGCCTCGCCTTTCGCAAGCCATTGGATCCGCGGGATCCGCAGTATTTGGCACGTATCAGTCAAACGTGGGAATAATGTTGGCCTTGTCGATCATATCGATCGGCAGCAGGAACTCGTGATCTTCAACCTGAACGACGATGTCCTGCTCTTCTACACCGCGTAGAAGGCCCTGAAAGTTGCGTCGTCCTTCGAAAGGCGAGCGCAGCTTGATCTTCACTTGTTCACCGGCAAATTTTGCGAACTGTTCAAGTGTGAACAGTGGGCGTTCCATGCCAGGCGAGGAAACTTCGAGGGTGTATTCAACGGAAATCGGATCTTCAACATCCAGGACACCGCTGATCTGACGGCTGACAATGGCACAGTCGTCCACCAGCACACCGCCCTCTTTATCGATATAAACGCGCAACATTGAGTGGCGACCTTGAGCCGAAAACTCAATACCCCAGCATTCATAGCCCAGGGCCACGACCACCGGGGCCAGCAAGGCCTGCAACTCTTCTAGCTTGCTCGACACCTGAACCCCCTCGTGCATGTATGTGCATGCTTTGCAAAATAAAAAAATGGGCGAAACGCCCATCCTTGAAAACGCCGTAGAACAGCGGCGTTGAAAGTGTCCAGCTAACAAAAAGCCCCTAAAAAGGGGCTCCGCTAAAACTGGTTGCGGGGGCTGGATTTGAACCAACGACCTTCGGGTTATGAGCCCGACGAGCTACCAGACTGCTCCACCCCGCGACAAAGCTGGGGCGGAAGTATACGACTGATCCTTTTCAGGGTCAATCCAACATCCACCTACAAGAAAGCCCGCTAATGCGGGCTGCCTTGACAATTGGTACCGAGAAGGGGACTCGAACCCCTACACCCTATGGGCACAACCACCTCAAGGTTGCGTGTCTACCAATTCCACCACCTCGGCAATACAACTCTTTTGGCAGCCTCAAACATCACTGCCCGTTGAAACCTTACTTCTGCTCTGGAGCTTGAGGTACGTCAGCAGGAACAACTGCTGGCTTTTGCCCTTCGAGCACCGGAACATCATCTGCTGCCGGTTTTTGCTTCACTTCCATTACCGCTGGATCTGGCAAACCCACTTGAGTCAGCTCATGAGCTTTCTCTTTAGCAAAGTAACCTAACCCCAAGCTGGTTATGAAAAAAGCTGCGGCGAGTATACCAGTAAACTTACTCAGAAAGGTAGAGGTTCCTTGACCTCCGAAGACAGTATTTGATGCACCTGCCCCGAACGACGCACCAGCGTCCGCACCTTTACCCTGCTGCAGCAATACCAGAGCGACAACGCCCAGAGCGGCCAACAGATGAAAAACGACTACGACTGTTTCCAGCATTTTTTCAGTTTCCCGCGGCGCGACAGATCGCACCGAACTCAGCTGCATTCAGGGAGGCGCCACCAATGAGCCCCCCATCGATATCCGGCATGCCGAACAGTTCGACCGCATTGGCCGCCTTCACGCTGCCGCCATAAAGAAGTCGCACGCCTTGTGCGACCTCAGCATTCTCTTTTGCCAACTGCGCACGAATAGCCGCGTGCACATCCTGCGCCTGTTCAGGCGAGGCAGTCAGCCCGGTGCCAATGGCCCAGACCGGCTCGTAAGCGATTACTGCATTTACGAAGGCTTCGATACCCAGCTCTGCGATGATGCTATCAAGCTGTTGCCCGACAACCTCAAGCGTTTTACCGGCTTCGCGCTCTTCAAGGGTCTCACCGATACACAGCACCGGCGTTAGGCCGCTTGCCTGAGCTGCTGCGAACTTGCGAATCAGCGCATCATCACTCTCGCCCATGATCAGGCGACGCTCAGAATGCCCAACAAGTACCAGCTTGCAGCCTGCATCGGCCAATTGACCAGGAGACACCTCACCAGTCAATGCGCCCTGCTCTGCCTGGTGCGCGCAATCCTGCGCACCCACAGCAATCGATTTGCCCTGCAAGCCTTCAATCACAAGATTGATATGCAGGCTCGACGGAAATACCGCCACATCAACACCGCCAGGGAGGACCTGATTACCAAGGCCCTCGATCAGCTCAGCGACGCTGGCGCGGGTACCGTGCATCTTCCAGTTACCAGCTACCATAGGGCGACGCATGCTGTACCTCGTCGGTCAAAGTGGGCGCAGATGTTACCCAACACTTTCAACACTGGCAAGCCGAAATCAGGCGCAAACTTCACCAACGAGCTTGGCCAGCTCTTCGGCATAGCCGCGAACCTGAACTTCATCCTCACCTTCGACCATTACCCGCACGAGCGGCTCGGTGCCGGATTTGCGCAGCAGCACGCGCCCGCGGCCCGCCATCGCCTGGGTCACACGCTCGCAAGCCTCCTGAACAGCAGGATGGGTCACAGGATCAACACCGCCGGAGAACCGGACGTTGATCAGCACCTGCGGGCATTTACGCAAGGCCTGACGCGCCTGCGCAAGGCTCTCGCCCGTGCGACGCAGCGCCAGCAAAACCTGCAGGGCCGCGATGATCGCATCCCCCGTAGTGGTGTGCTGGAAGCAGACCACATGACCAGAATTCTCGCCACCGACCTGCCAATTGCGCTCAAGCAGCTCGGCAATCACATAGCGATCGCCAACGTTGGCGCGCACGAACGGGATATCGAGGTCAGCAAGGGCCAGCTCAAGGCCCAGATTGCTCATCAAGGTGCCAACCACGCCACCCTGCAAACGCCCACGAGTGTGAAGATCGCGAGCGATGATGAACAACAACTCGTCGCCATCGACCACAGCACCGGTGTGATCGACCATTAATACCCGGTCGCCATCGCCATCAAAGCCGATACCAAGATCGGCATGCCCAGCGAGCACTGCAGCCTGCAACGCGCCCATGTGGGTCGACCCGCAGTTTTCGTTGATGTTGAGGCCATCTGGCTGTGCCGACAGTACGGTCACTTGCGCACCGAGCTCACGGAACACGTTAGGCGCAACTTTATAAGTCGCACCATGGGCGCAGTCCACAACCAGCTTCAGCCCTGCAAAATCGGTGCTGGTCGGCACGCTGCTTTTGCAAAATTCGATATAACGACCCGCCGCGTCATTGATACGCGAAACCTTGCCCAGTTTTTCCGACTCGACCACGGTCATCGGAGCATCCATCAGCTCCTCGATCATGAGCTCGATCTCGTCAGGCAGCTTGGTGCCCTGCCCGGAAAAAAACTTGATCCCGTTATCGTAATGCGGATTGTGCGATGCGCTGATCACGATACCCGCCTCGGCGTGAAACGTGCGGGTCAGGTAAGCAATGGCAGGCGTCGGCATCGGGCCTAGCAACATGACATCGGCACCCGCAGCGGAGAGCCCGGCCTCAAGCGCAGACTCGAACATGTAGCCGGAAATGCGGGTGTCCTTGCCCACCAGGATGCGGCAAGCGCCTAGACGGCGAAAAGCCATCCCGGCAGCCCAACCCAGCTTGAGCATGAATTCGGGAGTGATTGGGAATTGCCCCACTCGACCGCGGATACCATCAGTACCGAAATATTTTTTTGTAGTCATGAGTGCTCCGTATTCTTACTGCGCCGCTTCAACGGCGGCAATCATGCGCACCACGTCAACCGTTTCGGCGACATCGTGCACACGCAAAATTTTTGCACCTTTGGTCATCGCCATTGCAGCGAGCGCCAACCCACCGTAAAGACGCTCACCTACAGGGCGACCCAGCGCACCCCCGATCATGCTCTTGCGCGACACGCCAACCAATAGCGGACGCCCTAGCGAGTGCAGCTCCTGCATATGCTTGAACAGACTCAAATTATGATCGAGTCTTTTGGCAAAGCCAAAACCGGGGTCAAGAATAATCCGCTCACTGGGGATACCTGCCGCCGCGCACTGTTGCATGCGCTCACGCAGGAACGCACCGACCTCAGCCACCAGGTTTTCGTATTGGGGATTGTCCTGCATGTCACCAGGCTCGCCAAGCATGTGCATGAGGCACACCGGCAGCCCCGTCGCCGCAGCAGCTTGCAAGGCCCCTTCCCTGCGCAATGAGCGCACGTCATTAATCAGCCCGGCGCCGAGGCGAGCCGTTTCGCTAATCACAACAGGGGTAGAGGTGTCGACCGAGATAATGACATCAAGCTCGCGACTTAACGCCTCGACAACAGGCGCAACCCGCTCAAGCTCTTCATCGGGAGTGACGACGCGCGCGCCGGGGCGAGTTGACTCACCACCGACATCGATGAGCGTGGCGCCAGCCGCAACCATCGCCTGAGCATGGCGCAGAGCATCATCCAGGCGCGTGTAGCGTCCGCCATCAGAGAAGGAGTCAGGGGTGGCATTGAGAATGCCCATCACATGCGTATGGGCCAAATCAAGAACCCGGTTGCCACAAGGCAACCGGGTTGGGTACAGCGCAGAAGTCATGTCAGGCCTTAGTGCTCAGCAGCTGGACCGCCGATCGGGGTTTCCGGACGAACATCCGGAGGTGTAACAGGCGCGCTCGGCGTACCGGAGCCACCGCCTTCCCAATCACGCGGCTCGCGCGGTGTACGTCCAGCCATGATGTCGTCGATCTGCTCGGCATCAATCGTTTCGTATTTCATCAACGCATCAGCCATCGCGTCGAGCTTTTCACGATTGTCGGTCAGGATCTGTTTCGCCGTACCGTAGCACTGGTCGATGATGCTGCGAACCTCGGAGTCGATCAGGCGAGACGTATCAGCCGAAAGGCCGCTGCTCGAACCACCGCCACCGCGACCCAGGTAGCCCTGGTCTTCGTCTTCGCCGTACAACAGCGGACCGAGTTTTTCAGACAGGCCCCATTTGGTCACCATGTTCCGCGCAATCTGGCTGGCACGCATGATGTCGTTGGAGGCACCGGTGGTTACACCGTCGAAGCCCAGCGTCATTTCTTCCGCGATACGACCGCCATACAGCGAGCAGATCTGGCTGATCAGAGCGCGCTTGGACAAGCTGTAACGATCTTCCTCTGGCAGGAACATGGTCACACCCAACGCACGGCCACGAGGAATGATCGACACTTTGTAGACCGGATCATGCTCAGGCACCACACGACCCACAATTGCGTGACCCGCCTCGTGATAAGCAGTATTGCGCTTCTCTTTCTCGGACATGACCATGGATTTGCGCTCCGCGCCCATCATGATCTTGTCTTTCGCGAGTTCGAACTCCTTCATCTCGACGATGCGCTTGCCGGTACGAGCCGCGAACAGCGAGGCTTCGTTAACCAGGTTGGCAAGGTCGGCACCGGAAAAACCCGGTGTACCACGAGCAATTACACCCGGGTTGACGTCGTCACCCATCGGCACCTTGCGCATGTGAACCTTGAGGATCTGCTCACGACCGCGAATGTCTGGCAGACCTACGACGACCTGACGGTCAAAACGACCAGGACGCAGCAATGCAGGGTCCAATACATCCGGACGGTTGGTAGCAGCAATGACGATGATGCCGTCATTCATCTCGAAACCATCCATCTCTACCAGCAACTGGTTGAGGGTCTGCTCACGCTCATCGTGACCACCGCCCATACCAGCACCACGATGGCGACCAACAGCGTCGATTTCATCGATGAAGATGATGCAAGGGGCGTGTTTCTTGGCTTGTTCGAACATGTCACGGACGCGGCTTGCACCAACACCCACGAACATTTCAACAAAATCGGAACCGGAAATAGTGAAGAACGGTACCTTGGCTTCGCCAGCAATCGCTTTGGCCAGCAAGGTTTTACCAGTACCCGGTGGGCCCACCATCAGGACGCCACGGGGAATTCGACCGCCCAGGCGCTGGAACTTGCCCGGATCGCGGAGGAACTCGACCAATTCGCCGACTTCTTCCTTGGCTTCGTCGCAACCGGCGACATCTGCCAGGGTCGTCTTGACCTGATCTTCGGAGAGCAGACGCGCCTTGCTTTTGCCGAAACTCATCGGTCCGCCCTTGCCTCCCGCACCACCTTGCATCTGGCGCATGAAGAACATGAACACGGCAATGATCACCAGGATCGGGAAGCTCGCAACCAGTAGTTGAGTCCAGATGCTCTGCTGCTCAGGCTGCTTACCTTCGACCACCACGTTGTTATCAACCAGGTCGCCGATCAGACCGTTGTCCTGGATTGCCGGACGGATGGTCTTGAAGCTGTCGCCATCGCTGCGCTTGCCCGTGATGACGTAGCCATCGACGGCAACTTTCTCGACCTTGCCATCCTTGACCTGCTGGATGAACTCAGAGTAGTTGAGGGTCTGCGGCTCGTTCGGGCTGGAGAAGTTGTTCATCACCGTCACAAGGACAGCCGCGATGATCAACCACAGGATCAAATTCTTTGCCATATCGTTCAATTAGCTACCCTCTGAAGCAAGCTCCACGCAGGAGCGTGCCTCGCATGATATTCACCGGCCTAACTTACTACAGATGTTACAGATGTGGCAGGCGCCGTCTGTAACCCTTTGTGAAACTTTGACTACACGATGCTCGGTGATGCTGCATCGACAGGCCATTTAAATAAATCTATCGCCTGCAATCAGAAACGCTCGATGCTTTCGGAGCCATCAATGCCTTTGAAGCCACGACCCAGTAGATACTGCTCACGGGAACGATCACGCGACGACAACGGCTTGCGCATCTGCACCTTGTCGAACAGCTTCCGGATGTCCTTGTGGTAAGTATCGAAGCCTTCACCCTGGAAGACCTTGATCAAAAAATCACCACCGGGACGCAGAACCCGTCCGGCGAGGTCGAGTGCCAATTCGCAAAGAAACATTGCGCGCGGCATATCGACAGCACTCAGTCCACTCATATTGGGGGCCATATCGGAAATCACAAGGTCTACCTGCGTATTACCGACGGCGTCCAGAATTTGAGCCAGCACCGCATCCTCGGTGAAATCACCTTGAATGAAGGTCACATCGGGGATGCTGTCCATTTCAAGGATATCGGACGCAATCAGGCGCCCCTGACCACCAATCAGACGACTGGTGACCTGTGACCAGCCCCCTGGAGCGGCGCCCAGGTCAATAACGGTCATGCCAGGACGGATGATTTTGTCCTTTTCCTGGATCTCCAGCAGTTTGTAGCTGGCGCGCGAACGGTAACCGTCCTTCTGCGCCATTTTGACGTATTTGTCGTCGAAGTGTTCTTTGAGCCAGTTATGGCTTGTCTTGGAACGGGCCACGGGGCACCTCAAAAATAAACGAGTCGTGATTAAGTGGGCGGTCCCGGACTCGCTCGGGTAAACTGGCCGCCGCTTTTTACAAGATCAGACGCAGGGGTCAGATTATGCCGCTCACTCAAGAGCAGAAGAAACAGTACAAATCCATTGGCCACCATCTGAAACCGGTATTGATCGTGGCTGACAATGGTTTGACTGAAGGTGTGTTAGCCGAACTGGAACGCGCGTTGAGCGATCATGAGCTGATCAAGATCAAGCTCAATATCCTCGATCGCGAAAGCCGACTGCAGACCATTGCAGAATTGTGCAAGGCTGGTACCGCGGATCTCGTACAGGTCATCGGCAAAATGGCGTTGATCTATCGTAAGAATCCAAAGGTTAACAAACAGCTTTCAAACGTACACCGCGCACACTGATAAAACGAAGCCAGGGCCGCATCAGCGCGCCCTGTCGCCTCTCCCCGGCACGGGCTGCAAAACCAGCAGCAATCCGGCCAGACCTAAAAACAGATAACTCATCAACTGCCAATGCACCGCATTGGGCAGCCACAACCGCAGGCAGTAGTAGCTGAGCGCAGAAAACAGCGCCACCAGCAGCAGTTGCCCTCGCACGTCCCGCCAGATACTCGACACGCGCTCGATCCTGACCAATACCGCCATTTGCACCATGGCGCACCCTGCCGCAAATCCGACCAGCAATGCGCCTGGAATACCGACAAAGCCTTTGATCAGCAACGGTACCAGACCGGTCTGGTCCAGCACCGTCAAAATCGCCAGATGCAACAAGACCAGGCCGCCCACCCAAACCATCTGGGAGAGCCGCCAGGTCATTGCGCCCACTGGATGCGGGCGGTTCAAGTCAAATATGGCTGACTGTGACAATCTCGTACTCGATTACGCCACCAGGCGTCTTCACGGCAACCACATCACCCTCTTCCTTGGCGATCAAGGCGCGAGCCAGAGGCGAACCGACCGAAATCTTGCCGAGTTTGAAGTCAGCCTCATCCTCGCCCACGATGTGATAGGTGACGCGCTCGTCCGTCTCGACATTGGCGATTTCCACGGTGGTGCCGAAAATCACTTTACCGGTATGAGGAATCGCAGTGACATCAATGATGACCTGGTTCTGAATCCGGCCCTCGATGTCACGAATCCGCGCCTCAACCATACCTTGCTGCTCACGGGCAGCGTGGTACTCAGCGTTTTCCTTCAAGTCACCCAGTTCGCGAGCCGTGCCGATGTCCTGGCTCAGCTTGGGACGCACGACCTTGGTGAGGTGAGCATGCTCTTCTTCCAGGGCTTTGGCGCCCTGGACTGTCATTGGATATTTGATCATGCCTTCAACCCTGCATGTAGATCCTGCAAGCGACGCACGGTTTTTTCAGGACCGAACTTGAGCGCTTCGCAGATAGCTTCGCCAGCAGCAATGGTAGTGGTGCAGTAGATCTTGTGCTGCAAGGCGTTACGACGGATGGAGTAAGAATCAGCGATCGACTGACGGCCTTCAGTGGTATTGATGATCAGCGTGACTTCGTCATTCTTGATCATGTCGACCACATGCGGACGGCCTTCGGTCACTTTGTTCACGCGGCGAACTTTCAAGCCAGCTTCTTCGATCAGCTTGGCAGTGCCAGCGGTGGCAACGATTTCGAAACCCAGGCTGATCAGGTCGCGAGCAACGCCAGCCACCAATGGCTTGTCGTCATCACGAACGCTGATGAAGGCAGTGCCGCCAGTCGGCAGAACTTCGCTTGCACCCATCTGCGCCTTGGCGAACGCTTCACCGAAGGTATCGCCAACGCCCATCACTTCGCCCGTGGACTTCATCTCTGGGCCGAGAATCGGGTCAACGCCAGGGAATTTGGCGAACGGGAACACCGCCTCTTTCACGCTGTAGAAATTCGGGATGATTTCCTTGGTGAAGTTCAGCTCTTTCAGGGTTTTACCAGCCATGACGCGTGCTGCGATCATCGCCAGGGAAACACCGATGCACTTGGAAACGAACGGTACGGTACGCGAGGCACGTGGGTTCACTTCGATGACGTAGATGTCTTCGCCTTGCAAAGCCAGCTGCACGTTCATCAAGCCGACCACGCCCAGCTCAA
Organism: Paucimonas lemoignei; assembly: GCA_900475325.1. GTDB lineage: Bacteria > Pseudomonadota > Gammaproteobacteria > Pseudomonadales > Pseudomonadaceae > Aquipseudomonas. Next base: position 5,049,072 of record LS483371.1, read on the forward strand.
GGGCCATCTTCTTGACCTGTTCACGCATCTCGTCCTGGATGTGCGCAGGCAGCGAGTACGGAGGCAGGGAGCAAGCCGAATCACCGGAGTGAACGCCAGCCTGCTCGATATGCTGCATGATCGCGCCGATCACAACGTCAGTACCGTCGCAGACAGCGTCGACGTCCATTTCGATGGCGCAGTTCAGGAAGTGGTCGAGCAGCACAGGGCTGTCGTTGGACACTTTCACGGCGTCACGCAGGTAGCGCTTGAGCTCTTCTTCTTCGTAGACGATTTCCATCGCCCGGCCGCCCAGCACGTAGGAAGGGCGAACCACCAGCGGGTAGCCGATCTTGCCAGCAGCGCGGATGGCTTCATCTTCGCTGCGCACGGTAGCGTTTGGTGGCTGGCGCAGGTTCAGACGCTCAACCATCTGTTGGAAGCGCTCACGGTCTTCTGCACGGTCAATCGCGTCAGGGCTGGTGCCGATGATCGGTACGCCAGCTTCTTCCAGGGCGCGAGCCAGTTTCAGAGGCGTCTGGCCGCCGTACTGGACAATAACGCCCTTCGGCTTCTCGACACGGACGATTTCCAGCACGTCTTCCAGGGTGACGGATTCGAAGTACAGACGATCCGAGGTGTCGTAGTCGGTGGACACGGTTTCCGGGTTGCAGTTGACCATGATGGTCTCGTACCCGTCGTCGCGCAGGGCAAGAGCCGCGTGCACGCAGCAGTAGTCGAACTCGATGCCCTGGCCAATACGGTTCGGGCCGCCACCGAGGATGATGATCTTGTCACGATCCGTAGGATTGGCTTCGCACTCTTCCTCGTAAGTGGAGTACATGTAAGCGGTGTCGGTGGCGAACTCGGCAGCGCAGGTGTCAACGCGCTTGTAGACCGGGAACACTTCCAGCTTGTGGCGATGACGACGCAGGTTTTTCTCGGTGACGCCCAGCAGCTTGGCCAGACGCGCATCAGAGAAACCTTTGCGCTTGAGGCGATACATCAGGTCGCGATCAATGGTCGCCAGACCCAGCGTCTTGATCTTCTCTTCGTCCTTGATCAGATCTTCGATCTGTACCAGGAACCAAGGATCGATCATGTTCATGGCGAAGATTTCTTCGACAGTCATGCCAGCGCGGAAGGCATCAGCCACGTACCAGATACGCTCGGCACCCGGGACGGTCAGCTCGCGCTTGAGTACGCTCATGCTTTCCGGGTTGCTCAGGTCCAGCTTCGGATCAAGACCGCTCACGCCGACCTCAAGGCCGCGCAGAGCTTTCTGCAGGGATTCCTGGAAGGTCCGGCCGATGGCCATGACTTCGCCAACCGACTTCATCTGAGTGGTCAGACGCGCGTCAGCCTTGGAAAACTTCTCGAAGGCGAAGCGTGGCAGCTTGGTAACGACGTAGTCGATCGAAGGCTCGAAGGACGCCGGGGTCTTGCCGCCGGTGATTTCGTTTTGCAGTTCATCGAGGGTGTAACCGATGGCCAGCTTGGCGGCAACGCGAGCGATCGGGAAGCCGGTCGCTTTGGAAGCCAGTGCCGAGGAACGCGAAACACGCGGGTTCATCTCGATCACAACCATGCGGCCGGTATCCGGGCAGATGCCGAACTGAACGTTCGAACCGCCGGTTTCGACGCCGATTTCACGCAGTACCGCCAGAGAGGCGTTACGCATGATCTGGTATTCCTTGTCGGTCAGCGTCTGGGCTGGCGCAACAGTGATGGAGTCGCCGGTGTGGACGCCCATCGGGTCGAAGTTTTCGATGGAGCAAACGATGATGCAGTTGTCCTTTTTGTCGCGGACAACTTCCATTTCGTATTCTTTCCAGCCGATCAGCGATTCGTCGATCAGCAGTTCCTTGGTTGGAGACAGGTCCAAACCACGGGTGCAGATTTCTTCGAATTCTTCACGGTTGTACGCGATGCCGCCACCGGTGCCGCCCATGGTGAACGACGGACGGATGATGCACGGGAAGCCGAGCTTTTCCAGAACCGCGTAGGACTCTTCCATGCTGTGGGCGATACCCGAACGCGGGCAGTCCAGACCGATGGATTTCATGGCCTTGTCGAAGCGCGAACGGTCTTCAGCCTTGTCGATGGTGTCGGCATTTGCACCGATCATCTCAACGCCGAACTTCTCCAGAACGCCTTCGCGCTCCAGGTCCAGCGCGCAGTTCAATGCAGTCTGGCCGCCCATGGTTGGCAGCAGTGCGTCAGGACGTTCTTTTTCGATGATCTTGGCAACGGTCTGCCATTTGATCGGCTCGATGTACGTCGCATCCGCCATGGACGGGTCAGTCATGATCGTCGCTGGGTTGGAGTTCACCAGGATGACGCGATAACCCTCTTCGCGCAGGGCTTTACAGGCCTGGGCGCCGGAGTAGTCGAATTCACAGGCCTGACCGATCACGATAGGACCGGCGCCGAGAATCAGGATGCTTTTTATGTCTGTACGTTTTGGCATGGGTTGTCACTCAAATCCGTAGGTCAGTCGGCAAGCCGTCTTGAATTTCTCTGCAGTGCCGGGCGGTCTTCGCCGAACGTGTGTTCAGGTCCGGCCCGGCCACTGCGCATTACATTCTCAAGGCAACCGCTCAGCGTCGCTTGGCCATGGTTTCGATAAAGCGATCAAACAGCGGAGCCACATCAGCAGGACCCGGGCTTGCTTCAGGGTGACCCTGGAAGCTGAACGCGTCCTTGTCGGTGCGCTCGATGCCTTGCAGGCTACCGTCGAACAGCGACTTATGGATGGCGCGAACATTGGCAGGCAATGTTGCTTCATCGACCGCGAAGCCGTGGTTCTGGCTGGTGATCATTACGACGCCAGTGTCCAGATCCTGAACCGGGTGGTTGGCACCGTGGTGGCCGTGGCCCATTTTCACAGTCTTGGCGCCGGAAGCCAGGGCCAGCAATTGGTGGCCCAGGCAGATACCGAACACCGGAGTGTCGGTTTCCAGGACTTCCTTGATCGCTTGAATTGCGTAGTCGCAAGGCTCTGGATCGCCAGGACCGTTGGACAGGAACACGCCATCAGGCTTGAGCGCCAGAACTTCACTGGCTGGCGTCTGAGCCGGCACCACCGTGATGCGGCAGCCGCGCTCGACCAGCATGCGCAGGATGTTGACCTTGACGCCATAGTCGTAGGCAACGACGTGGTATTTCAGGTCAGCAGCCGGGATTTCCGGACAGCTGTCGGTCTTCAGCGACCAGACGCTGGAACGCCACTCGTAGCTTTCCTTGACGCTGACGACTTTCGCCAGGTCCATGCCCTTCAAGCCAGGGAAGCCGCGCGCAGCAGCGATGGCGGCTTCTTCGGAAATATCGTCACCGGCCATGATGCAGCCGTTTTGTGCGCCTTTCTCACGCAGGATGCGGGTCAGGCGACGGGTGTCGATACCGGCGATGGCCACAACGCCGTTGGCCTTGAGGTAGTCACCCAGGGACATCTTGTTGCGCCAGTTGCTGGCAACCAGCGGCAGGTCGCGGATGACCAGACCAGCAGACCAGACACGATCAGATTCAGCATCTTCAGGTGTGGTGCCGGTGTTACCGATGTGCGGGTAAGTCAGGGTAACGATTTGCTGGGCGTAGGAAGGATCGGTAAGGATTTCCTGATAGCCGGTCATGGCAGTGTTAAACACTACCTCGCCAACGGTTTGACCGTCGGCTCCAATGGCTTCGCCGCGAAAAATGCTGCCATCAGCAAGGGCGAGTATGGCTGGCTTAGTCAAGAAGACCTCCCGTAAGTAAAGCCTGAAAGGGCGTTCGCAGGTTGCAAAAAAGCGGAATGACGTAGTTACGTCACCCCGCTTTCTTATAGAATCATCTGCGCGCTTTTAGTGGACACACTAAAGCTGTAGCTTACAGAAAAAGGCTATTTTGGTCTACCGCCAATGAGGCAAAAAGACGAGGGAATGCGACAGAAGTTCCCTGTCGGGAAAAATAGAAGGCGCAAACCCGGCTGCTGATGGTTTGCGCCTCTGCTGACTGATCAAGCGATCAGTGCAGTTCCAGCACGTCCTGCATGTCGTACAGACCCGCCTCGCGGCCTTCCAGCCACAACGCGGCCCGAACAGCACCCTTGGCGAACGTCATGCGACTGGACGCCTTGTGCGTGATCTCGACCCGCTCGCCTTCTGCGGCGAACAATACGGTGTGATCACCCACGACATCGCCAGCACGAATGGTGGCAAAACCGATGGTCTGACGATCACGCGCGCCGGTTTGGCCCTCACGACCGTAAACCGCGACCTTCTCCAGATCACGGCCCAGCGCATTGGCGACTACTTCACCCAGGCGCAACGCCGTACCCGACGGAGCATCAACCTTGTGCCGGTGGTGGGCTTCGATGATTTCGATGTCGACATCATCCCCCAGCACCCGAGCAGCGGTATCGAGCAATTTCAGGCATAGGTTAAGACCGACGCTGAAGTTGGCAGCGAAGACAATCGGAATGTCTTTGCCCGCTTCAGCGATACGCTGCTTTTCTTCTGCGCTGAAACCGGTGGTGCCAATAATCATGGCCTTGCCCGCCTTGCGGCAGAAGGCCAGGTTTTTCAACGTCACGGACGGATGCGTGAAGTCGATCAAGACGTCGAATTCATCAACCACTTTCGCCAGGTCGCCCGACAATGGCACACCGATGCGGCCCAGCGCAGCGAGTTCGCCTGCATCCGCGCCCACCAGCGTGCTATCCGGACGGTCAATCGCCGCTGTCAAACCCGCGCCAGGCGCTTGCTGAACCGCTTCGATCAAGATTTTGCCCATGCGCCCAGCGGCGCCCATCACAGCAATACGTCGCATGCTCTGCTCCCGTTAAAGCCTTACAGATCGCCGAAGAAACGCTTCACACCGTCAAACCAACCCGTGGCTTTGGGTGAATGAGAGCTATCGCCCTCCAGCGTGGAGCGGAACTCTTCCAGCAGTTCGCGCTGACGACGCCCCAGATTGACCGGAGTTTCGACAGCCACACGGCACATCAAATCACCTGCACCGCCGCCACGAACAGGAGCAACGCCTTTACCACGCAGACGGAATTGCTTGCCGGTCTGAGTACCTTCCGGGATTTTCAGTTTGACGCGACCATCGAGAGTCGGCACTTCAAGCTCGCCACCCAGCGCTGCATCGGTGAAGCTGATCGGCACTTCGCAGAACAGATGCTTGCCGTCGCGCTGGAAAATCGCGTGCTCGCGAACATTGATCACGACATACAGGTCGCCAGTCGGGCCACCTTGAGTGCCCGCCTCGCCTTCACCCGACAGGCGAATGCGATCACCGGTATCAACACCAGGCGGCACTTTGACAGACAGGGTTTTGTATTCTTCAACACGCCCTTCGCCGTGGCAGGACTCGCACGGGTCGGAAATGATTTTGCCGTGGCCATGGCAGCGCGGGCAGGTTTGCTGCACCGAGAAGAAGCCTTGCTGCATACGGACCTGCCCGATACCGCCACACGTTGGGCAGGTAACAGGCGAGGAGCCTTTCTTGGCACCGGAACCGTCGCACGGCTTGCAGTTGACCAGCGTCGGAACGCGGATATTGACCGTCGTGCCGCGCACCGCTTCTTCAAGATTCAGCTCAAGGGTGTAGCGCAGATCGCTGCCGCGCTGCGCGCCGCCACGTCCACCGCCAGCACCACGGCCGCCACCGAAGAAGTCGCTGAATACATCGCCGAAAATGTCGGAGAAATTCGCACCGCCCGCGCCACCGCCGAAACCACCGCCACCCATGCTCGGATCAACACCGGCATGACCGTACTGGTCGTAGGACGCACGCTTGCTTGCATCGGATAGCACTTCATAGGCCTCGTTGGCCTCTTTGAAAAGCTCTTCCGACGCTTTGTCATCTGGATTGCGATCCGGGTGATGCTTCATCGCCAGGCGACGATAAGCCTTCTTTAGATCCGCCTCACTGGAGCCTCGCTCCACCCCCAATACTTCGTAATAGTCACGCTTTGCCATAATTCTTCCGCACTCTTGAGGACGTCCGGCAAAACCCTCCTGAGCTTTGCCAAACTCGTTGAGCCCCATACAGGCCCGGACCCAACTCACGTCAATTCAACGATCCTGGTCTTCAATTCATCGATCAGGCTGACCGAGAAAGCGGCAGAACAAGCCGCCATGCAGGAGCATAACGGCCTTGCCACATGGGCCAGCGGTACATAACCACTGACCTGAAAAAATTCGCTTGTTCCAGACACGCCAACGCGGGAGCAAGCTCCCGCGCGGCGACATCCTACCAGTCACCGCCCGAAAGCGGGCAACTGGCTTGCAAGTGAGCCTGCGCTTACTTGTTTTCTTTCACTTCTTCAAACTCTGCATCGACAACGTCGTCAGCAGGCTTAGCTTCTTCCTTGGCCGCCTGAGCGCCACCTTGTGGCTGCTCGGCTTGCTCGGCGTACATTTTCTGTGCAACCGGGGCCGAAACCTTGGACAGCTCTTCAACTTTGGCTTCGATAGCAGCCTTGTCGTCGCCTTTGACAGCGGCTTCCAGAGCAACCAGCGCAGCTTCGATCGCAGTTTTTTCTTCGGCGGTGACTTTGTCGCCAGCGTCAGAGATCATTTTGCGAGTCGAGTGAACCAGTGCGTCGCCCTGGTTGCGGGCAGATGCCAGCTCTTCGAACTTGCGATCTTCTTCAGCGTTGACTTCAGCGTCACGAACCATCTGCTGAATTTCTTCCTCGGACAGACCCGAATTAGCCTTGATCACGATCGACTGCTGCTTGCCAGTCGCCTTGTCTTTGGCGCCTACGTGCAGAATGCCGTTGGCGTCGATGTCGAAAGTTACTTCGATCTGTGGAACGCCACGCGGTGCTGGTGGAATCTCGGCCAGGTCGAACTTGCCCAGAGACTTGTTCTGACCGGCTTGCTTACGCTCACCTTGCAGCACGTGAATGGTCACAGCGCCCTGGTTGTCGTCGGCAGTCGAGAACACTTGCGATTTCTTGGTAGGAATCGTGGTATTTTTCTCGATCAGCGCAGTCATCACGCCACCCATGGTTTCGATACCCAGGGTCAGCGGGCTTACGTCCAGCAGCAGAACGTCTTTCACGTCGCCAGCCAATACCGCGCCCTGGATGGCAGCACCCATTGCAACCGCTTCGTCCGGGTTAACGTCTTTACGTGCTTCTTTGCCGAAGAACTCGGTTACCAGCTTCTGAACCAGCGGCATACGCGTTTGACCACCGACCAGGATCACGTCGTTGATCGCGCCGATGTCGATACCGGCATCTTTCAAAGCGATACGGCAAGGTTCGATGGTGCGCTGAACCAGGTCTTCAACCAGCGATTCCAGCTTCGAACGGGAGATCTTCACGTTCAAGTGCTTAGGACCGGTGGCGTCTGCAGTGATGTACGGCAGGTTAACGTCGGTCTGCATGCTCGAAGACAATTCGATCTTGGCTTTCTCAGCGGCTTCTTTCAGGCGCTGCATGGCCAGCGGGTCACCTTTGAGGTTCATGCCGCTTTCTTTCTTGAATTCGTCAACGAGGTAGTCGATCAGACGGATGTCGAAGTCTTCACCACCCAGGAACGTGTCGCCGTTGGTGGCCAACACTTCGAACTGGTGCTCGCCGTCAACTTCAGCGATTTCGATAACCGAAACGTCGAAAGTACCGCCACCCAGGTCATAAACGATGACAGTGTGGTCGCCCTTCGCTTTGTCCATGCCGTAAGCCAGAGCGGCTGCGGTCGGTTCGTTGATGATGCGTTTTACGTCCAGACCCGCGATGCGGCCGGCGTCTTTGGTCGCCTGACGCTGGCTGTCGTTGAAGTAGGCCGGAACGGTGATCACCGCCTCGGTCACTGCTTCGCCGAGGTAGTCTTCGGCAGTCTTTTTCATCTTCTTCAGGATTTCAGCGGAAATCTGAGGAGGCGCCATTTTCTGGCCGTTGACTTCAACCCATGCGTCGCCGTTATCAGCCTTGACGATCTTGTAAGGGACCATCTGGATGTCTTTCTGCACGACTTCTTCGTCAAAACGACGACCGATCAGACGCTTCACCGCGTACAGGGTGTTGTGCGGATTGGTCACTGCCTGACGCTTGGCCGACTGACCGACGAGGATTTCGCCGTCGTTTGCGTAAGCGATGATCGAAGGCGTAGTACGAGTGCCTTCGGCGTTCTCGATTACTTTAACGTTGCCGTTTTCCAGAATGGAGACGCAGGAGTTGGTGGTCCCCAGGTCGATACCGATAATTCTGCCCATCTTTTGACTCTCCCGAAAATTTTTGAATTTGGTTGCCGCAACTGCGTTTACAAATTGCGGTAGCTCTTAAACGCTTGGCCTATAAATGGGGGCCAGACAGCTGATTTCAAGCCTGCTCATCAATTGATGGTTGAGCAGGCGACGGCGCCTTGCTGACCACGACCATTGCCGGGCGCAACAGGCGACCGTTGAGCTGGTATCCCTTCTGAAACACTTTCAAAACACTGTTCGGCTCGACATCCGCGCTTTCCTGCATGGCCATGGCCTGATGGTGCTCGGCGTTGAACGGCTGACCGTGTGGGTCAATGGCTTCGAGCTGATAACGCTTGAGGGTGTCGTTGAACATTTTCAGCGTCAGCTCGATACCTTCACGCATCGGACGAATGCTTTCGTCATCCGGATTGGACAAGTCCAGACCGCGCTCCAGGCTGTCGACGATCGGCAGCAAGTCGCCTGCGAACTTCTCAAGCGCGAATTTGTGAGCCTTTTCTACATCCTGTTCAGCGCGGCGGCGGACGTTCTGCAAATCCGCAGCCACTCGCAGGGACTGGTCCTGCGCCGCAGCCAGTTGCTCTTCGAGCACTTGCACGCGGGTTACCAAATCTTCACCGGAGGCCGCATCGCCCGCCTGGTCCTGGGTCTGCGCATCCAGATTCTGTTCGTCAGCCATAGAGTTCTCCTTTCAAATACGTCCGCGAGCTCAACTCGCGCTTCTGTCCCCCTATATGGGAGCGGAATTCTCAGCTTCAAGAGCAAATTTGCACGGATCGATGAAAGCCCGCACAAAATTTCAGGTAAGCGCCAAGCCCTTATCCCGCTTGAACAATTCCCCCGCTGAGCTACAAAAAGGATGACAGACAACAAACAAGGCCAGATCGGGGCATTGTCAGCAGCAAATAAAACACTGTATAAATAACCAGACAAATCGCCTGGGAGCCACTCCATGCTGGTGCACCTTTCCGTACACAATTACGCCATCGTCGAACATCTCGATCTCGAGCTGGACCGAGGCATGAGCGTCATCACCGGTGAAACCGGTGCCGGCAAGTCGATCATGCTCGATGCGCTGGGCCTGACCCTGGGTGATCGCGCTGACAGCGGCGTGGTTCGCCCCGGCGCGGACAAGGCCGACATCCTGGCAACCTTCGACCTCGCGGACATTCCCGAAGCCCGCACCTGGCTGCAGGAGCGCGACCTGGATAATGACGGCCCGTGCATCCTGCGCCGCGTGATCACCGCTGAAGGCCGCTCACGCTCGTACATCAATGGCACGCCTTGTCCGCAGGGCGACTTGAAAGCACTGGGCGAGTTGCTGATCGACATTCACAGCCAGCATGAACACCAATCGCTGCTCAAGACCGACACCCATCGCCGTCTGCTGGACGAATACGCGGGCGCAACAGACCTTGCGCGCCAGGTTCAACTGGCCGCACAACGCTGGCGTCAAACCCGTCAGGAGCTGGACCGCTTGTCCAACTCCGGCGACGAACAGCGCTCCAGGCATCAGTTGTTGAGCTATCAGCTTGAAGAGCTGGAAAGCCTGAGCCTGGGTGAAGACGAACTCGAACAGCTGGAGCAGGAACACAAAAACCTGACCAACGCCGAAAGCCTGCTGAGCATTTGCCGTCAGGTGGTTGAGCAATGCAGCGAAAACGACTCCGGCAATGTGCTTAACGCACTCACCGCCAGCCTGCACCGGCTGGGCAGCGTCAACGATTCACCGACAGCCCTGAGCGAAGCCACAAACCTGCTGTCCAGCGCGCAGATCCAGGTCGAAGAGGCCATGGGCGAGCTCAATCGCTTCCTTGATCACTTCGACGCCGACCCTGCCCGTCTCCAGCAGCTGGAAGAACGCCTCGATGCTATCTATACGCTGGCGCGCAAACACCGCATCCAACCCACTGAAGTGGCAACGCTTCAGCAAAAACTGCTGGATGAAATCGAAACCCTGAACGCCAATGACGAAGCCATTGAGCGCCTGGAAAACGAGCTGTCTTCTTTTGCTCGCCACTATAAAGAGAAGGCCCGAGAGCTGAGCGACCTGCGCCATCGCGCGGCGCCGGAACTGGCCACAGCGGTCGAACATGAAATCCAGCGTCTGGGCATGCCCGGTGGACGTTTCAGCATCGAACTCAAAGCCAACCCGGAAAAAGAGCTGCTGCCCAACGGGCTGGAACAGATCGAGCTGCTGGTCAGCGCCAACCCCGGTCAGCCGCTCAAAGCCCTGGCCAAGGTCGCTTCCGGCGGTGAGCTTTCTCGCATCAGCCTGGCGATTCAGGTGATCACCGCTCAAACGTCTCGGGTACCGACGCTGGTATTCGACGAAGTGGACGTCGGTATCGGCGGGCCAACGGCTGAGATTGTCGGCCAGTTGCTTCGCAGACTGGGGGATCGCGGTCAGGTGATGACCGTGACGCACTTGCCTCAGGTGGCGGCCCAAGGTCATCAGCATTTATTTGTGCATAAGGTGCGGGACAGTGAGGCGACGCGAACAGCGGTGTCCAAGCTGACCAAGAACGAGCGCATAGAAGAAGTGGCACGAATGCTGGGCGGCATCGACCTGACCAAAGAATCGCTGGCGCATGCCAAGAAGATGGTGGTGACCGCCAAGGGCTGATGAGCGTGCCCCTGTAGGAGAGCTGCCGAAGGCTGCGAAGGCGATATGTCTGCTAAATCGTCATTCGCAGCCTTCGGCAGCTCCTACAAGACCGACATCCACCTTTCTTTCAGCGCCGGTACCAACCTGTGGGAGCGAATTCATTCGCGAAGAGATCAGTACATCCGATAAAGATTTGCTGAATGTACCAAAGCCTTCGCGAATGAATTCGCTCTCACGCAGTTGAACTACAGCCTTCCCTCCCCCCAAAACGCACAAAGGCGACCCTAAGGTCGCCTTCGCTGTTTGCCTAAAAAAGCCTCAAGCCTTTTTGTGGCGCACGTACAGTACCAGGTTGTGATCCACCAACTCGTACCCGTGCTTCTCGACGATTGCCTTTTGAAGCTTCTCGATGCCTTCGTCGAAGAACTCGATCACCTCGCCGGACTCCACGTTGACCATATGGTCGTGGTGGCCGCCGTCAGCCAGTTCGAATACCGCATGTCCACCGTCGAAATTGTGGCGAACCACCAATCCGGCAGCTTCGAACTGAGTCAGGACACGGTAAACCGTGGCCAGTCCGACGTCCTCGCTAGCTTCCATGAGAGCCTTGTAAACATCCTCGGCGCTCATGTGTCGCTGCTCGGCAGAATCGAGCATCTGTAGTATTTTGACCCGTGGCAGGGTCACTTTAAGTCCGGCTTTTCGTAGTTCGCTATTTTCAACCATGGTCAGCTTTCTCGCAGACGCTGCTTCGCAGCTTCTCTTAATGCAGGTATGATCGGGGTTTACGTTGTCCCAGCCAAGATAGTGGAAGTCGCCCACCGATGCAAAACACCAAGCTCCTGCTAACCAGTTTCACCCTCGTGGGACTGCTCGCACTCGCCGGTTGTTCATTCCCCGGGGTTTACAAAATCGACATCCAGCAAGGCAATGTCGTCACGCAGGACATGATAGACCAGTTAAGGCCGGGAATGACCCGACGGCAAGTACGGTTTATCATGGGCAACCCTCTGCTGACCGACACTTTCCATGCTGATCGCTGGGATTACCTGTACAGCCTGCAGCCAGGCGGCGGTGAGCGTCAGCAAGAACGCATGACCCTGATCTTCAATAGCAACGATCAGCTGGTCAGCCTCAATGGTGACTTCATGCCAGGCGTAAGCCGTGATGACGCCATTCTGGGTCGCGGCACTGACACTAACGTCACGCCAGCCACCGGCGAGCAGCCGAAGGCAGAAGAGCCCGCCAAGCCAGGTTCGATGCTTGAGCAGATCCAGAACGACGTCGACAAAGTCGAAACCGTTCCGGTGCCTAGCCAGGAACCGCTGGAAACATCGCCGCAGTAATCTCACGGCGCACAAAAAAGCCCGGCATGCCGGGCTTTTTGTTGTCTGGAAAAATTCACTACTTGTTCAGATCCTTCCGCGCCTTTGCCGCTTTAGCCGCGCGCAAACGACGAATTTCCATGGGGTCAGCCAGCAGCGGTCGGTAGATCTCAATGCGATCCCCCTCCTCCAGCACTCGCCCGCCGTCCACAACCTTGCCGAAAATACCTACAGGGCAATGGGCGATATCCAGCTCGGCAAACCTGCTCGCCACATCAGCGACCGACAATGCCTGCCTGACGGTCGTCCCAGGCGGCACGCTGATACCGAGCAGTACCTGACGATCCACGGCGGCATAAACCACCTCGACCGAAATCATCTGTTCAGCCATGCAACTCTTTCGCACGCTGGCAAAAAGCGTCAACCAGCGTATTGGCCGCCTGGTTGAACAACGGACCTAAAGTCGCTCGCACAATGGGACCGGCGTAATCGAAAGACAGATCAAGGCTGATCTTGCAGGCCTTCTCGCCCAGCGCCTTGAACGTCCAGACGCCGTGCAGTTGATTGAACGGCCCTTCGACCAGATCCATCACGATGGACTGCCCGGGCACCAGGGTGTTTTGTGTAACGAAATGCTGGCTCAGCCCGCCCTTGGCAATCTCCAGGCTGGCGCGCATATGCCCTTCGTCCACGCTAAGCACCTTGGCAGCAGAACACCAGGGCAGGAACTCAGAGTAGCGAGGCACGTCGTTGACCAGCTCATAAAGAGCCTGGGCGGGATAAGGTAAAAGGGCAGAACGTTGAATATGCGTAGTCATGTCAGCGTCACTTCCAAAGCTGAGCGGCAACCCGACAGGCTGCCGAACGGCGCCACATAGCGCATCAAAAAAACGTAAAAGCAAAGAGCGCCGAGGCCCATCACCCAAACCTGCAATCGGTAGTCATCACTCATCAGCGAAAAGTCGCAGGGTGATCAGTCGACCCGACAAGCCTGCATCGGTTCGCGCTAAATCTTACCGGGTTTCGTTTCAGGGCGAGGAACACAGCTCGTCGAAGCACGCGCATTGTCCGGGATTCAACCAGTGTGCTCAAGCACGCGCTTTCCCATAGCCGAGTTTGAAGCGAGTCCCTATAATGCGTCGCCTATGGCTAAGCTCAAGAAACACCCTACAGGGACCATCGCGCAAAATAAAAAGGCGCGTCACGATTACTTCATCGAACACAAGTTCGAGGCCGGTCTGGTCCTGGCTGGCTGGGAAGTAAAAAGTCTGCGTGCCACAAAGGTACAGCTGGTAGACAGTTACGTGCTGCTCAAAGACGGTGAGGCCTGGCTGATGGGTTGCCATATCTCGCCGCTGACGACTGCCAGCACGCACGTCATCGCTGACCCGACACGCACCCGTAAACTCCTGCTGAACCAGCGCGAGCTTGAAAAGCTGACCTCGTCGGTCCAGCAGAAAGGCTATGCCTGCGTGGCCCTTTCCATTTACTGGAAGCAGCACTTGATCAAGTGCGAAATTGCTCTGGGTAAAGGCAAGAAGGAATACGACAAGCGCCACACCGAGCGTGAGCGCGATTCCGATCGCGAGCTGCAACGTGCCGTGCGCACCAAGGGCAAGGATGATTAGGTTTCGAGCCTGATCTTCAGCCCGTGCGCAAAAACTGTGGGAGCGAATTCATTCGCGAAGAGGCCGGCACGTTCGATAGAGATTTATCGCCTGCACCGCCGCATTCGCGAATGAATTCGCTCCCACAGTTGTTCCACCTACCACACCTGCTCCATCTGCCACACCTGATCACATCCCATTACGCCGCTCAGCCCGAGCCGTGCGCTTGGCCTGCTGTCGCACCTCCTCCAGCACTTCCTGCACGTAGAGCAGATGCTGGCTGGATATTTCCCTCGCGTCGTCAGCACGCCCTTCGATAATCGATGTGTACAAATCCCGATGCTGACTGATCAGCATGTCGCGGGTTTCGCTGCGCTGCTTGTACATGCCGCCGATATTGATCACCACGTTGCGCTTGAGCAGGTCGAACAAGCCACGAATGGTGTGCAGCAGCACCGCATTGTGGCTGGCTTCAGCGATCGCCAGGTGAAAGCTCGCATCGGCAGCCCCCTCCTCTGCCCGGCTCACTTCGTCGGCGCGTGAATAGCAATCCTGCAAAGTATCGAAGGCCTGGCGCAGCCGCTCACGGTCCATGTCTGTCGCGCGCATGGCTGCGTAATAGGCACAGGAGGCTTCCAGGGTATGACGGAACTCCAGCAGATCACGCTGCGCCTCGGGGCTGCTTTCGAGCAGGTGCAACAGTGGATCGCTGAACGTCGAGCCGATGTTTTCCACCACATAGTTGCCACCCCCCTGACGGCTCACCAGCAGGCCTTTGGCAGTCAGTTTCTGAATCGCTTCGCGCAGTGAAGGCCGGGACACACCAAACTGTTCCGCAAGCGCACGCTCGGCGGGCAATCGCCCGCCCGACTTGAGCGTGCCCTCAAGAATCATCTTTTCCAGCTGCTCAACAATATCGTCAGACAAACGGCGCTGACGCACTTGATCAAAACCCATAGCCCTACTCCACCTCCCCGATCCGTTACCGGGCCCGCGTATTCTGGCTGATTGCTGGCACTGCGGCACCCGTCAGATCCAGCCTCAAATAGCGGATCAACCAGACATTACGCAGAAACTGCGACCAAAGTCGCAACACTGCAAATTGACACACCAATAGCAAGGCTTCTACGCTACTCCCACGACATTGTAAATTGGTATTACCAATTTACAAATGCCAAACAGTGACTAATCTCCACTGCGCTGCACTTCGAGCCTGTCCAAAAACAATTAGAGGCCATCCCTATGCAAACCTGGCAACAGCTTTACACACCGCTGGGCGGTCTAGGCCTTTCGGCCGCCGCTGCACTCATCCCTATAGTGTTTTTCTTTCTCGCTCTGGCGGTGTTCAGGCTCAAGGGCCACATCGCAGGCAGCATCACGCTGGTCCTGTCCGTGCTGGTGGCAATCTTCGCCTTCCAGATGCCTGCCGACATGGCCCTCGCAGCTGCCGGGTATGGGTTTGCATACGGTTTGTGGCCGATTGCCTGGATCATCGTAGCCGCAGTTTTTCTCTACAAATTGACCGTCAAGAGCGGGCAATTCGAGATTATCCGCAGCTCGGTCATGTCCATCACCGACGATGAACGCCTGCAGGTGCTGTTGATTGCGTTCTGTTTCGGTGCATTCCTCGAAGGCGCGGCGGGCTTCGGCGCTCCGGTGGCGATTACTGCCGCCTTGCTGGTTGGCCTGGGTCTCAACCCCCTCTACGCCGCAGGCTTGTGCCTGATCGCCAACACCGCACCGGTTGCTTTTGGCGCACTGGGGATTCCAGTGATCGTCGCCGGGCAGGTGTCCGGCATCGACGCGTTCAAGATCGGCGCCATGGCAGGTCGGCAATTGCCCTTCCTGTCGCTGTTCGTGCCGTTCTGGCTGATGTTCATGATGGACGGCCTCAAAGGCGTCAAGGAAACCTGGCCTGCTGCGCTGGTTGCAGGATCGACGTTCGGCATCACGCAATACTTCACCTCGAACTACATCGGGCCTGAACTGCCGGACATCACCTCGGCGCTGGTCAGCATGGTTTCCCTGACACTGTTCCTGAAGGTGTGGCAGCCGCAACGTGCCGGTGAAAGCGCCGTCTTGAGTTCCGGTGGCGCCGCCATCATCGGCAGCCCCGGTGGTTTCGGCCAGCCACGCACCTCGGTGAAATCACCCTACACCCTGGGGCAGATCATCAAGGCCTGGTCCCCGTTTCTGATTCTCACGGTGATGGTCACCATCTGGACCCTCAAGCCCTTCAAGGCCATGTTCGCGGCTGGTGGTGCAATGCAGGCCTGGACGTTCAACTTCCCGATCCCGCATCTTGACCAGTTGGTGATGAAAACCGCGCCCATCGTCGCCAACGCCACGGCCATGCCGGCGGTGTACAAGTTCGACCTGATTGCCGCGTCGGGCACCGCGATTCTGTTTTCGGCCATCCTGGCGATGGTCGTGCTGAGGATTAACCCTCTCACTGGCCTGACCACGTTCAAGGAAACCCTCAAAGAATTGCGCTGGGCGATCGTCTCCATCGGCATGGTGCTGGCCTTCGCCTTCGTCATGAACTTCTCGGGCATGTCTTCGACCCTGGCGCTGGTCCTGGCCGGTACGGGTGCTGCATTCCCGTTCTTCTCGCCATTTCTGGGCTGGCTCGGCGTCTTCCTGACCGGCTCGGACACGTCCTCCAACGCGCTGTTCGGCTCATTGCAGGCGACCACCGCGCATCAGGTCGGCGTCAGCGATGTGTTGATGGTGGCGGCCAACTCAACCGGCGGTGTGACGGGCAAGATGATCTCGCCGCAATCCATCGCCGTGGCCTGCGCAGCCACCGGCTTGGTGGGCAAAGAGTCGGACCTGTTCCGCTTCACCCTCAAACACAGCATCTTCTTCGCCACCATCATTGGTTGCATGACCTACGCCCAGGCCTACTGGTTTACCGGCATGCTGGTGCATTAACAGCTGTTGATCAGCCCCAGCCGACAGCGCACTAACCCTGCGCTGTCGCCCTTTTACAACCGCTCGGCTCACCGGGCGGTTTCATCTGTACAGCACATGCCTGCAATGTGCCGACTCTGGAGGCACCATGAGCCTGCCCGCCGCCTTCTTGCGCGACGCTCGCCAGCTGATTCCTGAACAACGACGCTTCGACGACGCGCTATCGACTCTCGCGTTCGGCACCGATGCCAGCTTCTATCGGCTGATTCCCAAGCTGGTGGTCCGGGTTGAATCCGAAGATGAAGTGGTGCAACTGCTCAAACTGGCTCAACGGGACAACGTGCCCGTCACCTTTCGCGCAGCAGGCACTAGCCTCTCGGGCCAGGCCATCAGCGATTCGGTCCTGCTGGTGCTGGGCGATAACTGGAATGGCCGCGAACTGCGCGACCAAGGCGCACAAATCCGCCTACAACCGGGGGTGATCGGCGCTCACGCCAACGTCTGGCTAGCACCGTACGGACGCAAAATCGGCCCTGACCCAGCCTCGATTAATGCCTGCAAGATCGGCGGCATCGTCGCCAACAACGCCAGCGGCATGTGCTGCGGCACTGCGCAAAACACCTACCACACGCTGGCGGGCATGCGCCTGATCCTGGCGGACGGCACCATCGTGGATACCGAAGACCCACAGAGCGTTGCGGCTTTTCGTTTAAGCCACGCCGATCTGCTGCAACAGCTGTCGGACCTGAGCGAAAAGACCCGCGCCAACACCGACCTGGCGAACAGAATCCGCCACAAATACCGTCTGAAAAATACCACCGGCCTGTCACTCAACGCTTTGGTGGATTTTGAAGAACCGCTGGATATCCTCAGCCACCTGCTGGTGGGCTCCGAAGGCACGCTGGGCTTTATCAGCTCAGTCACCTACGACACCGTTGTCGATCACCCCAACAAGGCCTCGGCGCTGATTGTGTTCCCCGACGTCGAGACCTGCTGTAACGCCGTCAGTGTGTTGAAAACCCAACCCGTCGCCGCCGTCGAACTGCTCGACCGACGCAGCATGCGTTCAGTACAGGACAAACCCGGCATGCCCGCGTTCGTGCGCGAACTGTCGACCAACGCCTGCGCCCTGCTCATCGAAGCCCGCGCCGCCTCGCGGTTATTGCTGCACGAACAACTGGCGCAAATCATGGCCTCGCTGGC
The DNA here is from genome assembly GCA_900475325.1 of Paucimonas lemoignei. Lineage (GTDB taxonomy): Bacteria > Pseudomonadota > Gammaproteobacteria > Pseudomonadales > Pseudomonadaceae > Aquipseudomonas. The sequence goes on from LS483371.1 coordinate 5,066,909, forward strand.
GCCCTTCCCGGTGGAAAAACAGGTGGACTTCACCGAAGACCCGCTGGAAAACGCGCGCCTGTGGGCGATCCGCAAAGACACCTTCCCCGCCGTCGGCGCCGTGCGGCTGACCGGCACCACGGTGATCATCGAAGACGTCACCTTCCCCGTCGAGCAACTGGCCGTGGGCGTGCGGCGGCTGATCGAACTGTTCGACAAGCATCATTACGACGAAGCCATCCTGTTCGGCCATGCGCTGGAGGGGAACCTGCATTTCGTCTTCACCCAGGGCTTCAACAACCCGGAAGAAGTGGCCCGCTATCAGGCGTTCATGGAGGACGTGGCGCAATTGGTGGCCGTTGAATTCGGCGGCTCGCTCAAGGCTGAACATGGCACCGGCCGCAACATGGCCCCCTTCGTCGAGCTGGAATGGGGAAGCGATGCGTACCAGTTGATGTGGCAACTCAAACGTCTGCTCGACCCCAACGGCATCCTCAACCCGGATGTGGTGCTAAGCGAAGATCCGCAGATCCACCTCAAACACCTCAAACCGCTGCCCGCCGCTGACGAAATCATCGACAAATGCATCGAGTGCGGCTTCTGCGAACCGGTCTGCCCGTCTAAAGGGCTCACCCTCAGCCCACGCCAGCGCATCGTGATATGGCGTGATATCCAGGCGCGCAAACGCGCCGGTATCACTACTGATGAACTGGAAAAGGCCTACCACTACCAAGGCATCGAAACCTGCGCAGCCACTGGCTTGTGCGCACAACGCTGCCCGGTGGGGATCAACACCGGCGAGCTGGTCAAGAAGCTGCGCAGCCAGGAGGCCAGCCACGGCAAGGCGGCTGGCTGGATGGCCGATCACTTCAACACCCTGCTGCAAGGGGCGCGCTTCACCCTGCATGCCGCCAACGGTGCGCGCATGCTGCTGGGTGCTCCACGCCTGGCAAAAATCTCTGCCGCATTGAGCAAGGCATCCGCCGGGCGCGTCCCCCAGTGGACGCCCGCCATGCCTCAAGCCGAGCATGCGATCAGCTTCGCGCCATCTGTTGAAGATCAGCGCCCCCGCGTGGTCTACCTGGCGGCGTGCGTCTCCCGGGTGATGGGCCCGGCGGCGGCCGACAAAGAGCAGACGTCACTGCTGGATAAAACCAAAGGCCTGCTGGAAAAAGCCGGTTACCAGGTTGTATTCCCCGAACATCAGGACAGCCTCTGCTGCGGCCAGCCATTTGCATCAAAAGGTTACAGCCAACAAGCCGACAGCAAGCGCGAAGAACTGCTCGCAGCGCTGAGCAAAGCCAGCCGCGGCGGGCTCGATCCGATCTACTGCGACACCAGCCCCTGCACATTGCGCATGGTGCAGGACCTCAAGGACACCCGCCTGGACCTGTACGATCCCGTGCGCTTCATCCGCACTCATCTGCTGGACAAACTGACCTTCACCCCGCAACAGGAACCCATCGCCGTTCACGTGACCTGCAGCACCCAACACCTGGGGGAAAGCCAGGCGCTGATCGAGCTGGCGAGGCTGTGCAGCATCAACGTGGTGATCCCTGAGGGCATTCACTGCTGCGGCTTCGCGGGCGACAAAGGCTTCACAACCCCCGAGCTTAACGCCCACGCATTGCGCACCCTCAAGGACGCCGTGCAGACCTGCAGCGAAGGTATCTCCACCAGCCGCACGTGCGAAATCGGCCTCACCCAACATGGAGGCATCGACTATCACGGACTGGTGTACCTGGTTGATCGGGTCACCCATGCCAAAACCACCTGATCGCCGCGTACCAGCGGCGTTCGCCCCATTTTGGTGCCCCAATCGCCAAATATGGCTTTTTCACATGAGTGCAAAAAAAAATAGAACCCCTGCGTTTCAACACAGTCAGTTTGTGTAAGCCCGCCAATGACGTCGGGTTATTTTCAAACCTCGGCAAAGGCCTCATCGACCGGCCATACCGAGTCCACAGGCTTAAAGGAGATACACATGAAGCGCACAGCACTCACAGGATTGTTCTTCACCGCCGCACTGTTGGGTTCCCCGGTATTCGCTGCAGATGACCTCTGCTCTGCCAACCTTCAAGCGCTGAAAGATGCTCACACGTCCTCGGGCACCAACCTGTCGGCTGACGACAAAATGGCAATCGAGAAAACTGAAAAATCTGCCATGGCCGCCAAAGCCGCTGGCAACGAAAAAGAGTGCATCGAGATCACCACCAAGCAGATCACTGCACTGAAAAACATCGGCTCCGGTAGCGAAGGCGCCAAGTAAAACATCAGCCGGGCCAGCCACATGGCTGGCCCGCCGGTGGTTTGCGTCAGAAGGTCGACGCGAACGTCTCGTTGGAGTACACTCCGCGACCTGACCGCGAAAGCAGTCAGCTGGGGCCGTTTAGGATTCGACGCCGGTGATGAAACTTTAGGTGCATGCCGACTTGGTAACAGAAGTCGTAAATCCACTGTTGCAACTACTTATAGTTGCCAATGACGAAAACTACGGCCAGGAAATGTCCATCGCTGCGTAAGCAGCCTTAGACCCTGAGCTTCTGGTGCCTTCGGGCCCAGCAATCACTAGGGGATGTCTGTAAACCCGAAGTGATTGTCATATAGAACAGAATCGCCGTGCAGTACGCTGTGGACGAATCGGCTAAAACTTACACAGCTCGCCCAAAGCACCCTGCCCGTCGGGTCGCTGAGGGTTAACTTAATAGACACGGCTAAGCATGTAGGACCGACAGCGGAGTACTGGCGGACGGGGGTTCAAATCCCCCCGGCTCCACCAATTAAAAAGAAAGACGTCTTCGGACGTCTTTTTTTGTGGCTGAAATCCAGTGAATACGGGATTTTTAGGGTGCGAGGAGCTCTCCAGCTTTTTGGAGCTCAAGGCGGTTAGGTAGTTTCAATGGTATTCCAGGCTCCCCTGACGCTAGCCTTGGAAATACCAAAAGGTGTCATGGACGAAGTTTTCCATGTGCGCTTCCAGATCGGAAGAGTAGACGAGGAGCCGAGGTCCAAACGTCAAATACAGCCTCAAGCATATAAACTTGTTGGTCGGGATGCAGTGAATTTACGAAGGTTGATCAGCGCCTGCTCAATCCGCTGCATGATACAAGGTGAACAGCCGTCATCTTGGTGCATTCGACGTAGCAGACCGAACAATTTTGCCCGCAAAGGGATAGCAGCCCGCCAAAGACGGACAAACATCTCCAAAATTGCTCTCAGAAACCTGATCAGAATGCAATCGGGAGAAATCTGCAGCGTAGCTGAGCTTTACAAGCGATATCGGCAATTTCAGCCCTATTTGAAGGAGAAAGCCGATTGGGTACTGGTGCCAAATTTCCTCATAAAAGATAACTAATATAGGCAAAACGCCATCATCGAGTTATGCTCACGTACCGAAAATTTCTTTGGCCTGCGGGTGTAAATTTTTCATCCAAAGACCAAGACCAAGTTGAAGAATACGGGAGCAGGCGAGCGAAAATGGAATTGGTTAGCGATTACTCAAAAATCTATATTAACTGCCAGCATAAACTCAGAGGCGTAATCGCTGATTTCAAAGCCAAAAAATTCGAAAAAAACCGCCGATACGACCGTTCATTTAAGTTTAGAAGTGGCTACAGGAAACACATGCTAGAAGCTCGAGCAGCTTTGCAGATGTCTTCATTTGCTGACTATCTCGCTTGGGCTTCTTCTCAGATAAGGTCCCAGCTGCCAGAATTATTCCGATTTCCGACCGGTTATGATGAATTAGAAGGGGTAAAAGTTGATGCACCTTTGGTTTCGGTGGAGCGAGAAATATTCTGGATAGTTGCGCGGATTAACGAGGATTCTGGAGTAATCAACAACTTCAGAGTAGCAGCCGAGCATGTGGAACGCCTGTGGATCAACGGATACATTGACGAGAGCATTGAAACACTCAAAGGGTTTGACGCAGCGTATGGCGCAAGCTTCTGGTCGGTCCAACTGCGCATAGCATTAGAAAATGCTTCAGGCGGACTTGAGAAACAAAAAAAATACACATCAGAGGTTCGCTCGGTTTATAAGAGTGGACTACTAAACTTTATCGCCTACAATACTAGCGTAAGAAATGAAGGGCGCGTGGGCATTCAGAAGTTTCGCGAAGATATACGCCAGAAAATCAATAATCATTCAAAATACGACCCTTCCGTAAAAACATACATGCTGCATCGAATGATGGGTGAATGGCCAGAAACCGTCGATGACATTGCAGATATTCTTAGAGTGGAGCAAAGCCATTCCCTCGTTGATGTATATGAAACATTCATCAGCCTAATACAATACGCTGCTTCAAACCCTGTGAACCTTGACTTATTAAAAGTCATTAAAGTAGCATTAAACCAAATCGAAGGCATTACTGATTTCCGACTTTTCAAGGCAATGCTTTTTTTGGGCGTATCAAAAAAAACAATTCCCCTTCGTGTTCGGCCAGCCGCTGGAATTGAGGCGTTATTTTCTGGTCGTTTTGTCGAAGCGACAAAACTATTACGTAACCAGCGAAAGGCTATAGTAGTCGATGCATGGGCTCATATTTACTCAGGCATAATCTATTCGCAGACGAAATGCATCTCTACCGATCCAACTCCTCAAGCTATACCAAAACTTATCGGGCAGCTTTTGAGGCAAGATGCGACATCTGGTGACGCTCACGCAATGCTTTTGAAAATGCTTGTGAATTTAAGTGGATTGCCACTCGGCGCTGCAATACTCTCATTTGTAAAATTAATTTACCGGGAGTTTCCGGACGAACAATGGAGGCCAGAGTTAGTATCACTTAATACTCCCTATGTCGGCTGCGAAGACCTAGCCATAGAATCGAACAGTAAAAACATTACTAACGTGGATAAATATTGGGCTCTCCTGAATCATCCAGAAAAAAACACTGACGAGGATAGCTATCCAGAACGGATATTTAAAGCCTGTGGTTTTATACGAGCAAGAGCGTTTGATCAAGCAGTGCTGACTATGGAAAAGCGATTGCCAGGGAACTCTAGGTCAGTTCCTGGCATAGAGATACCATTGATTCTCCACGCTCATTATTCAGCAGGTAACAAAAGTGAGGTTATCCGACTGATAGCCAACGAAGGATCGATATTTCCGAGCAAGCTTAACTTTATACCCATAAAAAACTCATTGAATAGTTACTCGACAGTGGACTTTGATGGCGTACCAGAGTGGTTGGTTGCTCCTACAGCACTACACATGTTGTGGAATATTACAGAAAGCGAGGCTACAGCCTCACACCTGAGATTTAAAGTTGGGAAAATCATCAGACTCAAAGAGCTCAGAAGCCCTGCGAAGTTAGTAGAGCTAAAAGGAAAGGTTACAGATAACTTACTAATCTATTTTTTGAAAGAAGTTTGCATTCCGTCAATAATAGATCAGGCTCGAGTTGTCAGTACGACTGCTGCAATATTGGATCAACGAGTGGAGGTCTGTAGTGTCCTTCGTGAAATTGATCCTGGGAATTCAAGTGAATATATAGATGAAGTCCTAGAGATCACAAATCGTAAAATTCTAGAAGCAGGGCAGCGCATTGTCGATGGGACACGGATACACGTTGATGCGGACCCTCTTGCCAGATGGGCAGGCCGAGAGCTAGCAGAAGACTTCTATAGATACCGGGATCTGGCCAAGGTCGTGACAACCCTTGAATATGATGAGGTTATGGAAGGGCTCTTAGTTGACGGGCAGTTGCCAAGCACAGTGTCAGCGTTTGATGAGGCTGACGCAGTTCTTTATTCGTTATTATCAAAAATCAGTAGCGAGTTTTTGAATAACTCTTTATTTGGTTTGGACTACTATTTAAGCAAACGGATCAGACATCAATCATTTATTGGGTTGATTCGTGGACCGCTTCAACTACAGAATATAATCACCACTAAAGAAGCCGACGACAAGGGATATAATGAGAATCTTTTATGGCTTGATAAATTCAAGGACTGCAACAAAGAAGGTCTTGTCAATTTAAGCAAGGCATTCCAAAATTTCTCAATGGATTTCGATAACGCACTGCTTGACGCCAAAGATAATAAACTGCAGATAAAGAATAAAGACCGCCCGCTGGGTTTGTTTTATATCGAGATAAGCCCACAAATTATTCCGGTCGTCCGCATCCTTTTACAGGACCAGGATCTGCAGGGTTTTTTTAAAGGTGCCGTCGCCCTTCTTTGGGCTTATCTCGAGAAATCTCTTGCCGACGCACGGAAGCTATTATCGGAGGAGTTAAAGTCTGATCTGACTTTTATTTTTGACGAGTTTCGTGCTCAGTTAAAGAAAACCGTCGATGGCTGCTACTCTCAGCACGATCTTGACAGAGCCGTTGGAGAATGTTCAGTTGAAGTTCAATTGGCCCTTGATGATGCTGCCAGCTGGTTCCATAAAATCACTGATGCGGAAACTCTTCGTCGAACTTTCGATATAGATCAGGCACTCGAAATCTCAATCAGGGCTGCCAAAAAGTGCTTACGCGGCTTTGAACCTGAAATCAAAACCAGCTTCTCCAGCAATGAAGTTAAAGTTATGCCTAGTACCTTGGTGCTATTGCACGACGTATTGTTTGTATCGATTGATAACGCGCGCGTTCATTCAGGACTGAAGAAACCGACCATTACAATTTCGATTGAACCCGATACTGAGCGGGAAACATTCGCGATAAATGTTAGTTGCAACTCAAAGCCTAGCATTAGGCAGGCAGCAGAAAGAAAACTTTCTGAGATCAGGGACAAAATTGATCGCGGGGAATACGATACTAAAACGAAGACCGAAGGTGGTAGCGGCTTATACAAAATTGCAGCAGTCGTTAAGCAGTCCTCCAAAGGAGAAATGACGTTCGGATTCAATCCCGACGGCCAGTTTACGATAAGAGTCGTATACAACTTCCTCATTCAAACTCGGCAAGCGGCGGAAGCCTCATGACTGATCGCGAACTAATTGTACTTATCGTAGAAGATGAAACTCCCAAAATAACTCAAATCGAGTTATTTTTGCGGAGTCTGTGTATTCCAATGAAGATAGATCATGCTAAATCCGTCAACTCGGCGCTCGACAGACTAGATGAAGGGACGCCGGATTTGCTGCTCCTTGATATGTCATTGCCCACTATCGACGTTGATATAGTGGGGGGCGAAAGTGGCGGACGACCACAGGGCTTTGGTGGAATCGAAGTACTACGGAACATGGAGTACGCAAATATTTCTTGCCCAGTTGTTGTCATCACGGGCTATGAAGCTTTCCCCCGCCAAGGAGGAAATGTGGATATCTCTGGAATAACTCAAGAATTAAGAGAGGAATTCCCCAAATTGCTGCACAGCGTTCTTCACTACAACTCCACCTATGAAACATGGAAAGATAAACTTAGAGTGGCGTTTAAAGAGTTCAAATCCAAGATGGATCGTGAACTATGAAAATCTTAATTGCTGACGATTGCCCAACGAGATACGGCGAACTTCTTCAACGACTGACAACATTAGGAGTCGATAATGTTGAGGATGTAACTATTGTAACATGCGCATATGATGCGCTATGCAACCTTGAGAGGCAGTACTATGATCTTTTGATACTAGACATTATCCTTCCTTTTTATAAGCATGATCAAGCAACAACGCACACTCATTCGCTGGACTTACTGCATCAGATCCATGTCGACGACGAAATTATTAAGCCAGGCAGGGTGATCGGTATAACTGCTGATAAAGCGGCAGCCGTGGCGGCCAGTGTGCAGTTTGATGAAAATACGTGGGTAATTATTGACTATGCCGAGCAGTCAGATACTTGGATGTCGAGGATAGTTAATTGCGTTCAGTATCTCAAGCATAGTGCTCATCCAGAAAATATTCTAATCACCAATCAATCAGTCGACGTTGCAATCATATGTGCTCTTGAGTCCCCGGAATTCGAAGCGATTCTAGGTTTGCCCTGGAACTGGGGGGCTGCGCGACCTATAGATGACTCAGTTTTTGTCCGAGACGGGTGGTTTCTCATCGGTGAATCCCGTGTAACCGTAGTGGCAACTTTTGCCTCGCGTATGGGAATGATATCTACTGCAATAAAAAGCGCTTCACTTATCAATGCACTGAGTCCCACTGTCATGGTAATGACAGGTATATGCGCCGGAGTAAAAGAAAAGGTACAGCTCGGGGATGTGCTTTTCGCAGACCCTGTATGGGATTTCCAAAGCGGTAAGCGATTGATAGACGCTGGCACACCAAAATTTTCATCGGCGCCTCATCAGCTGCCGGCGGATCATAAAATAAGAGCTCATTTTGAACAGTTACGCTCCGAGAAAGCTTTCTTCAACGAACTACCAAGCATGTACTCGGCCGAATGTAAGTTTAAAACGACTCTTCATGTCGGGCCTGTTGCTTCGGGGTCCGCTGTCTTAGCTGATGGGCATACGATTGAGGAAATTAAACATCAACAACGAGATTTACTGGGTGTTGAGATGGAAATTTATGGTCTATACGCTGCAGCAGTTGCTGCTAATGGTCAACAACCAAAAACTTTTGCGCTTAAAGGTGTTTGCGACTTTGCGGACCCTGATAAGGAAAATGAAGCACAGCGGTACGCCGCTTTCGCCAGTGCAAAAGTTTTAGAAAAATTTTTTCAAGTCTACGGAAGCCGTTTTTTCGGAAAATCAAATGAACAGTAATGATATTGCAAAAATCTCGCTTGAACACGCGTGGCGGTACTTTCAGTTGCACGCGCAACAAAGAATGACTGTATTTAATTTTTACCTAATAATAACTGGATTAATCGCCACGGGTTTAGGCGCTTGCTTTGTACAAGGCGGTAAGCTCGTAATGATTGGAGGCGGATTGGGGCTGTTCCTTAGCTTCATTACCTTCATCTTCTGGAAGCTTGATCAACGGGTTTCTATAATGGTCAAAAAATCAGAAGAAGCAATCGTTTATCTGGAAAAAATACTAGCGATCCCAGAAGCCAGTTTATTTTCAGGTGATCTAGAACCAACAACCAAAAGGGGTTTTTCTATAATATCTCCTTGGACATACGGCCGTTCATTTCGAGTTTCTTTTTTGATTGTGGGATTGGTGGGGCTTTGCTTTGCCGGCAATAGCTTCGTTCCTGATATCATTTTTCAAAAAGCTACTGCTTGCTTACAAAGCGTCAGAGGGTAAGAAAGAGGATTAGTACAGGTCCAAGATAGAGTGTCTCTAACTTCGGATAACATGCGTGAAGAAGCGCGCTAACGTTCGGTACGCGAGCCTCAATAAAGATGTGGGATTTTCTTCGACTCCAAGGAAGCGGCGGAATAAGTGGCCCCTATCTGATGGATAACTAATTGCCAAGCGGCTCGGATGGGTGCACCAATGTTTCCTACATTCAAAAATACCCATCACCCCCCCACCCCTCCACAAAACGCCAACCGATTCCCCCCCGCCCTCTTCGACACATACATCGCCTGATCAGCCTTTGCGATCAGTGTTTCCATCTCTTGCCCATGCAAAGGAAAGAATGCGACGCCAATACTGGCAGAAAGTTGAACGATGATGCCGTCAATGACGATGGGTGCGCTGGCGGCCTGGACCATGCATCTGAGCACGGGCTCGCAATCGTATGGCTGTTGCAGGTCGAAGAGGCCTGCGACGAATTCATCTCCGCCCAGGCGTGCCAAGGTGTCGTGGTTTCGGATCGTTGCTTTGATGCGCTGGGCCAGGATTTGCAGGACGCGGTCGCCAAAGCCGTGGCCGTGGCGGTCGTTGATGAGTTTGAAGCCGTCCAGATCGATGAAGGCCACGGCCAGGTTACGGCTGTGCGTCTTAGCTGAGTCCATCGCCTGGTGCATGCGTCTGGCCAGCATATTTCGATTAGGCAGTTGGGTCAGGGCGTCGTAGTCGGCCTGGCGCTCCAGGAGTTGCTGGTATTTTTTGAGCTGGGTTATGTCAATGAGCAGCGCCACATAGTGGGTGACTTCGCCGTCGCTCCCGTATGCCCCGCTGATGCTGAGTTTGAGGGCTAATTCAGAGCCGTCCTTGCGGCTGCTCCACATTTCCCCGGACCAATGCCCCTGTTCTGCCAGCGCATTGCCCATTGAGGTGAAAAAGGCCGCGACTTTGCGCAGCAAAACGGCCTCTGATGCCGGGTTTTGCGCCACCACCTCGTCCTGCTCATAGCCGGTAATACGGGTGAAGGCTTCGTTGACGCGAATGACGCGTCCGGTGCAGTCGGCGACGATGATGCCTTCACGGGCGCAATTGAAAACGCTTGCGGCCAATTGAGGGGAGAGAGGCTCTCTTGTTCTGTCCGGGCTCGCCGACAGCTTGCCGCCACAGGTGCCGTTGGCGCGCTTGGGATGCCCCTCAAATGACAACAGATGAACCGCCATTGCATTGAGTGCGCGGCCAGTTCGGGTTCGCGCATTGGCTACAAGTCCGGATAAACGCAGATAGCAGCGGTGGGCGAACGTGGATGATTTCATGGGGTTACTCGATATCGCTGCGCGGTTTCCCGGGCACGTCGGTGGAATACTCATTTGAGGTCTGATGACCGTGGAGCTGACTGGAAGGGCGAACCCTCTGTTCAAGTCAAAACCGTCTGTCCCTGATGGTGGCAGAGTGGTTATGAAGGGTATTTGCAGGAGGGGAACCGGCTTTTGCTGCAGCGGATAAAAAACGCCCGATGCATGCATCGGGCGTTTCTGGGTCCAACTAGACGATAGTTGCCGAGTGGATCAACGGATTACCAGACCGGAACTGCGTACACGTGCGATGTCTGCCTGACGCTGCGCCTGTTCAATCACCACGGTTTGAATCGCATCGACCGTGACCCCCAAACGCTGTTTCGCAATGGCCAGCCCGTAGGTCGCCAGTTCCTCGTTCGAAAGCGCCTGGTTTACCGGTGCAGCCTCGACAAGCAAGGTGGCGTCCTTGAGCATGCTGACATTGAGACGCAGCAACTCGCCTGTGCCTAACGCGACCGACCCTTCCGAGCGGGCGGCCGCGTCATGTTGCAGAATCGGAAGAGTGCGAAGGGTCGAGGCCACTTTCTCCAACAGAATGTTATTACCCATATCGCTTGCCGAATATTTCCCTACGGCTTGAGGCTCCTTGCCCACTTGTGAGCTGTAGACATTCAACACTTTCTTCGCGACAGGCTGGGCAGCCTCATCCTCGAGCGCCAGGCTGAGATTGCCGTTTGCGGAGAGAAGGTCGCCTCGCAACGGCACGTTTGCGTTGAGGTCCATGACTGGCGCAGAAGCCGAATTGATGGTCAGCAACGCGCTTGAGGCAACAGGCCAGGTGGCGCGCAAAGTCGCTTCGCCTGGGCGAACTTCCGGTCGGTTTTCGATCATCGCGGTGCCGTTAACGCCCTCGGCTTTGCCTAGCAGCCCCACAGGCGTGTAGAGCGGAGCGTTGATCGAGGCGCTGCCGGTAAACTGATCGCCTGTCAGTTGGTAATTGGCGAAGTCATCCCCGGTCAGTTGCAAACCCACCACGGTAACCGGCTTGTCGCGGCCAGCATTGGCAGTCAGGAAGCTGGCACTGCCCGCAGCGCCGACTTTGTCACCGTCGATAACACCGCCTAGCGTCACACCACGTATCGTCGCCGTCGTCCCGCCGTCGAATGTTTTGTCGGCAATGTCGACGGCTGCCGTCAGGGTTTTGCGGTCGATGGTGGCCATGCCGATGTTCGCGCCGGTGTTGAAGCTGTAGTTGCCCGCTTCCAGACCGCCAAGGCTCAAACCGCTGCCGGTCACTGACTTGCCGACGCCAGCATTTTTGTCGCTGAAGCTGCCCTGGTTGCCCAGCACCTGCAGGTTTCCGGCGTCGCCGTTCACCACCCCGATCAGCTGGACGTTGCCCAGGCTGGCCTGGGTGTTGCCGTCATAGACCTTGTTGGCCACATCAGCGGTGGCCGTCAGGGTTTTGCGGTCGATGGTGCCCGTGCCGATGTTCGCGCCGGAATTGAAGCTGTAGTTGCCCGCCTCCACGCCGCCGATGCTCAGACCGGTGCCCGTCACTGACTTGCCGACCCCGGCGTTCTTGTCGCTGAAACTGCCTTGGTTGCCCAGCACCTGCACGTTTCCGGCGTCGCCGTTCACCACGCCGACCAGCTGGACATTGCCCAGGCTGGCCTGGGTGTTGCCGTCATACACTTTGTTCGCCACATCGGCAGTGGCGGTCAGAGTTTTGCGGTCAATGTTGGCCGTGCCGATCTTCGCGTCTGGGTTGATGGTGTAGTTGCCCGCTTCCAGACCGCCCAGGGTGATGCCAACGCCGGTCACTGACTTGCCGACCCCGGCGTTCTTGTCGCTGAAGCTGCCCTGATTGCCCACCACTTGTACCTTACCGGCGTCGCCAGTGATCACACCGCTCAGCTGGATATTGCTCAGGCTGGCCTGGGTGGTGCCGTCATAGACCTTGTTCGCCACATCGCCGGTGGCGGTCAGGAATTTGCGGTCGATGGTGGCCGTGCCGATGGTCGCGGCGGGGTTGAAGGTGTAGTTGCCCGCTTCCCCACCACCGAGGGTCAGACCGGTGCCGGTTACCGACTTGCCGACCCCGGCATTCTTGTCGCTGAAGCTGCCCTGATTGCCCGACACCTGGACCTTCCCGGCGTCGCCAGTGATCACGCCGGTCAGCTGGACATTGCTCAGGCTGGCCTGGGTGTTGCCGTCATAGACTTTATTCGCCACATCGGCGGTGGCCGTCAGGGCTTTGCGATCGATAGTGGCCGTGCCGATGGTCGCGCCAGTGTTGATGCTGTAGTTGCCCGCTTCCAGACCGCCAAGGGTCAGACCGCTACCAGTGACTGACTTGCCGACCCCGGCATTCTTGTCGCTGAAGCTGCCTTGGTTGCCCGCCACCTGTACCTTTCCGGCGTCGCCAGTGATCACACCGGTCAGTTGGACATTGCTCAGGCTGGCCTGGGTGCTGCCGTCATAGACCTTGTTCGCCACATCGGCGGTGGCCGTCAGGGCTTTACGGTCGATGGTGCCCGTGCCGACATTCGCACCGCTGTTGAAGGTGTAGTTGCCTGCTTCCAGACCGCCGATGCTGAGGCCGCTGCCAGTGACTGACTTGCCGACCCCGGCATTCTTGTCGCTGAAGGTGCCCTGATTACCCAGCAGCTGCAGCTTCCCGACGTCGCCGCTTGCCACACCGATCAGTTGGACATTGCCCAGGCTCGCCTGGGTATTGCCGTCGTAGACCTTGTTCGCCACATCGGCGCTGGCGGTCAGGGTTTTGCGGTCGATGGTGCCAATGGCGCCGCTGACACTGTTGGAGGCCAACTGATAACCGTAGACCCGGACATTACCGTTCTTGGCTTCGCCCAGACTGATGCCGTTGACGGTGACCGTCTTGCCATTGCCGACATTTTTATTGTCATAGGTGGCGGTGCCGAAACCGGCAATGATGAGGCTGATGTCATCACCATCGACAGCGCCAGAGGTGGCCGTGAAGTTACTGGTTGTCGGCGTGGCATGGGTATCGCCGTCGTAGGTTTTGCGCACTTCGCCGGTCAGGTCGACCGTGACTTTTGGCGCGACGGAGTAGATCTGGCCATTGCCGGTCGCCTGCGCCACTGCGTCGCCGTAACGAGCGTTGTACTGTTTGAAAGCGAGCGGCAGCCCGCCACGCAGGTCAGCGTCGGGGCTGGTTGAATACGTCAGCCAGCGGCTGTTGCTATTGGTGTTGTTGAGCGCCGCATTGCCTGCGTTGTTGATGAAGTTACGCTCAGCACTCAGGACGATGGCGTCACCGGTGCCTTTGCCTGTGACGCTGCCAGTGCTGCCGATTACCACATCACCCTGCCCTGCGCGAGCATTGACATGCCCCGTCGAGCTGGTGTTTTCCAGGGCTCCGTTGATGTGCATATCGCCATTGAGCAGCGTCAGCATGTTGTTGGCATTGAACGCGAAGCCGGTGTTGTTAACGGTGGTGGTGCCCGTACCGTCAGCACGACCGATGGTCAGGTTCATGATGTTGTCGACCTTGCCCAGGGTATTGGCCGTCGCGATCCCGTCGGTACCGTCCAGGGAAATGTTGGTGGCGATGTCCCAGGGTTCCAGCCTGAGGCTGGCGGTGGACACGTTCTGCAGCGTCGCCTGGGTAAAGTCGATGTTGGTCGCGCGCAGCGTCAGTGCATCGTTACCCGTGTCGAGTTTGACGTCGCTGGTGAAGTTGATATTGCCGTTCGTATAAATCGACGCGCCACCGAGCATGGTCAGCGGCGTGGTGAAGTTCACGTCGCCGCTGAGGCTGAGCTTACCGCCCAGACGCTTTTCACCTGTGGAACCACCCAAGCCTGCGGAGCCCATCGCATCACCAAAAAACAGCCGCCCAGCACCCAGCGTCATATCGCCGGTCAGCGTGGCGATACTTTCCGCAAAAGCGGTTGTGCCGAAGGACAGGTAAAGGTTACCGCCCGCAGTGTTGATCGGCGTATTGATGGTCAGCGCACCTCGGCCACCGGTATCCGAATCGCTGGAAAGCCGCACATAGCCGCCGTTGGTGGTAATGGCGCCCGCAATGGTCAAGCCATCGGCGCCCAGCAGGGTAATACTGCCCGCGCCTGGAACGCCGCTGCCGATAGTCGTCACGTCGTGCGTCGGCAGGTCAGCGACCGCCGGGTTATCGCCCGGACCGTGAGCAATCAGATTGAAAGAGTTCTGGATCGATCCTGTGTTATTGCCGCCCGCTTGCATGTAAATGCTGCCGGTGCCCGACACCTCCAGGGTGTTGGCCGCGTTGGCGAAGCTGATCACCGAATTAGCATTGCGGTCGCCCACGGCTTCAGCCCGAAAACTGACGTTGTTCTGCATCGTAATGGTGCCGTCGCCACCATTCTGAGTCAGGTCAGCAAAGGTGATGGAGTCGGTGGCTTGGAGCAATACGTTGGCGGTCTGCGCTTCCAACGCTTTTTCAGTCACCGTGCTACCGGTAATCGCGTCACCCGTCGTGCCGCCGCCAGTGATGACGATATCGGCGGGGTCGAGCAACAGATCACCGGTGCGCCCCTTGTCAGCACGGGCATCAGTCACACCGCTGTACTGCAGCGTTTTTTTCCCCGACACCTCGGCCTTGCCGCCGTTGCCACTTTGCGTGCCACCGCGCACCGAGATATTACCGGCGAAGTGATTGCTGTCATCGGACCAGAAGACGACGGTGCCGCCGTCGCCTTGCACCGCGTCCGCTCGCACGGTGGTGCGCTCATCCACTGTCACCTTGTGGGCATTGGCAACACTGGCATCCTTGCCTTGCCAGCCGCCGCCCACCTTCACGGTGCCGCCGCCGTGCAGGCCGCTTGCATCCAGCGCGGCGCCTGTTACCGCAATCTGTTTGCCGGTGATGACGATGTCGCCACCTTTCCCGTGTTGGGAGGACGCATCAAGAACGCCCGCGACTTGAGTCACCCCGCCCTGATCATCGCCATCCAGCACGATACGGCCGTTACGTTCGAGCATGCCCTTGGCTTCGATGATGCCGGTGTTGTTCACCGCGCTGCTGATGGCGGCGTCAGCCGAGCGCGCGCTCAGTGTCACCATGCCACCGTTGGCACTGATCAAGCCGCTGTTCTGTACCAGGGCGTCCAGCACGCCGCGATCAACATTGACGCTGACCAGGCCGTCACCGGTGAAATCCAGGCTGACTTTGTCGCCCGCGGCAAGCGCCGTGCTGCCACCAGGGGTATTGATCGTGCCGCTGTTGCTGACTTGAGGTCCGATCAGTGCGACCACGCCACCCTGGGCGGTCGTGATGCGCCCGTGGTTGCTCACCGCCCCGGCCCCGGCGCCACCGCTGAACGTTGTCTTGCCGGCGAGGAAATCCTCATCGCTGATTTTCAGCGACGAGGCGACCAGCCCACCGACATTCACCTGGGCGCCGTTGCCGATGACCACACCGCTTGGGTTCAGCAGCCAGACCTGACCGTTGGCGTTCAGTTTGCCGAGAATCTGGCTGGCATTACCGCCACCCACGACCCGGTTCAGGGCAACGCTGGCACTGCCCGGCTGCTGGAAGGTCACGCTGGCGTCATGGCCGACATCAAAGCTGTTCCAGTTGGTGACCAGTTTGTCGGTCGATTGGTTGATCACCATGTGGCCGCCGTTTTGCGAAATGTTGCCCGCACCACCGACTATCGCCGCGCCCGTGGGCAAGTCGGCGGCTTGGGCCATGCCCACGCTCAACAGCCCCAGGGCCGCGAGTGCGCCCATCAATCCGCCGCGCTTGCCGCGCGAATGAGTGTTTTCGGAAACAGCGACATAGGCCTGAGCGGTATCGCTCCAGACGAGACGGTAAACGTGGTTCAACGAAGCGCTCTTCATAATGCAATGCTCTTGAGAATTCAGGGGGACGTGGGCGGAGATCAGAAAGCCAGGGAGGTCTGCAGCCAGGCGCGCCAGTCGCTGGAGCGACCATCTGCGTCCAGGCCGGAAACGCTGCTACCCGGGTTGTTACCCAGCGTGCGCGCGACCGCTGTGCGTACTGTCCAATTGCCGATCCAGAGGTTGGCGCCCAGGCCCAGGGCGTTCAGGTCATAGCTGTTGGAGTTTTCGGCCGTGTTGACCGAGCCTTCCCACTGGTTGTCGTGCAACCAGATGCGCCCCGTGTCGAAGAACCCGAGCGCCTGGAGCCGGGTCATCGGCAAGCCAAGATCGATATCGCGGCGCAACTCGAGGGTGCCCATCCAACCTTTGTCGCCAGCAGCCTCGCCCACCGGATAGGCCCGTACGCCAGCCGGTCCGCCGAGGAGGAATTTCTCGGAAGAGTCGAGGTTTTTACTGGACCATTGCGTGGAAACTGCACCGAACGCCGTCCATTTATCAGCGTCCCCCAGACTTTGCAGACGTGACAGGCGCACGTTGACCTTCTGGAAATTGCCGTCGCTCTTGGCGCTTATCCGGTCAGCGAACTCGTCCTCGCGATTGCCCGACAGATCGAGCTTGCCGACGGTCAAGGAGGCACTGGCATCCGTCACGCCGCCGCCAGCGAAATTGTCGAAGCGGTTACCACTGAGCCCAAAGGTGAAGCTGTCCAGCGTGCGCTCGCGCAACTGGCTGCCCAGCGCACGGTCTTCCAGTTCTCGACGCTCGTAGGTGCCGGTCACGTCGAGATTTTCCAGACGCGAGCGAATCAACGGGTAGGTCAGGCCCAGGGAGCCGCTCTTGGCGGTACCGCGCAGGTCCAGAGGCCGGAACACTTCCTGGTCGACGTCATAACGCAGATAGGACGCTGCAGCGAGCAGGCGCAAACCCGACGGGGTCAACGGCAGGCTATAACCACCACCGACGACCGAACTGCCGGTGGTCTTGCTCAGCCCGAGGTACATTCGGTCGCCCAGGCCAAACGGGTCGTTGACGTTGATTTGCGCGTTGGCCCGCGCCGTACCGGTGCTGCGGTTGCCATAATTATCGGCTGACACGCCACCGTTCAGAATCGGTCCCTGATTGGCGTTGATCAACAGCTGGCTGGTGCCCGGTTCAACACCGCGATCCAGTGTCGAGCGAGCGGTGATGCCGGGTTGATCGTTGATCAGCAGCAGTGCCCGCTCCAGCTCAGCGGCGCGCAGCACCTGGCCTTCCGGCAACGCGGCGTTGGCAATGTCTTGCAGACGTTGCGTTGAAGTTCGCGTCTGGCCAATGACCTTGATGCGGTCGGCACCTGACTGCAGCTTGCCCTGGACAATGGCGATTTCGAGCTCACCCTCCGTCAGGTCCTGACGTGGCAGGTAAGCTCGGGCCAGCACGTAACCCTGACCGCGCAAATAACGGGTCAGGCTTTCCGCCAGCTGCTGCAAGCCTGGGTGATCAAGGGTCTTGCCCAGCACCGGCGTGACCAGTGCCTGGAGGTTTTCGCGTACGGCCAGCTCGGTATCGCCGCTGAACCGAATGGATTTGAGCTGGACACGTAATCCGGAGTCCTTCACCGATGAGGCCCCGGACGGCATTTCGAACGCGGGCGGCGGCTCGGTGGAACGTCGCTCCACCGGCAGGGTTTGCTGCTGATCGTTAAGCAGTTGACCAGCGTCCGGGAGGGTCAGTGCCAGGCTAAAGGGGGCGACGGTCGCTCCAGCCAGCGCGACCGTCCAATGCAGCAGATGCCTGCTCACATACATCGAATCCTTGTGAGAAATGCGCATCGTCAAGTTACTCCGTTAGAAAACTGACCGCCCCGACATGGAACGGGTAATGTACGGCGCGCAGTTTTCCCGAGGCTGAGAAGCAGCATCTTTGAATGACGGAATAAATATTTTGCTGGGGCGGATTTGCGCTTGCTTTAGCCGCGAGCGTGGTGCCGACGATAAAGATCCAGCGCATAGGCCGACATCTTCGGCGCCCTTACGGTTCAGGGCAGGAATCCAGAGGCGGCGATTCCCTCTGTGGGAGCGAGCTTGCTCGCGAATGCGGCCGTACAGCCGATGCATCTCTATCGAATGTACCAACCCCTTCGCGAATGAATTCGCTCCCACCGTTGGGCTGCGGGGTGTCAAGCAGATCGTATTTGCCGTTCTTCGTGGCCAAAGCCGTCCCTACGGTCGGTACGGCAATCCAAAGGCGGCGAATACCGCTGTGGGGCCGAGCCCCGGCTCAATGACTCACTTTCAACGTCAGCCCAACGGTCCTCGGGTCCCCTGGCAGCACGCCATAATCACCCGCGCCCAGCAGCGAATACACGGCGGTGATGTACTGGGTGTCGAGCACGTTGCGCACCCAGCTTTCGACGCTCCAGCTGCGATCAGGGTCCCGAACGCCCAGCTGCAGGTTGGTCAAGCCATAGCCGGGTTGATAACTGCCGACGCCACCTTCGAGCGTTCCCTGGTAACCGCTGCGCACGCTGTAATCCAGGCCCGAATAAACCTCCAGACCCGCCTGCATTGGATAGCGGTAACCCACGGCCGCGGTGGCGCTCCATTCAGGCGCGTTATAGAGCCGCGCGCCGCTCAGGTCGCAGGTCCATTGCCCCGACCCCGGCGCACAGGGCGCATTTTTGAAATCGCGGTAACGCGCGTCGCTCCAGGCCGCGCCAAAGCGTAGATCAATCCGCTCGTCGAGGCGCCAGGCAAAATCCATCTCAACGCCCCGCAAACGCACCGCGCCGACGTTCAACAGATTGTCACGCAGAGGCGGAGACAGCGCATTGACGGGGCGGCTGTAGGTCAGCGCCTGGTAATCATCGACGTCAGTCTGATACAGCGCCAGATTCAAGTGCGCCGAATCATTCCATAACCGGGTTTTCAGCCCCACCTCCAGAGAAGTCGCCTGTTCGGCTTTATAGGTGGGGTTAACCCCGGGGCTGACCACGTCCAGATTGATGCCGCCCGCCTTGGCCCCGCGCGACAGGCTGGTGTAGCCCAGGATCTGATCGTTGAAGCGATAACTCAGGCCGAACAGGCCGGAGACGTTCTGCTCGTCGACGGTGCTGCGTCGGTAGTAGTCGCCGCCCAACGCGACATCCCGGAGCAACTGCCCGCCCACCCTCGAAACCGGATCGCGCCCCAGCGGTGCAAGATTGACGACCTCGCGGGAAATCCACCCATCCTTGCGCTCTTCGGTATAGCGCAGGCCAAAGGTCAGCTCCAGAGGATCACGCGGGCGCCAGGTGTATTGCCCGAACACCGCACGGGTGTCGCCGCTCTGTTCACCGTCGAAGCGCTGACCGGCACCGCTCAACAGGCTGGCAGGCACTTGCCGCGGTTGGGTGATGCCGAAGGCCTTCAGTTCCGGACGATCGCCCAGGAACCAGGCGCTGGCATCCTTGCCGAAGTCCACGTCGACCTTGCGATTCAGCTGCTGATGCAGGTAATAAAGGCCAACTACATAATCCAGCTGCTCGTTGACCTTGCCTGCCAGGCGCAACTCCTGGCTGAACTGACGCTGGTCGAGGCCGCTATCGGCTTGCGCAATCGCCAGGCCAGTGCCGTCGCCATCGCGGCTGTTGCGAAAGCGCCAGTCGCGATATCCGGTGAGGCTGGTCAGCACATGGTCATCATCCAGCGCCTGGGTCAGCTCCAGCGAAAGTCCGTTCTGCAAACTCTGGGTGCGGGTCACGCCATCCAGCCTGGTTTCTCGCCGATACGGGTCGGTTGGCGGCAAGGTATAGCCCATGAAAGCAGCACGCCCGAGGGTGTCTCGACTGTAATGGCTCGCCAGCAGTGCATTGCCGGTTTCGTCCTGCCACGCGCGATCAGCGATCAAGCGGGCACTGAATGTATCGTTGGGTTCCCATAGCAATTGTCCACGCAGACTCTGGCGGTCCTGATCATTGAGTCGCGAACCGTCTTGCCGGTTTTCAACCTCTGCGTCCCGGGCACTGTCTGACGCACTGAGTCGGCCCATCAATACGCCGTCTATCAGCGGCCCGGACACCACTCCGCGATATTGGCGCAGGCCATCGCTTCCCATCGTGGCTTCGGCATTGGACTCGAAATAATCGGTCGGTTGACGCGTGACGATATTGATGGCCCCGGCACTGGTGTTCTTGCCGAACAACGTGCCTTGCGGGCCACGTAACACTTCGACGCGCTGGACATCGAGCAAATCATTGAAAGCCATTCCCGACCGGCCTAGGTAGATGCCGTCGACAAAGACGCCTACGCTGCTTTCCAGCCCGTCGTTATAGGCGGTGGCGCCAAACCCTCGCAGGCCAAACCCGGCATAGCGCGCGTTATGCCCCGACACCACGAGGCCAGGCACTCGCTCTTGAATAGCCTGCAAGGAATGCTGGCCGCTGGCGTCGAGCTGTTCACCGTCCAGCACGGTGAGCGAGATGGGCACATTCTGCGGTTTCTCCAGACGATGCCGCGCCGTGACTTCGGTTTCGTCCAGCGTCAGGACCGATGGCGCAGGAGTCGACGCACGCCCGCGGTCAACCGCCTCGGCATCGGCCAGAATCACAGGCGCCCACACTAAAAGACCGAGGCAAGAAGACCACTCGGCAATACACGGAAAAGGCAGCCTGCGATGCTTCCTATTACTCATCGACCGTGCTCGGTAGCGCCGTTGATTGACGTTGCCGTGTCAGCGCATCAATGCCGAAAATCAGCTCGTTACCCGATGCTGGCTTGAGCATCGTGGCATCGAAATCCAGCGTTTGGGGGTATCCGGCAGGTCGCCGAGGTGGCGCCGACGAGTAAAGCAATACCGGCACCTCCGGCCAGTCGGCACGCAGGCGCTGCAGAAGTGCCCAGCCGTCCATGACCGGCATCATCTGGTCAGTCATCACCAGGTCGAAGGTGTATTCATTGAGCAGCGCCAGCGCACGTTCGCCATTCTCGGCCACGACGACATCGACGCCATAACCGGTCAGGAAGTCATACAGCCACTCCCGATTAAGCTCGATGTCATCCACCACCAGGATGCGCTTGCCCTCGCCGTCGAACGCCAGCCAGTTGTTCTGCTCAGACGCGGTATCCAGCTCATCTTCGAGGGCGGCATCCAGGTCCAGGCTGAAGCTGAAACAACTGCCCCGTTGCGCCTCGGATACCACGTCGAGGCTACTGCCCATATGCGCGAGCAGTTGGCGGACTATGGATAAACCCAGCCCGCTGCCTTCGTGATGCTCCGCATTGCTGCCCCGGCGGAAGGGCTCAAGGACGTGCTCAAGATCCTCCGACTCAATACCGATGCCGGTGTCCGTCACGCTGAAGTGCACCTGGGCGCGTTGTGAATCTGCCGCAGTCCGGTTGGTGACTTCAACGGTAATGCAACCGTGGCGCGTGAACTTGGAGGCGTTGGCCAACAGGTTGATCAACACTTGGCGCAAGCGCCGGAAATCCGCTTTCAGCAGCACGGGCAAGTCTTCGGCAAAACGGCAGACAAACAGGTTGTCCTGCCGTGCAGCCAGCAGTCGCCCGTCTTCTTCGACCTGTTGAAGAAACCGGTAGAAGTAACCCGCCGCCAGCGATAGCTCCAACTGCTGCAATTCACTGCGCGAGAACTCCAGCAACTCGTCAATCAGTTCCAGTTGATGACGTGCGTTATTTTCAATGCGTTGGGTGTAGTGGGTGACGCGGTCCGGAGTGCTGCCCAGCAGGCGTGCGTAATCAATGATGGTCACCAGCGGGGCGCGCAAGTCGTGACTGATCCGCGCCATCAGCGAGCTACGGGCCTGCAGCGAATCATTCAACTGCTGGGTGCGCAGCGTGACGGTGTTCTCCAGGCGCTGGTGTTCCGTCTGCCGCTGCTCATCAAGATCAGCCAGGGCGTGCCGTTCCCGGGCACGGCCACGGCTGACCTCCACGATCAGGGTACAGACCAGCAGTGCGATCCCCGGCAGGATCGATGACAGATCATATCGATCGGCCTTGGCCTGCCAGGGCAATTGCTCAAGCGACAGCACGTAACGAACCAGAAACTGCACCCCGAACAGACCGACGACGATCCAGGCCATGGGGTTGAATTTGATCCCCCGACGCAGGCCCATGATCAATGTCAGGGGTAGCATCACGTAAATGCCGTACAGAAAAACCAGCGTAATCTTCGCGCCTTCTTGCGGGTCGACACCCAGCGCCCACAGCCTGCTGGCAGCAAAACCAACCAGCTGCAACGAGAACAACCAACCGAGGATTTTCGGCAAGCGCCTGACTTCCAGCAGTATCCGGGCATAGCCGAGGAAAAACGCAAAAGAGGCGACGGTGAAGAAGGTGTAAATCAGCGGTGTATAAGGGGATACGGCAGGCCAGAACACCAGATAACCATTGGCGACGCAGGTCATCAACAAATAGGTCAGGACCAGCCCCGCATGGACTTGCAGTAACCGCGATCGCACTATCCAGCCCATGATGAGACTGAAGGGCACGAACAGAAAAACAATGCCCAGCGCAACGCCATCTATCAGATCAACGTGTTGTCGTCTGTCCAGCAGCCCGCGATCCGACCAGATTTGAGGGTGGATAAGCAGCAACGAATTACTGGCAACCCGGATCAATACCGTCGCGACTTCACCGCCATCCAGCTGTAACGGAAATACGGGCTGGCGAGAGGGCATGGGCCATTCATCCACCGGGTACGCGTTACCCGCGTGCTGCTCCTGTCGGCGCTCGGCACCCATGACGTACACCTGAATATTTTCCAGGCGGGGTTCTCCAACGGTCAGCCACTGCGTGCAACTACCCTGGGCCGTGTTCTTTACGGTCAGCCGCAACCAGAACGCTGCCGATGAATAGCTGGGAGGCGACCATTTATCGGCCGGCTGAAAGTGCTCCGGCGACAGGGCCAGGACCTGATCTGCAGTCAACTGGGCGCCAGTGTCTTCCAGCACCTGAGTCAAGGACGTGAGTTCTTTCTGGTCAGACAGGCAAGCGTCCACGACCGACGTCGCGGCCTGAGCTTCACCGAGGGTGCAGATCAAAAGCAGCAGCAGACGAATCCAGACCGTCACACGCGCCCACCCGTTTCCTTCTCGTCCTGAGCCTGCTGCCTGAATTGGCTGGGCGTCATTGCGAACCTTTCGCGAAAGGCCGTCGCAAAGTTTGCAGCACTTTTGAAGCCTATATAGTCGGCTATGTCCTGCATGTTCATCGAACCGCTCAACAGCAGCTCTTGCCCTCGCAGCAACCGAGCTTCGCGCACGTAGCCAAAAACAGTGGTCCCCAGGCGGGCGCGAAAAATGCCGGAGAGGCGCTTTTCATGGGTGCCGACCTTCAGCGCAATGTCAGTCAGGGAGGGCAAAGCATCCAGGTTTTGTGCGATGAAACGCATCGCCGCCTGAAGGACGACCTGGTCCGCATCAACGGGCGATACTGATTCGACAGGGAGAGACACTACGGCATCCGCACGCCGCGTCAGCTGCAAGTGCAGCCGAATTCGGGCCAGGACTTCATGAGGTTCGAACGGCTTGAGGACATAGTCCACCCCACCCAGTGCAAAGCCTTCCAGGCGTTCTTCCAGAGAGCTGGATGATGTCAGGAATATAACGGGCGTCGTGCGGGTAGCCGGTGCTTCGCGCAGCAGACGGCACAACGTGAAGCCGCTCATTTTTGGCATTCGGACATCGAGCAGGATCAAGTCGGGCCGTAGCGTCAGGGCGCGATGGTAACCCTGCTGAGGATCACTGGCGAAAGACAGCCGCCACTGTAGTGATTGCAGTAAAAGCAGCAGAGGCCGAATTTCGCTCACGGTGTCATCGACAATCAAGACATGAGGCTTGTTATCGGGTGAAACGGCATCAGCCTCCATCTACTTCTTCCTTGCGTCTCATGTTTAAGCGAGCGATTACGTCAAACCGCGCCAGCATACAGAGCGTGGCCGATCCTAAGACATTACGAACAGCAAGTCATTAGCAACTTCCTCACGACCAGGATTCGCACGTGGCCGCTATAACGCCGCCCCTCCCTTCCCCACCTCCTCATGCACCTGAATCTTGCGCACCACCGGCGCACCCACCGCCACAATCATGGCGATAAACCAGAACACAGCACTCACCCCAATCAACGCGCCAAACGATCCCGCCACCATGGGTATGAGGAAGCCCGATGCGTTGATGGCGGTCATGCGGATGCCCAGGGCTTCGCCATGACGGGCAGGGGGTGTGACTTGCATGAGCAGGCTGATGATCATCGGTTGCACGCCGCCCAGTGCCGCGCCGAGCACGACGGAGCAGGCGATCATCTGGGAGGGCAGCGCGGCGAATGGGTAGGCGATGAAAACGCTGACGGTGATAACGAGGGACGTGGTGATGATTTGCTTTTCGCTGAAGCGACTGGCGATCAGGGGCAGCACCAGGCGGATCAAACCAGTGGCGAGGGCGAACGCGCCGAGGATGACGCCAATGGTTGAAGCATCAATGCCTCGCTCGAAGCCCAGCACGGGGACGAGAAACGAGTGAATGTCCCAGACGCAGGACAGCAGCCAATTGACGAACAGGATGTAGCGAAAGTTGGAGGAGCGCAGCAGCCCCCACGCACGGGTCGGGAGCGCGGTGGAGTCACGCGGCTCGACTGGGAGTTCACGTACAAAAAACAGCAGCAACCAGGTCAACAGCGGCAGGCAGCCCAGCACGGCGAAGCAGATGCGAAAGGACGACAGATCACCCGATGCTTGCGTTGCGTGATCGATGATCAGCCCCGCCGAGTAGGGCCCGATGAAGCTTGAGATGGAGGGCGATATGGCTAGCCAGCTGAAAAATTGCCGCCTCTGAATGATCGAGTTCGCGGCGCGGCCAATGTGCCGTTGCAGCACGATCTGCGTCACCCCGGCAGCGGCGCCGACCACCATGGCCGCCACACACAGCGATGTAATGGTCGGGAACAGCGTCAGCACTGCCAATGCCAGCACGGCGGCAAATATCGCGAAAGTCATTGGCCGCTTGAAGCCTTGCCGGTCCGAGTACTTACCGACCGGAATCGCCATGAACATCTGGCTCAGTGCAAACAGCGCAACCAGGGCACCTACCGCACCCGCGCTGTACCCCAGCGAAAGGGTAAACAGCGGCGCTGCCAGCCGCAGCCCGCTCATGGCGGTCAGCAGAAACACCTGAGCAAAGATCAGTTGCAATAATTCTTTTCGCGACATGAACGACTTCTTTTCAAACGCTCACGTTCAAGCAGATCAATGCCTGAGAGCGGGATAAGAATACGGTCTGGCAGGTGCAACAGAGTCTGCACGGCAGGTGTTGCATCGCAAGACAGGAGCGGAAAAAACGGGCTGCAGCGGTAGCCGATGTTATCCATCCGTTAGCGATCTTGCTAGCAGTCTGCGCACTTCATTTCGATGGCACTACAGGCCCACGAAAAACTTGGGGGGTTCTAGTTTTTGTCGCGCCAGTCTTTCGCGAGGCGTGACAGATATTTCATCGTCAGCCTGTCCTTTGCCCTGCCGTGAGCATCGGGCCATAGAAATGCAAGCAGCAGGTACCTGTCTTCCTCCAACTCGCCAGGCACATACACCAGCGCGGCATCGTCTCCAGGTTTGCCTCTTTGGCAGGTTCGCTGATGCTGCGGGAGGTTTTTCGCAAAGGCTGCAGGCGGGATCTTTATGTGGATGTGCATCAAGCAGGCTTGAACCGCCTGAGGGGGCTGCATGTAAGCGGAGTCTTTGCCAAAAATGCTTGGCAACTCCGCTCTGCCAGAGCCGATGTAACGGGAGAATTCGGCTTTCAGGGTCGCTGACAGCCCGACGTGCTTGGCGTCTACCGGCTGAAAAAACTCTGCAAATGTATCGCTGTGGAAAAGTACTTCGACCGCCATTCAATCCCTTAGGCGAGTCCGCCGAGTTTTTTCGTCGTGTGATCGGCTAACGCCCTCAACCCGTCAGGAGACAGCTGACTCTCAAACTCGACAGGCTGGACAAAGAATTGCCGATAAAAACTGTCCAGCATCCCCAGGCGCGTCCTGGTCTTGGCGACAGCACGGCGCAAGGCAAGGTGATCCGCAGACAGCTCAGTCGGCACAACAGCTGTTTTCAGCGAACGCTCAAGCACGCGAACTGCGCTTAAAAGCTCCATATTCCTGCGAAAACGCTCATCATCAAGGGCGTCAGTATCGTAGGCAGTCTTGAGCACGGCAGCATAAATCAAGTCCAGCTCGCGCCAGCCTTGAGTGAGTTCGGAAATCGTGGCGCGCATGTCGCGGACATTCGGATGTTTGAATGGCGCCTCGTGACTTGCAGCCTGATGGCTCGCTGGCTCGATCGCGCAATAATCACCCACCAGCGCTAACGCTGTGACGATCAACGTCGAAGCGGCTGTGATGGACATGATTACCTCCTTGAACGTGCTGAGTTTTACATTGAAGCTGGAGCGCGATTATCGACACGCCAACTGCCAAGTCAACACCATTGGCGCGCCACGAAACTGAAACTAACGAAATCGTGGCGCACAGGAAATGACTATAGAACAGGGGGCGGCCACCTGCGCTGGGTTACAAGGCTATCGGCCGTTTCGTCGGATAATTGAAAACAGCCGAATGCCTCGCACCTCGCAATATCCCTACTTCACACCGTCGCACAGGCTCATGGACGAGAGTCGCAGCTTCGGATCGGTGATTTTCAAGACGCGCGCCATGCAGCTGTCGTAGGTTTCGGCCGATCGGGTGCCGCTCGGGGTGGCCGCCGCATACTTGGCCCCGGCTGAAAGCGGTATGTCTGGCACGCCGTCATTCACAGCCTCCGGCAGCTCCTACAGGGTCGGGTGTCTGGCGTTAATGTCTGGTAATACCTGCGGGCTTTGCATGGGCGAAGGGATAGATATAAATACCGCACTCGCCCTGTGCCGAATCTCTAATCTGAGCACCGTCGTTGCCACATCAACGACCGGATTTGACGGTCCGTTTGGTATCAGCGCAGTGAGCTTCCCCCACGCAGGCGTCTGTCTGCGTGGTTGTGCAATGGCAGCTGTGCGTGGGAGGCCTTCGGGCCTGCCGGCTTGATACCTCCGGTTCGTCAACCCGCGTACAGCTGCCACCCTTTCGATTCCGAAGAAGGTTATGTGGCAGCCCGACTCTGCAAAGGACTTTCTGCAAATGAGCGACACCACCCTCCCTCCCCGCTACGTCCCCCTCACCCAACCCGGCCAGGACAACCCGGTCTTCTTTCTGGACACCCAAGCCCCCCTGGTAGACCTGCACGCCTGCGCCGAACTGCGGGTCAGCCTCGCCACTCGTTTCCTGGATGCCCTGGTGAACATGCAACCCACCCACGCAGACGAGCGGGATTTGGGCACCATCGCCAGCACCGCACATTTACTGATGCTGGAGGCGTGTGATGTGCACCGCGTGATTGAGAGACGGCTTTGGCAAGCAGACGTCGAGGCAATGGGTCGTTTAGCTTGATCTGGCGCGTCTGAATTCACATAACGCAGCCAGCATTTTTTCATGGTCTGGATGCTGGCTGATTCAGCGGTATCCCCGCTCCTCGACCTGGCGGGCTCCTATGAAATCGAAGGTCGGCGTGATAACTCAGTCCAGAAGCGACTGACCAGCCGCCAAGCCAAATACCTCCGGTTCAAGCCTCACCAGCTCACTCAGCGCGCCATGCGCGTCGAAGCCTTCACGGATAAGCTCGGCGAACTGCTCCATCGCCCGAAGTGAAATGTTGTTGTTCAACGCGCCCTGCATAAAGTGGCTGGCGATCCCTTGCACGTCCTCAACTCTCGGTTGCGCGCCAAGCTGGGCGAATTTCGCCAATGCCTGCCTGCCCTCGGTAAGCTCGTCAATCTCAAACACATCCAGAAAAGCCATGCCCAGCGTGCCAACGATGTGGTGATCGGGGCGGTCCCAATACTTCTGAATGCCGTCCTGCTTATCGGCCCGTTCGATTTGCTTACGAATTTTGTTGGGGATCGTGGCCGCTGCCTTGTATCGGTTGTAATACTCGCGGTTCGCCAGACTCGCCGCGTCCTTGACCACTTTCCACATGACAAACCACAGCTGGGCCACGCTGTACCGATGCAGAGCAGAACGGACGATGGCCTTTATTTTGTCGATATCCTCATCGTCGAGGTCATGGTTATAAACCCTGCACTGATCCATCAGGTACCGGAGCACATCACCCACTGCGTAATCGAGCCAGAGATTGCTCATTGCCTGGGCATCAGTAAACCCTCGCTCAAGGATCGTTTCCAACGGCCCGACCCCACGGCCAAGGACCTCGTCGGGTGGCAAGAAGAACTGAATCGAATTCGGATACGCCTGCAGCTCTCCATCAAGCAGGTAATACGTACCCCGCTGCGCAGCTCGCGGGTCATCCCAAATGACACCCGCCCTGGATAGACGGAGCAAGTAGGACGACCCCTCCCAGGGGGCCAGCGCCTCGCAGCTACTTTCAGGGAAAGCGCCCTGGGCAAGACGAGGGGCAATCAGGCCTTCGATGGCCAGAAGAATGAACCGTTGATCGTCGGTCAAATCGGCATAGTTAATCGTCAGGTTGCGTATGTATTCGATCCGGATATCCAGCTGGGCCTGCATCGCTATCTCAGCCAAGCGCCGCCGCTCAAGCTCTAGGTTCCGAAGTTCCTCCGAGCACTTCACACAAGGCCCCGCTGAACGCTGAAAATGCTTTTTGGCCTCAGCCCGCCCGGCGATCCGGATCGGCCCCTCACACCTTCTGCAGACCTGATTCTCGTCAGTGGCCTCGCACAGTGTCCGGACAAATTTTGCGACCAGCGCCGGATGCCTGACTTCACGAAAGGGAACAAGCTCGCTGACTTTTTCCAAGTAAGCGCCTTCGTCATCCATTGCCCAGTAACGCTTAGCCAGCGCGACTTCTTCTGGATCTTGAGTAAGAAACTTCAACCTGACTGCCATTTTTGACCCCCCTCGACTTGAACACTCGAAGCCAATGATTCGAATTAACAAATGATAAGGGTGCAAAAATAGTCAGAACGCTGGGTGCGTGGCAGGAGGAAATCGCTCACTGAGGCTGAGGAGCCCTCCTTAAATGAAGTAGGACAAATCTGACCGACAGCACATTTTTTGCTGCAGCTCGATTAGCCCGGTCACTGTGGTGCGTAGCCAACAAACGCATACACAACTCGAGATACATCACCACCATCGGGAACAGCTCGCTAACATGCCCTACACTTTTTTATCCCCCTTCCCCCCGTTTTGGCCCACTATGACCGGCTTACTGACCGCCCTTGCCCCGGTCGAGAACACTGGAGAGTTTGATGCCACAAGAAAGGCTGGATCTGCTGAGGCTGCCCAAGCCTATTCGTGGGCCCATTGATAAGTTGCTGCGTTCTCTGGATGCGGCCAGTACCCGCGAGGATGTGGAGAGCGAGGGCGAGCTGCAGATTGCGTTCATTCTCGGGCTGGAGACGGCCAAGCGCTTGCGGCCCAGCGATGTCGAAGCGCTTTACATGATTTTTGATGATGCCGTGCAGGCGCGACTCGAAGCGTTTCCACCGAATAAGTAGCGACAGGCCCACTGGATCAGCGCAATAGCACGGCAGAGCCCCAATCTGTGGGAGCGAATTCATTCGCGAAAGCGGTGTGTCAGACCCCAGAACTGATCGGGCGGACGCCTTCGCGAACGAATTCGCGCCCACACAAACGCATTTCAACCCAGGTGATTGCGTTGTGGGGGCAGGGTCTCAGGCAGCTCTTACTTCACCACCTCAATCTTCTTCACAAAGACCAGTTTCTCGTCGGCAGCCGGCCCGGCGATGCGGTCGTTGTTGAGCTCGCTGGCGACGGTGACTTTGACGTTTTTGCCGACCATGTTCGGCAGCAAGGTGGCTTCGCCTTCGTCTTCGGCGATGAACCAGGCGCCACACTTGCCATCGCAATAGGCGCTGACACGGCGGCCGTCGCTGACCAGCACGGTGATGGTGTAGTCATCAATGCCGTTGCCCGCAATCAAGGCGCCCTGCACGGTTTCCGGTTTGGTCAGCTTGAAGTGGCAGTAGTCCGGCGTGTTCGGGTCATCGCCCAGAAAGCCGCAGCCGCGCTCGACTTCGCTGTTGATCAGCTCGCAGCTGTTGGCCACGTTGCACGGCGGGCGCGTCGCCGGGGAAACGTTGATGCATTGTTTGACCAGCAATTCGGCGCGCTTCTGGCCGATAGCTTCGGCGCAGGTTTTATCCGCCGCGTTGGCCCCAAAGGCGGCCATCAAGGTGAAGAGCAACGAGAACATCAGGCTTTTTGTTTGCATGAGCGATTCCAGGTAGCAAGCAGGCACTGCGACTTGCCAACGTCAGGTGACAGGGCATTTTTGCGAAGTATTGCAGAGCAGAGCGGGTTTCACACGGGCCGAAATATTCCGCTCAGCCTTTCTTCTTGGTGAGGCTTTTCAAACGCTGACTGGCGCGCTGCACAGCGGCCATTTTCTCCGGGCGGTTCATGCGCCGCCATTTGCGGATGTCCTCCTTGTTGCGACCACAACTGACGCACACGTCGCCGCTGAGCTGGCACACGGAGGTGCAGGGGTTTTCGATGTCCTTGGCCACCGGTCAGCCCCGCGCCAGGCGTTGCTGCCAATTACCGCCATGGGCGCGCTGGCATTGTTCTTCGCTGTCGAACTGCACATGCGCGGCCACATTTTTGACAGCCACATCGGCTGCGCTCAGGGCGATGGCGGTGAGTTCGACCATGCGTGCGCGATGCTCGCTGGCCAGCGCCAATTCCTGGTTGCTGACGGTATCGAATACCCACACAACCCGCAGGCTGGCAGGGAACGCCGCGTAATCGACTTCGTGGGTCAACCAGACAAAGCCGACGATCTGCGCCTTGGCGGTTTCGCAGGCCTCGGTCAAGGTGGACGCCAGGCGGCGCTCGATCCGCGCCTGATCGCGCTTGGTCAACTGCATGGGGGTGTCCTGAAACAGTGAAGTGGGCGCCATCATACGTCACCTCTTGGCGCCATCCATCACCCCAATACTTGTAGGAAATTTCTGAATTTCTCCAGATGCCGCTCAACCCCTTGTTTAGCCAGAGCGGGCTCACTACTCTGCGGCCCGTCGCTTTGACAGCGGCCGGGTTTAGTCGCCCGATCCCATCGCAGATTGCACTGTTTGGACTCCGGGCATCTACCTGCCTGTTTTTTTGCGGCTGTACGGGGGGCACTTTCGGGTGCGCCGATTATTTGCTGGTGGGTCGGTCGACTAACCCGCGTACAGCTGCCTTTTTCCGCAAAACAGCTTCATCGCAGAAGGTAGTTTTCCAGCAGTTAACAACCTCTCCCTCTACTCAGGAGAAATAACCGTGCAGCACACTCTCAGCGGCCGTTCAGCGTCCACGTTGCTTTTATCCTTACCCGCAGAGGTCAGCTCGGAAGACGCTCTGGCCCAAACCTCTGACCTGTTGCGTTGCGCAACGACTTCCGCCTACGGGGCCGCTGAACATCTGCGCGGCACGCAACGCGATCATGCAATGTCAGTGGTGCACCTGGTTGAAATGGCTCAAGCCATGGTGGATGGACTGCTGGACAGGCACTTGATCCATGCAGCAGGCCAATAGGCACGCAGCGCCGAGGCTACTACTTCCCGAATTAATGGAATGATGGCGCGAGTTTATTTCGCTTGTGGGTGATCGGCGTTCCTCGCTTATATAGGGGCAACATCCCCTAAGCAGGTTGCCCCCGATGTCTTCGCATGCACGCTGTATTGATCGGCCATTTAATCCGGCACCGACTGCCACTGCCGCCGCGTGTGGTCACCGATCATGAGCCGCGAAAACATCAGCCAGTCCATTTCTCATGTGCATCCCCTGACCTTGTCCCACGGCAAAAACGCCGAAGTGTGGGATATGGACAACAAGCGCTATATCGATTTTGTCGGCGGTATTGGGGTGTTGAACCTGGGCCACTGCAATGCGCAGGTCGTTGCCGCCATCCAGGATCAGGCAACCAGACTGACCCACTATTGCTTCAACGCTGTGCCCCACGCGCCGTATACCCGTTTCATGGATCAGTTGGAAACGTTTATCCCGGTGTCCTACCCGCTCAGCGGCATGCTCACCAACAGCGGCGCGGAAGCGGCGGAAAATGCGTTGAAGATCGTGCGTGGCGCCACCGGCAAGACGGCGATCATTGCCTTCGATGGCGGCTTCCACGGCCGCACCCTGGCGACCCTCAACCTCAACGGCAAGGTCGCGCCCTACAAGCAAAAGGTCGGTGTCTTGCCCGGCCCGGTGTTTCACATCCCCTTCCCCAGCCAGGACAACGGCGTGACCACCGAGCAGGCGCTCAAGGCCATGGACCGTCTGTTCAGCGTTGAAATCGATGTGAATGACGTGGCCTGCTTCATCCTCGAAGCCGTTCAGGGCGAAGGTGGTTTTCTGGCGATGGAGCCAGCGTTTGCCCGGGCATTGCGGGCGTTCTGCGATGAAAAAGGCATCCTGATCATCGCCGATGAAATCCAGTCCGGCTTCGGCCGCACGGGTCAGCGTTTTGCATTCACCCGGCTCGGCATTGAGCCCGACCTGATCCTGCTGGGTAAAAGCATCGCGGGTGGTATTCCGCTGGGTGCGGTTGTGGGGCGCCGGGCGCTGATGGATACCTTGCCCAAAGGCGGCCTGGGCGGGACCTATTCCGGCAACCCGATTGCTTGCGCGGCGGGCATTGCCAGCCTGGCGCAGATGACCGACGAGCATCTGTCGTCCTGGGGGGAAATGCAGGAAAACATGATCGTCAGCCGCTATCAGGCCTGGCAGGCGAACAAGCTGTCGCCCTGCCTCGGCCGCTTGACGGGCGTCGGCGCCATGCGCGGCATCGAACTGATCACCGCTGACGGCGCGCCCGGCACGCAGCAACTGGCCCAACTGCTGGAAGCCGCACGGGCTGCGGGCTTGCTGTTGATGCCCAGCGGCAAGGCCCGACACATCATTCGGCTACTGGCGCCGCTGACTATCGAGCCTGAAGTGTTGCGGGAAGGGCTGGATATTTTTGAGCGGTGCCTGGCTGAGCTTAAGTAACACCGATACCAGCCCCGCAGGCCCCATTGATCGCTACGGAGAATCATCGCAATGACTGCTGCAAGCTTCGCTAACCGTGACGAAATCCGCGCCAGCTTTTCCCGCGCCATGTCGCAGATGTACAAGGCCGAAGTGCCGCTGTACGGGACGCTGCTGGAGCTGGTGGCAGAAACCAACGAGCACGTGCTGGCCAATGACTCGCAGATTGCCCGGAGCCTGACGCAGACCGGGGAAATCCAGCGCCTGGACATGGAGCGCCATGGCGCCATCCGGGTCGGCACGGCAGCTGAACTGGCGACGCTGGGCCGTTTGTTCGCAGTCATGGGCATGGAGCCAGTGGGCTATTACGACCTGACGCCAGCAGGTGTGCCGGTGCATTCGACGGCCTTTCGCGCCGTCCATGAACAGGCCCTGCAAGTCAGCCCGTTTCGGGTGTTTACCTCGTTGCTGCGCCTGGAGCTGATCGACAACCCCGAATTGCGCGCCTTTGCCAGTGATGTGTTGAGCAAGCGCAACATCTTCACCCCACGCGCCATCGAGCTGATCGAAAAATCCGAAACCGATGGCGGGCTCAATGAGGCCGATGCGCAGGACTTTGTACAGCAGGCGCTGGAAACCTTCCGCTGGCACAACACCGCCACCGTGACCCTGGACCAATACAAACAGCTCAACGCGCAACACCGGCTGATCGCAGACGTGGTGGCGTTTCATGGCCCGCACATCAATCACCTGACACCCCGCACGCTGGACATTGATGTGGTGCAGGAGGGCATGCCAAAGAAGGGCATCACGCCCAAGGCCGTAGTGGAAGGCCCGCCGCGTCGCCACTGCCCTATCCTGCTGCGCCAGACCAGTTTCAAGGCGCTGGAAGAGCCGATTACCTTTGTTGGCCAGGCTGCCCATGAGGGCGGCAGCCACTCGGCACGCTTTGGGGAGATCGAGCAGCGCGGCGCAGCCCTGACCCCAAAAGGCCGTGAGCTGTATGACGAGTTGTTGAACGTTGCGCGCGCCCAGCTGGGTGAATTTCCCAACGAAGCCAATGCGGTTCGTTACGCGGGCATCCTTGAGCAGACCTTCAAGGCCTTTCCGGACAGCTACGAGCAGATGCGCGCCGAGGGCCTGGCGTACTTCCGTTATTTCGTCACCGATAAAGGCGTTGCCGCCGATAAGCTGGCGGGAGCGAATCTTGACCACCTGATCAGCGCTGGCGCTATCCGTTACGAGCCGTTGGTTTACGAGGACTTTCTGCCGGTCAGCGCGGCGGGGATTTTCCAGTCCAACCTGGGTGATGACGCGCAATCGCACTACAACACCAGCTCGAACCAGCAGGATTTCCAGCAAGCGCTGGGGCGTAACACCATCAACGAACTCAAGCTTTATGCCGACACGCAGCAGCGCTCGTTGCAGGCCTGCGGCAAAGCGTTGGGGATTGCAGCGCTGGGCTGACTAGCGCTGTTGGCGGCGCTGCCACTCATCGGCAACGTCGCCCATGGTTTTGGGCCTGCCATCCTTGATCCAGGCCATGAAAGGCCGATCGAACTTGAAGCCCTCACCGCACTGCTCCGTCAGGAACCTGCGCACGCGCTGGGTGTTTTTGTAGGCCTTGTCCACGGGAGTCTCGCGTGAGAGAGGGGTGCTGTGCCAATCGATAGTCATGGGTGATGTCCGATCAAGTGAAGATCCAGTGGGAGATTCTATGACTAAAGTCCGACGTGGGACCGGCTTCAGCCGGGAAGAGGCCCGTGCATCCACCTGATATTTATCGCCTGAAATGCAGCCTTCCCGGCTAAAGCCGGTCCCACACACAAAAACACCACCCATCTGCCCTACAGAATCACCCGCAGGCACTGCCCGGCATGATACAGGTTGAACCCCGTTTCATAAGCCAGTGCCCGCACTCCAGCGCTTTTCAATTCAGGAGCCGGGGCGAAGGGGATGGGCAGCACGCCGGGGTCATCTTTCACCAGGAAATCA
Source organism: Paucimonas lemoignei (assembly GCA_900475325.1). Lineage (GTDB taxonomy): Bacteria > Pseudomonadota > Gammaproteobacteria > Pseudomonadales > Pseudomonadaceae > Aquipseudomonas. The sequence continues at coordinate 5,102,186 of LS483371.1, forward strand.
GCGAAGGCTTTGCCCATGACCGTGCCCGTGGTGTTGCCGCGGCCGTTATAGCCGTTGGCAGCCACCAACCCCGGCGCAGGCTCGAACAGCTTGACCATGTGATCCGGGGTGAAATCGATGCAGCCGGTCCAGTGCATTTGCCACTGGACCTTGCCCAGCTGCGGGAAGTAATGGCTCTGGATACGGTCAGCCCAGCTGCGGATGAACCAGTCCGGCTTGTTGTTCATCTTGCCCATGCTGCCCAGGATCAGCCGACCTTCGTCGTCGCGGCGGATGCTGCTCAGCACCATACGCGTGTCCCATGAGCCCTGCCCGTACTTGAGCACTTCATCGGCGGCGCTGGAGGTCAGCGGCTCGGAGGCAACGTTGTAGTAATAACCCTTGAAGAAATTCTGCTTGATGCCCGCCCATTCGCCCTCGGTGTACGCGCCGGTCGACACCACGACTTTGTCCGCGCTGACTTCGCCAGCAGCGGTTTTGACACGCCAGCCTGAGCCTTCGCGGGTCACGTCCTGCACGGGCGACTGCTGGAAAATCTGCCCGCCGAGCCTGATCACGGTTTCGCCAAGGCCCACGGTATAGGCCATGGGGTTGATGGTGCCTGCGCGGCGGTCCAGCAAGGCGGTGGGGATTTTGTCCGTGCCGCAATAGTCGCGGCACTTGGCGCCGGTCAGCAGCTCGACATCGGCACCGCGACGCTTCCATTGATCGTGGCGGGATTCGATGTCTTTGGCGCCGTTGACGTTATGCGCCATGTGCAGCGTGCCTTCATGGCGCGCCTGGCAATCAATGCCGTACTTTTCGATGAGGTCAAAGACCAGTGCAGGCGCCAGGCCCATCACGGTATTGAAGCGCTCCCCCACGCCCGGCCCGAGAATGTTCGCTGCGTCATCAGGGGCAATCCAGCTACCGGCGTTGACCAGCCCGACGTTACGCCCCGAACCTCCGGTGCCGATACGCGACGCTTCCAGCACCGCCACGGACTTGCCCGCCTCCAGCAAATGCAGCGCCGCAGACAGCCCGGTAATGCCGCCGCCAATCACGCACACATCGACCTTGATGGCTCCGCCCAGTTGAACAGGTTGAATCTGACGAGTCGTGGACTGTTCCCACAGACACTTTTCACGCAACTGATCCATCTCGACCTCATCCCGCCAGAACTGTCGGTAAACCTAGAAAGTTAGCTGCTTCATTCTTGATCCGATGCAAGGGCAATACCAAACGACCTTTACTCCGGATATCAGTCGGTTTCGGCATGAACCGGGGCTCACAAATGAGAGCAAGAGAAACCTGAACCCGTGGGAGCGAAGTCATTCGCGAAGAGGCCAGTACATTCGATACATCTTCGTCGGCTTTAACACTGCCTTCGCGAATGAATTCGCTCCCACAGATCGGTGGCTTACAAATACCCCGCAGGACGCCTGTAACTGAAAAGTAGCAGCGTTATGCCATGTATCGATACCGAAAATTCAAACGATTGACGTTGTCTTAATACGTTCATCGGTTGTGTGATTTTGTACTAGCTCCATCGCCCTTTTCGGCGCAGGATTCCACTGGTTTTTAAGTACCACACCTCGATTTTGTGTTCACCTGACCAACTGACGGAGATGCGTAAGATGCTTATCCAGATTGAAGAAGGTACTCACGGCGCCAGCTGGATAGTGAAGCTGGACAATTACCCGGTCAAATGCCGCAGCTGGGATGAAGCCCGGGAGTTCGCGGACAAAATGACCTCGAGAATCAATGCCCCCCACATCCTGCCCGGCAAGTTCAATGCCTCGGTAGCCAATCAGGCGCCATCACCAGGCCGCTGATCGATACTCAGCAAAAAGCCCGACGAAAGTCGGGCTTTTCGTTTCTGCGACATCCTTTTCACACGCTTTTCACGCCCGCGCTTTTAGTCTGGCCTCACTCCTGTTGAATCTCACTTAGGCCCGCCACTTAGCGGGTCTTTTTTTGCCTGCGATTTGCCTGACCCAACGCCTTCGCAGCTTACGGCCGGTCTCTAGTCCGCGCTGGCCACGGTCGCCTTGCGGTCCTGATTGGCGAAACCCACCTGCGCCAGCCGGTCTGAACTGCTCTCGTCTACCACTACGCTGCTCCACTGTCCGGCCAGCGCAGCCATCCAGGCGAAGAAAAACAGCGCCACGCCTTGTACGGCCCATTTTGCGATTGTCGACATCACGTAACTCCCCCGCTCGAATTCATCGCTGGATCTAACCACCTGCGCATTGCAATAGGATTTCACCGGGGCAATCGCTGCCGCCGTCGATCCCCGGCAAGGAACTCTCGCGGCGCAAATTATTCAGAAGACTGAGGGCCGTACTCATTGGCCGACGGCATGCAGCTGCCGGTCTGAACAGGGAGTTACCCATGCGCGGATCAAGAACGAGCAATGCAAAAGCTGCTGTAGTCCTCTTGCCCACCCATAAAAAACTCGCAACACATGAAGTGGTTGTTCATCAAAAACTGGGCGAAAAGATCGCTGGCTTGCTGGGCACCGAGTTCGCCGGTCTCTATGACAGCGCCCTGCATACGGCGCCTAATCTGTATTACATCCCGTCTGACACCTTGATCGGCAAACAAGACCACAGCGACCTGAATATTCAGTCGGTTGACGACCTGTTTGGCGGCCTGATCGCCGAGCCGTTCATGGCGACCAAGGCCATTTCCCACCCGCTGCTCAAAGACGCGACCGCTCAGCCGCCCGGCTGGTCACGGCAGTTTCACGACGATGCCGCTGACGCCGTGCTGGGCGGATTCACCGTGTTCAATGAAGCGGACGCCCTCAAGGCGGGCCGCTTGATACTGGCTGACGGCCCGGCTCGGATTAAACCGGTGCTGGCCACGGCCGGGCGCGGGCAGATCGTAGCGCGCAACGACAGCGAGCTGGTCGCCGCCATTGCTCAGCAGAACATGGAAGAAGTCGCCACCTGGGGGTTGGTGCTCGAAGAAGATCTGAGCGATGTGATCACCTTGAGCGTCGGCCAGGTTCAGGTCGCGGGTATCGTCGCCAGTTACCACGGCACCCAGTGCCTGACCGAAGACAACAGCGGCGAGACGGTCTACGGCGGCTCGACCCTGTGGATCGTACGCGGTGGTTACGAAAAACTGCTCGAACTGGACCTGGATGAGCACGTGCGACGCGCAGTGACGCAGGCCATGCACTACGAAAAAGCCGCGCTGGCGTGCTTCCCGGACTTCATCGCCTCCCGGCGTAATTACGACATCGCCCAGGGCACCAACGCCAGAGGCGAACGTTGCTCCGGGGTACTGGAGCAATCCTGGCGAATCGGCGGAGCCAGCCCCGCCGAAGTCGAAGCGTTGCTGGCCTTCGCAGCGGATCCAGACTTGCAACGGATCTGTGCGTCGACCCACGAAATCTATGGCGAAACCAGGATCCCCGCCGACGCCAGCGTGCTGTACGAAGGCGACGACCCGGACGTGGGTTTGATCAGCAAATTTACCAAGGTGCAGCCTTATGAGTGTTAGCAGTGAAAGCATCGAGATCGCCGTTGACGGGCAATCGATTTCCGGCACCATCCTCACGCCGGGGGCGAAGATCCCCGGGATTCTGTTCGTGCATGGCTGGGGCGGTAGCCAGCAGCGCGACCTGGCCCGGGCGAAAAACATTACTGGCCTTGGCTGCGTGTGCCTGACCTTCGACCTGCGCGGCCACGAGCGCACCCACGAGATGCGCGCCAAGGTGTCCCGCGAGCAAAGCCTGGCCGACCTGCTGGCCGCTTACGATCGGCTGGTCAGCCACCCCGCCGTGGACAGCGACGCGATTGCCGTCATCGGCAGCAGTTATGGGGGTTATCTGGCCACCATTCTGAGCTCAATGCGCCCGGTCAAATGGCTGGCGTTACGGGTGCCTGCCTTGTATTGGGATGCAGACTGGGAAATGCCCAAGCAGGAACTGGATCGCGACAAGCTGGCGCATTACCGGCGTTCGGCCGTGACCGCCGCCGACAACCGGGCGCTGGCCGCCTGCAAGGAATTCCATGGCGATGTGTTGCTGATCGAGTCCGAGCAGGACGACTATGTCCCCCATGCCACGCTCATGAGCTACCGCAGTGCCTTCGAACAGGCCCACTCACTGACTTATCGCCTGGTGGACGGCGCTGACCATGCACTGAGCAGCGACCTGAGCCAGAGCCTGTACAGTTCGATGCTGACCAACTGGATCAGCGAAATGGTCATCGGCGCCCGCCTTGTGGACTACCCGCATCATTCGGCGAAGTATTCTTGAGGTATAAAGCCTCGCTCCCACAGGCTCGGTGATTACCTGTGGGAGCGAGCTTGCTCGCGAAGAGGCCAGGACATCCAAGTAGATTTCTGGAGGCAGGAACATAGCCTTCGAGAGCAAGCTCGCTCCCACCGGGGGAGTTGGGTTGCTGCCAATTATTCACTAACCCGGCTATCAAACCCCGGCACCAGAATCACCTTGCGGCAGTCCTCTTCTTTCTTGTCGAAGATCCGGTAACCCTCAACCGCCTCTTCCAGAGACATGCGGTGGGTGATGATGGCTTCCGGATTGAGTGCGCCGCTTTCAATGTGCTCAAGCAACTCAGGCAAGTAGCGTTGCACATGGGTCTGGCCCATTTTGAAGGTCAGGCCTTTGTCGAACGCATCGCCAAACAGGAAGCCGTGGATAAACCCCGCATAAACACCCGGCACGCTGACCACACCGCCACGCCGCACGGCCGCGATGCATTGGCGTAACGCCTTGCCGCTGCTGCCTTCAAGCTTCAGGGTGGCAAGGATGGTTTCCGTGGTGCTGCCCTTGGCTTCGAAACCTACTGCGTCAATCACACCGTCGACTCCGCGCAGGCCCGGCGTCTGGTGGATGATGGTGTCTGCCGGATCATCGTCGTCATCGAAATTGATCGGGATCACGCCATAAGTGCTCTGCGCATAGGCCAGGCGATACGGATGGTGGTCGACCATGAAAATCTTTTCTACGCCCCACATCCGCGCGCAGGCCGCGCTGAGCAAACCCACTGGCCCGGCGCCGTAAATCGCCAGGCTCGAGCCTTTACCGACACCGCTATTGAGCACCGCTTGCCAGGCCGTTGGCAGAATGTCGGAAAGGAACAGCACCTTCTCGTCCGCCAGGGCTCCCGGCACCTTGAACGGCCCGGTGTTGCCCTTAGGTACGCGCACGTACTCAGCCTGCCCGCCCGGAATACCGCCATATAGATGGCTAAAACCAAACAGCGCAGCACCCGGTGGTATCGACTTCTTGTTCAGAATCGCGCCGCGCCCGGTATTGGTGGTTTCGCACGCTGCGAACTGGTCCAGCTGGCAGAAAAAGCAGCTGCCGCAGGCGATCACAAACGGGATGACAACCCGGTCACCCGGCTGCACCGCCGTGACCTGTGAGCCAACTTCTTCAACGATGCCCATGAATTCGTGACCGAAGATATCGCCCGACTCGGTTGCCGGGATCTTGCCGCGATACAAATGCAGGTCAGAGCCGCAAATCGCGGTGGCGGTGACTTTCAAGATGATGTCATCGGCCTCTTCGATGACCGGGTCCGGCACTGTATCGACGCGAACATCGTGAGCCCCGTGATAAGTAAGTGCGCGCATGAGTTTCTCCTTATTCAAACAAGCAATAACGCCCGAAGACGTTTATTAAGCGACTCATTAGGGAGAACTCGGCAGGCGTCTAAGTTCAGGCGGTTTGAAAGCCCGAGGGACCAGCGGTACAGCGCACCGGCACGGGTTGACCGTTCAGCCGCTAGCCTGAACTTGAGGGATGCTTTAAGACTGAGGCTATGACAAGGCTCGATTGCGCCTTGGAGGAAGGCCAGGGCGTTCTGTATGCCACGGCGGCGTGGGGCATCGCCGGAGTATGTTCGGGACGTGGCGGTGGTTTTGGCTGGCTGAAAACCTGTGGGAGAAAGCATTCGTGGGACCGGCTTTAGCCGGGAAGACAGTATTTCTGCCGCAGACTCTGCATCGGATGTACTGGCGTCTTCCCGGCTAAAGCCGGTCCCACGTCGCATTTCATCTGCCGGATCGCGGCGTCAGGTAATCGGCGCCGGGTTGAACAAGGTGATGTCGTTGTGCAGCCGGTAATGCTCGGTCCAGGTTTTCTTCTTGCCGCTGGCCACGTCCAGATAGAAGTGGAACAGCTCCCAACCCAGGTCCTCGATGGTGGCACGACCGGTTGCGATACGGCCTGCGTCGATGTCGATCAGATCCGGCCAGCGTTGCGCCAGTTCAGTACGGGTCGACACTTTGACCACCGGCGCCATCGCCAGGCCATACGGCGTGCCGCGACCTGTGGTGAACACATGCAGGTTCATACCGGCGGCCAATTGCAACGTCCCGCAGACAAAATCGCTGGCCGGGGTGGCGCAGAAGATCAGGCCTTTGCGCTTGAAACGCTCGCCAGGGCCAAGCACCCCGTTGATCGCGCTGCTGCCGGACTTGACGATCGACCCCAGGGATTTCTCGACAATGTTCGACAGCCCGCCCTTCTTGTTGCCCGGCGTGGTGTTGGCGCTGCGATCCGCCTCGCCCTTGGCCAGGTAACGGTCGTACCAGTCCATTTCCCGCACCAGTTCGCCCGCCACTTCCAGGGACTCGGCCCGGGACGTCAGCAAGTAAATGGCGTCGCGCACTTCGGTCACTTCGGAAAACATCACCGTCGCACCGGCACGCAACAGCAAGTCAGAGGCATAGCCCAATGCCGGGTTGGCGGTGATGCCGGAAAACGCATCACTGCCGCCGCATTGCATGCCCAGAATCAACTCGGACGCCGGAACCGTTTCGCGGCGGCGCAGATCGAGTTTTTTCAAGCGCACTTCAGCCAGTTCCATGATCTGTTCGATCATTTCATTGAAACCATGGCTGGAGTCCTGAAGCTTGTAGAGCCATGGATCGCTGAGATCCACAGAGCTGTCGTCTTCATGCATGACTTGCCCGGCCTGCAATTTCTCGCAGCCCAGACCAATCACCAGGGCTTCGCCACCCAGGTTCGGGTTGCGAGCCAGATTGCGCACCGTTCGAATCGGGATATAAGCGTCAGTCGCGGTAATCGCTACACCGCAGCCATAGCTGTGGGTCAGCGCCACCACGTCATCGACGTTCGGGTACTTGGGTAGCAGCTCATCGCGAATGCGCTTGACAGCGTGATCCAACACGCCGGTCACGCATTGCACAGTGGTAGTAATCCCCAGGATGTTACGCGTGCCGACCGTGCCGTCGGCGTTGCGATAACCCTCGAAGGTATAACCCTCGATAGGCGCACCGCGTTCCGGCACGGCATCGGACATCGGCAGGCTGTCCAGCGCCGGGGCCGACGGCATGCGCAATTGATCTTCCCTGACCCAACTGCCCTTCGGAATCGGCTGCAAGGCATAACCGATGGTGTGCCCGTAACGGATGATCGGCTCGCCTTCGGCGATATCGACCGTATTGACCTTGTGGCTCTGGGGTACGTTGTCGATGGTCACCAGGCCGTTGTCGAACTCGGTGCCCGCTGGCACACCCTGGTCGTTGACCACTACTACCACGTTATCCAGCTCATGGAGCCGGATGTAACGTGGGGAATCGGCATGTTGAATCAGGTTCATCACGGTTTCCTCAGGATTTGACTTGAGAAAGTTCGCTGGCGTCTTCACCAGTCAGTGGCCCCTTCGCTGGAGGCTCTTTCAATTCAACGCGTTTGATCTCGCCCACGATGAAGATGTAGCTGAACACCGCCACGACCGCATTGGCACCGACAAACACCAGCGCCCATTTGAACGAGCCAGTGGTTGCGATGATGTAGCCGATCACGATCGGGGTGCTGATCGATGCCAGGTTACCGAAGGTGTTGAACAGGCCACCGCTCAAACCGGCGATCTGTTTCGGCGAAGCATCGGACATTACAGCCCAGCCCAGCGCGCCGACACCTTTGCCAAAGAAGGCCAGGGCCATGAAGCCCACCACCATCCATTCAACGTCAACGTAGTTACAGGCCACGATCGAGGTCGACAGCAACAGGCCACCAATGATTGGCGCCTTGCGAGCGAAGGTCAGCGAATGGCCTTTGCGCAGCAGGTAGTCGGAAATGATCCCGCCCAACACACCACCGATGAAGCCGCAAATGGCGGGCAAGGAAGCAATGATGCCTGCCTTGAGGATGGTCATGCCGCGTTCCTGCACCAGGTACACCGGGAACCAGGTCAGGAAGAAGTAGGTGATGCCGTTGATGCAGTACTGGCTCAGGTAGATACCGAGCATCATGCGATTGGTCAGCAGCTGACGAATGTAGTCCCATTTTGGCCCTGCGTTGCTGCCCTTGCCCTTGTCTTGGTCCATGTCGACCATGCCGCCGTTGTTGGCAATGTGGTCAAACTCTTCCTTGTTGATGCGTGGGTGTTCGCGCGGGCTGTAGATGGTTTTCATCCACACGGCCGAGAACACGATACCCAGGGCGCCCATCACGATGAACACGTGCTGCCAGCCGAAGCGGTACACGATCCAGCCCATCAGCGGAGCGAACAGCACGGTGGCGAAGTATTGCGCGGAGTTGAAGATGGCCGAGGCTGTACCGCGTTCAGCGGTGGGGAACCAGGCAGCCACGATGCGCGCGTTGCCAGGGAAGGAAGGCGCTTCGGCCAGGCCCACCATGAACCGCAGCATGAACAGCACCACGACGGCGGAGCCGACGCCGAATTCACCGACATAGCCTTGCAGCAAGGTGAACAACGACCAGGTGAAGATGCTTAATGCGTAGATTTTCTTGGAGCCAAAACGGTCGAGCAGCCAGCCGCCTGGAATCTGACCGGCCACATAGGCCCAGCCAAACGCAGAGAAGATGAACCCGAGGGTGACGGCGTCGATGCCAAGGTCTTTTTGCAGGCTGGAACCGGCAATGGCAATGGTGGCGCGGTCGGCGTAGTTGATCGTGGTCACCAGGAACAGCATGAGCAGGATCAAATAGCGGACGTGAGTCGGCTTGGACTTTTGCATGTGTGCGTTAACTCCCACTAATTATTTTTTTGCGCGGGTAAATCGTTTTTGCTGCTGGTATGTGTTGCTGCGCCTGTTGGCCCCTTGGAATACGCCGCTATCCGCGACACCTCCCACCGACAGTGAGTACGCATTGTTGCCACCGATGCAGCCGACCATCGCCTTCGAGGGCCATGCTGTCCGCTGATCATCAGTCGTTGTGCTACGGGCTAATTACCCATGGCAAAAAACCGCTGATTGCTCAGCGGTTCAATGACAGGTTTCGTTTATTGCTTGCCTTGCTTGTCCATCAGCGCGGCGAGCATTTCGTACTCTTCGCCTGTCAGGTCAGTCAGCGGTGTACGCACTGGACCTGCGTCGTAGCCAGCGATTTTCGCGCCTGCTTTGACGATGCTCACGGCGTAGCCGGATTTACGGTTACGGATGTCCAGGTATGGCAGGAAGAAATCGTCGATCATCTTGTCGACGGCAGCGTGATCTTCCTTGGCGATGGCGTGGTAGAAGTCCATGGCCAGCTTCGGCACGAAGTTGAACACTGCAGACGAGTAGACCGGCACGCCCAGCGCCTTGTAGGCAGCGGCGTAAACTTCGGCGGTCGGCAAACCACCCAGGTACGAGAAGCGGTCGCCCAGACGGCGGCGGATCGAAACCATCAGTTCGATATCACCCAGGCCATCTTTGTAGCCGATCAGGTTAGGGCAGCGATCAGCCAGTTTTTCCAGCAGCGGAGCGGTCAGGCGGCAGACATTACGGTTGTAAACGATGACGCCGATCTTGACCGATTTGCACACCGCTTCAACGTGGGCGGCAACGCCGTCCTGGCTGGCTTCAGTCAGGTAATGCGGCAGCAGCAACAGGCCTTTGGCGCCCAGACGCTCGGCTTCTTGAGCGTACTCGATGGCTTGACGGGTCGAACCGCCCACGCCTGCCAGGATTGGCACGCTGGTGGCGCAAGTGTCGACGGCAGTCTTGATCACTTCAGAGTATTCGCTGGCTGCCAGGGAGAAGAACTCACCTGTACCGCCGGCCGCGAACAGTGCGCTGGCGCCGTACGGGGCCAACCACTCAAGACGCTTGATGTAGCCAGCGCGATGGAAGTCGCCCTGGGCATTGAAATCGGTAACCGGGAAGGACAGCAGACCGTGGGAAAGGATGGACTTCAGTTCTTGTGGATTCATTATTCGAACACCCTGAGCAGCAAAAAGTGAATGGATCATCAGCTGTGTGCCGATGTCGTAAGTCATCGTACAACTGATACTAAAATCACTCAACAGGGATTTTGAACTTTTTCCAGAGAGGGTGCCGAATGGTATCCCACGCCCCGCAGGAATGGGGATGGCAAGGAAACTGGCTAGACTAAGGTCGTATGATCACTACAGGGCTTGGGTGGGATGAAGTCTCTGTAGGAGCTGCCGAAGGCTGCGAAAGCGGCACACCTGACACTCCGCCATTCGCAGCCTTCTCAGTTGCTACAAACGACCACCGAACCCGTGGGAGCGAATTCATTCGCGAAGAGGCCCTTACATCCGATGCTCATCTACCGTCTGTACCGCAGCCTTCGCGAATGAATTCGCTCCCACAGGGGCATGCGTTCTTTCAGGAACACCCAGGTCCTGAGCTGACCGAGGTTACGAGGGCTGCGAAAGCGGTGTATCTGACCCGCAGCCATTCGCAGCCTTCGGCAGCTCCTACAAACGACTACCGAACCCGTGGGAGCGAATTCATTCGCGAAGAGGCCCTTACATCCGACGTTCATCTATCATCTGCACCGGAGCCTTCGCGAATGAATTCGCTCCCACAGGGGCATGCGTTCTTTCAGGTACACCCCAGTCCTGAGCTGACCGAGGTTACGAGGGCTGCGAAGGCGGTGTATCTGACCCGCCGCTGTTCGCAGCCTGCGGCAGCTCCTACAGGCTCGATGTTCTCTTCAAAATCCGGGTTTAGCCCAAATTCAAGCCCTTTGCGACTCCGCCTCTTCATGGGCGTGGCGCAACCGTTCGCGGCTGTTGGTCAGGTGCAGGCGCATGGCAGCGCGGGCGGCGTCGGAGTCCTGGCGGGCGATGGCGTCGTAGATTTCTTCGTGCTCGCGGCTCAGGCGGGTCATGTAGTGCTGCTGGTCATCGTGGGCCAGCCGCGCCGAGTTCAGCCGGGTGCGCGGGATGATGCTCGTCCCCAGGTGAGTCATGATGTCGGTGAAATAACGGTTGCCCGTGGACAACGCGATCTGCAGGTGAAACTGGAAGTCCGACGACACTGCGTCTGTCGCATGGGCCGCGCTCTCGTTCAAGGCATCAAGCGCCGTGCGCATCGCCAGCAACTGCTCGTCGCTGCGGCGCTGCGCGGCCAGCCCGGCCGATTCAACCTCCAGGCTGATGCGCAACTCGAGAATCGCCAGCACATCACGCAAGGTGACGATGGTCGCCGGATCGATCCGAAAGCCGCTCGGGCTCGGCGTGTCCAGCACAAAGGTGCCGATGCCGTGCCGCGTCTCGACCAGGCCAGAAGCCTGCAAACGCGAGATGGCTTCACGAACAACCGTTCGGCTGACGCCCTGCTCTTCCATGATTGCCGATTCCGTCGGCAGTTTGTCGCCACGCTTGAGCAGCCCGCTGCGAATACGCTCGGACAGTTCAGTAACCAACTCCTGCGCCAGGCTGCGGTGCTTGCGCCGTGCGCGAGGAGGAGCGCTTTGATTTTCCATATGCAACATCAATCTCAACCTGGGAAAGAACACATGATAGCTCACCGAGTTATACGATCACATTCGTAAAAGCGACCGTTTTCCCGGATATGGTCATACAACGGGTTGCGAACGAGGCTGTTCCTGCAATTGCCCGCCCTCGATACGCAGCAGCCGTCGATGAAAGCGCTTGAGGCTGCTGCGGTGGCCGATGCTGATCACAGTTACATCCGCTAACTCATCGATCACAGCCTGGTACAGCTGCTCCTCATCTTCTTCATCCATGGCAGAGGTGGCTTCATCCATAAACAGCCATTGCGGTTCGAACAGCAAGGCCCGGGCAAACGCCAGGCGCTGCTGCTCGCCGGGGGACAGCATGCGCTGCCAGTGATTGCTCTCGTCCAGGCGTGAAGTCAGATGACTCAGTCGGCAGGTCTCCAAGACCTCCGCGAAACGCTCAGCCGGGTAAGTCTCGACGCCCTGTGGATAACTTAGCGCCTCGCGCAGGGTGCCAATCGGCAGATAAGGGCTTTGCGGCAGGAACAGATAACGCTCGGCTGGCAACCGGATATGGCCCTTGCCGTCCTGCCACAAACCACCCAAGGCCCGCAGCAGTGTGCTTTTACCGCTGCCGGAGCGCCCGCTGAGCATGACTCGCTCGCCCGCCGCCACCTCAAGGTTCGCGTTATTCAACAGCTGACGACTGGCCCCCAGTTGCAACGCCAGCCCTTCGATACTCAGCGAGCTGCCCGCCTGCTGGATATCGATAGCCGACACCTGCGCCTCGTTCTGATCCATCGCCTGGCGAAAGCTCAACAACCGGTCACAGGTCGCCCGCCATGAGGCCAGCGTGGCGTAGGCATCAATGAACCAGCTGAAGTTTTCCTGCACGCTGCCAAAGGCCGAGTTGATCTGCATGAGCTCGCCCAACTCGATCTTGCCCGCGAAGTAACGCGGCGCGGCCACCATAAAGGCGAAGATCACGGCGATCTGCGAATAGCCCGCCGTGAAGAACGTCAGACGTTTCTGCACCCCCATCATCGACCAATAGTTGCTCCAGACCTGGCCAAATCGCGAACTGAGCCGCGCGTTCTCGTTGGGTTCGCCGTTGGACAGCGCAATGTTCTCGGCATGCTCGCGCACCCGCACCAGCGAGAAACGCAGGTCAGCTTCGTAACGCTCCTGCTGATTGCTCAGGGGGATCAGACGACGACCGATGACATGGGTGAGCCAGCTTCCGACCACTGCATAAAGGAAAGCCGCCCAGAACATGTAGCCGGGGATGGTGATGCCGAACAGCTCGATGCTGCCGGAAACACCCCAGAGGATGATCGAGAACGACACCAGGCTGACCACGGTCTTCATCAAGCCCAGGCCCAGGCTCAAGGTACTGCTGGTGAACTGGTTGAGGTCCTCGGACAGCCGCTGGTCCGGGTTATCGGTATAACCGCCCTGCTCCAGCCGGTAGTAGTTTTTATGGCTCAGCCATTTGCTGAAGTGCTGCTCGGTCAGCCAGCGTCGCCAGCGGATGGTCAGCATCTGGGTCAGGTACAGCCGGTACACGGCGCCGAGAATCCCGAACGTGGCAATGCCGCAGAAATACAGGATCGACTGAGTGAACGCCGCCAGGTCCTTCTTTTCCAGCGCGTTGTAGAAATCCCGGTACCAGCTGTTGAGGACCACGGAAATACCCACGCTGAACAGCGAGAGCGCAATCACGGCGAGCAACAGTATCCAGGCCAGGCGCTTTTCTTCGCTGCGCCAGTAAGGGGTGATCAGCTTCCAGACGCGGGAAAAGAACTTTTCGTGCACGCTGTCATTGACGATGCTGTATTCGGCATTGCGCTTCATGGGTGATGACTCGACTTCGTAGTGAAGTTCAGCGTCTGTGCAGAGGCAACAGACGCTCGACGCGATCATCCATGACTGAAAAAGCGCTTAGCGGCGTACGGGACGCTTCTGCAATTTGCGCTGCAAGGTGCGGCGGTGCATGCCCAGCGCCCGGGCGGTCGCGGAAATGTTGCCTTCATGCTCGGTCAGCACGCGCTGAATGTGCTCCCACTGCAGGCGGTCCACCGACATCGGGTTGTCCGGCACCAGGGTGTCCAGGTCCGAATGCTGGGACAGCAGCGCCGCCAGCACGTCATCGGCATCGGCCGGTTTGCACAGGTAGTTGCAGGCGCCGCGCTTGATCGCCTCCACCGCCGTGGCAATGCTCGAATAACCGGTGAGGATCACCACGCGCATGTCCGGGTCCAGCTCCAGTAGCTTGGGCAGCAGCACCAGGCCGGAATCGCCGTCCATTTTCAGGTCCAGCGCGGCGAATTCGGGAATGTCCGACTGGGCCAGGATCAGCCCTTCTTCAGCGGAACTTGCGGTGCTGACGCGAAAACCGCGTCGCGACATCGCCCGGGCCATGACGCGAGTGAACGTCGCGTCATCATCAACCAGCAACAGATGCGGCAGCTCTTCGCCTTCAACCTGGATTTCGTCACTCATACATCATCTCCTCGGGCGTCACATGGCAGGCGCAGCTCGGTGAGCGTACCGCCTTGCTCGTGACTGTAGAGTTTTACCGAGCCGCCCGCGCGGGTCACGCTGGCCTTGCTCAAAAACAGACCCAGGCCGAAGCCTTTGCCTTTGGTCGTAAAAAACGGTTTGCCGATCTGCTCGGCGATGGCCAGCGGCACACCGGGGCCATGGTCACGAATGCTGATGCAGATTTCCTGGGTGTCCCAGCTCAGATTCACTTCCAGGCCTTCGGGGCAGGCGTCGGCTGCGTTATTGAGCAGGTTGAGCAGCGCCTGTGTCAGGTCCGGCGGCGGCGCCAGCATGGGCGCAGTGCCCTTGCCCAGCAACTGGAATCGGTAGCTGGCCTCCGGGCGCATCAAGTGCCAGCGATTGAGCGACTCGGCCAGCCAATGATTGACGGTCTGCATCTCGACCGCCAGGCGACGATTGGCCTCGGCAGCGCGTACCAGTTGCTGCAGGGTCTGCTTGCACTGCTTGACCTGTTCCTGGAGCACTTCAAGGTCATCCTGCAACGCCGGGTCCTTGTGGTCCTGGCGCATTTCCTTGAGCAGCACGCTCATGGTGGCCAGCGGCGTGCCCAGCTCGTGGGCAGCACCTGCAGCCTGGGTCGCCACGGCAAGCAGTTGCTGATCGCGCAACCCTTCTTCACGGCGCTCCGAACGCAGCTGTTCCTGACGCCGGAGCTCTTCGGCCATCTTCGCGGCAAAGAAGGTAATGACCGACGCGGCCAGGGCAAAACTCAGCCACATGCCGTAGATCTGCATGTTTTCCCGGGAGATCGGGTAGGTGTCCAGTGGGAACGAGTGGCCCAGCAGCCAGCTGTAAAGCGCCAGGGCGATGCCCGAGAGAATTAATGAATAGCGCCACGGCAGGGTCACGGCCGCAATGGTCAGCGGGACCAGGTAGTAGGAAACGAACGGATTGGTCGAACCGCCGGAGTAATACAGCAACGCACTGTGGATAAACAGATCGAACGCCAGTTGCACCGAGTATTCCTGCTCGGTGACCGGCAACGAGGTGCGCAGGCGAATCGCCGTGACGGCGCACCAGACCATGGAAAACCCAAGGGTCACTGCCAGTTGCATCCAGGGCAGCGGCAACAGGTGAAACAGGTAGGCAATACCCACCGAACCGGCCTGCGCGGCCAGCACCAGCATGCGGATAATGGTCAGGCGCCAGAGGTTCTGACGGGTAGCGGACAGCAATTGTACGGGGGCGAGCATGAGCTCTCCTCATGAGTGCTCCAGGCGAATCGCAGCGAGTATAACCAAGCAGCCCGCCAAACTGGGAAAACTGCATCAAAGCATTGCAAGGTTTCATCAATCATTCATCTGTCGGCTGCCTCGTTCAGGCGCCCCGCTGGCCGGAACCTGCCTTGCCATTTACAGTCTTATTGCTTTGCGCCCGCTGGACGCTCGTCCCGGGTGAGTTCATTAACAAGGAGTTTTTATGTTCAGCCTTCGCCCTGCTACCGCACTTCTCGCCCTTGGCGCCGCTGCATTGATCAGTGCCCCTGCCATGGCAGAAGAGGTGCATTACAACCAGGTTTCCGTGCATGCAGAGGTCAACAAGGAAGTCAGCCGCGACCTGATGAATGTCACGCTGTACACCGAAGCACAGAATACCGACCCGGCAAAGCTCGCGGCTGAAGTCACCGAGACACTGAACAAGGCGCTCGGCCAGGCGCGCCAGGTCAAAGACATCACCATCCGCCAGGGCAACCGCAGCAGCTACCCGATTTACGAAGAAAAAGGCCAGAAGATCACTGGCTGGCGAGAACGCGCTGAGCTGCGCCTGGAAAGCGCCGATTTTGCAGCCCTTTCCAAGCTGACCGGCGAAATGCTGGGCGACATGAAAATGGGCGGCATGGACTTCGCCATCGCAACGCCAACCCGCAAAGCCAGCGAAGACGAGTTGCTCAAAGAAGCCGTCAAGGCCTTCCGCACCCGCGCGCAACTGGTTACCGATGCGCTGGGCGGCACCGGCTACAAGCTGGTGAACCTGAACTTCAACACCTCGGGTTATCCACAGCCGTACCTGCGCGCGCCGGTCATGATGATGAAAGCAGCACGCGGCGCCGATGCCGCGCCGACCCCGGATGTGGAAGCAGGCACCAGCCAGGTAACCGTGACCGCTGACGGCACCATTGAAGTCGCGATTCCGTAACACCCATCCTTTGTTTTAGCCGGGAAGAGGCCGGGACGGTCACTGATAATGGTCGTCCGAAATAACGCCTTCCCGGCTAAAGCCGGTCCCACGTCGCACTTCAGGTCGAGGGCAACCAATGGGTCGTCAGAGACCGATCCATATCCACCCTCCGTTTCACCCCGCTCACGTCCCTTCGTCTTACAACCCCTGACTCCCCCGTCTGATTCCCCAAAAAAACTCCCGCCTTAAACTACGTACTCGCATTGACCGAAAACTTTTTTGCAAGGAATCATGGATGAATCCTGTTATTGAACACTCGCTACACGTACAAAAAAGTGCCGAGGCAACCGGGCTGAGCGGCACGCCCCCCTTTCGTATCGAACCTCGCTTTGGGGCCGGGGAAGGCAGTGAAGAAGAAGCGACCCACGGCTCGATAGAATCGGTACTTGAGCACGCAGGCTTTCGCCAGCATGAAATCAGAGCCATCTACTATGGCAACTGGCTTCGGGACTTCTCCCAATTGCTCGACCCCAAGATTGTGCGAGCCGCTCACACACCTAAAAACTTCCCCGACGTCTTATCCCGCGACGCCCTGACCCGCATCGTTGATGTACTGGCGGTCAAGGAATTCAGCGACCTGATGAAGATCGACCGGGAGAAATTCAGGGTCACGCCGCAACGACTGGGCGTGTATCGCCCCAGCGAGCACATCGACAACCCTAAAGTCATCAACCCGCCATCCTTCGACCCCACCACTCGGGACGCCGATTTCGAAGCCTGGGTTGAAGAAGACGATCCACTGCTCGAGGTGGACTATCAAACGTCCATGAAGCGCTACATCCAGCGCAGCAGCACGGTGATGCAGGCCGAGCTGAAAACCGCGCTGAAGGCAGGGTTGGAATCTACCGATGGTCTGCGGGCACTGGGCTCTGCGCTGCACATTCTCGAGGACTTCTACGCCCACTCCAACTATGTGGAGTTGAGCCTGATCAAGCTGGGTTATACCCAAGTACTGCCCTGGACCTCTGCTACCGACTGCAAACATGGGCTGCCACTGGTAACCGGCATGTTTGGTTCGAGCGACGCCGTTGCCAGCCTTGCGGCGCCGCTGGGCAAAATCCTGTTCTCAGTCAAGGACACGACATTCGGCGCCATCCAGGCCGGCGAGCGCAATGAAAGGGATCAGGTTGTGCAGATTCTTCTAGAAGAACATCCCAACGAAAAATACCTGAAGGCCTACGAGTCATTCCTGCATACCCGCGACCAGTGGGCGGAGTTGCCCTACTCCGACTATATCGAGGCGCTGCTCCACCATGTGCGCCTGCCCGGCCAGTTGGTCAACAACGCATTCGGCGCGGCCATGCAGGGCCTGCTGACGGTGTTGGGCAACAGCATCGACGACGTACAAACCCATCTGGGCGATGACCCGAACACCAGCGGCTCCACTGATCCGTCCCACTCGCAGCTGGCAAAGGATCATGGGGAGCATCCGTTGCACGAGCTGTCGGTGCTTTTGGCGCGAGAGGCCGTCCGACACTTGGGGCGAACTATGCTTAGACGTTGGCAGAACATACCCGATTCACACGATCCAGTGGAGATTGCTGCGGGTCATATCAAGCATCCGATGGACATCCACTGGCAGGACCAAATCGTTCTGGACTGGGCCATGGCAAACCCTGATCGGATCCGTCAAGCCTCGAGCAGGAGCCACCTTGAAAACGTTGCCAGCCAGGCACGCCAACACGCAATGGACCAGCTGGAGAGCTTCAGAGAGAAGGGAGGTCAATTCCTTGAGACATTTCTTAAGTCCGACCACCCGCTGGTCCAGCTCTGGAAGCTGACACCATTGGGGTGGTACCTGACCCGCGATAAGTAATCCTCGGGTCCACATGGGAATGCGATCTCCTGTGTGCGAATTTATTCGCGAAGAGGCCGGTACATTCGACATATCTTCATCGTCTGTACCTTCGCCTTCGCGAATGAATTCGCTCCCACAATGACAGTGGTGTATCAGGGACACCGCAATCGCCTCCCAGCCCCCTCAACAATTTGTCGGGAACCTTGTGAGTGCGGCACTATCCGTTGTCTATCCGCATCAGTGCCGCAACCACGAGGGCTTCATGGAAAAGAACGTATTCAAACCGCTGCTCCTGACCGCCGCCCTTCTCGCCTGTGCGCCATTGGCCCAGGCGGCTGGCACGCTGGTCTACTGCTCCGAAGCCAGCCCGGCCGGTTTCGACCCCAGCCAATACACCAGCGGCACCGATTTCGATGCATCGGCAGAAACAGTCTTCAACCGCCTCACCCAGTTCAAGCGCGGCGGCACTGAAGTCGAACCTGGGCTCGCCACCAAGTGGGACGTTTCCAGCGATGGCCTGGTTTACACCTTCCACCTGCGCCCCGCCGTGAAGTTTCACACCACTGATTACTTCACCCCGAGCCGCGACTTCAACGCCGACGACGTGCTGTTCACCTTCCAGCGCCTGCTGGATGCCAACCACCCGTTCCGCAAAGCCTACCCGTCCGAGTCGCCGTACTTCACCGACATGGGCATGAACACCACGATCAAGAGCGTAGAAAAGGTTGATGACCTGACGGTCAAATTCAACCTGAACAACGTCGATGCCGCGTTTGTGCAGAACCTGGCCATGAGCTTTGCCTCGGTGCAGTCCGCCGAATATGCAGACCAACTGCTCAAACAGGGCAAAGCCGAAGACATCAACCAGAAGCCCATCGGCACCGGCCCGTTCGTGTTCAAGCGTTATCAGAAGGACGCGCAGATCCGCTACGACGGCAACACTGCCTACTGGAAACCCGAGGACGTGAAGCTCGATCACCTGATCTTCTCCATCAGCGGTGATGCGGCCGTGCGCATGCAGAAGCTCAAAGCCGGGGAATGCCAGGTCAGCGGCTACCCGCGCCCGCAAGACATCGAAGAGATGCAGAAAGACCCGAACCTCAAAGTGATCAGCCAGCCAGGCTTCAACCTGGGCTTCCTGGCCTATAACGTGACCCATCCGCCACTGGACCAGCTCAAGGTGCGCCAGGCACTGGACATGGCCATCGATAAACCGGCAATCATCAAGGCCGTGTACCAGAGCGCCGGGCAACTGGCCCAGAACGCGATCCCGCCTGGGCAGTGGAGCTACGACCCGAGCATCAAGGACGCGCCGCACGACCCGGTCAAAGCCAGGCAGCTGTTGAAGGAAGCGGGCATCGCACCGGGTACGCAGATCAACTTGTGGGCCATGACGGTCCAGCGTGCGTCCAACCCCAACGCACGGATGTCGGCGCAGATGATTCAGGCCGACTGGGCCAAGGTCGGCATCAAGGCCAACATCGTCAGCTATGAATGGGGCGAGTACATCAAGCGCGCCAAGGCCGGTGAGCATGACGCCATGATCTATGGCTGGACCGGCGACAACGGCGACCCTGACAACTGGCTCGGCGTGCTCTACAGCTGCGCGGCGGTCAAGGGCAGCAACTACGCCAAATGGTGCGACCCGGCCTACGACAAGCTGGTGCAAAAGGCCAAGCTGACCACCGACCGCGACGAGCGCATCAAGCTCTATCAACAGGCTCAGCACATTCTCAAAGCCCAGGTGCCAATCACGCCGATTGCCAACTCCAAGGTCTTCCAGCCGATGCGCAAGGAAGTTCAGGACTTCAAGCTCAGCCCGTTCGGCCTGACGCCTTTCTACGGGGTGGGCCTTTCCAAATAAACCCGGACCAATTGTTCAACCGGTAACACTGTCGCGCCAACCGAGTGCATTCAACACGCTTGGTTGCGCGATTTTGGTGCGCACAACCTTTCTCAATACGACGCGCAAACGATCAAATGCGCCAAAAATTACACTGATGCGACATTCCTGTACGTTCGTGCCACTCTTTGTTACTTCTCTGGCGCCAACATCTTGCTTTGGGTATGGCCCCTGCATAAGTATCGGCAGGATCGGCCCAAAAGGCTGTTCCCTCAATTTTAAAAATGACAACAACTGAGGCCACCATGCTCAAACACGCGGTCATTCCGTTTCTACTCAGCGCAGGCTTGATCACTGCAGCCCCATTCGCTCAGGCAGCCTCGAACCTCGTGTTCTGCTCCGAGGGCAGCCCGGCCGGGTTCGATCCAGGCCAGTACACCACCGGTACTGATTTCGACGCTGCGGCAGAAACCGTATTCAACCGTCTGAGCCAGTTCGAACGTGGCGGCACCGCCGTAACTCCAGGCCTGGCCACCAGCTGGGACGTTACCCCGGATGGCCTGACGTACACCTTCCACCTGCGTGAAGGCGTCAAGTTCCACACCACCCCGTACTTCAAGCCGACCCGCGAATTCAATGCCGATGACGTGCTGTTCACGTTCAACCGCATGATCGACAAGGACATGCCTTACCGTAAGGCGTACCCGACTGAATTCCCGTACTTCACCGACATGGCGATGGACACCAACATCACCAAGATCGAGAAGGTTGATGCCCACACCGTCAAGATGACGCTCGGCACAGTCGACGCTGCGTTCATCCAGAACCTGGCCATGAGCTTTGCCTCGATTCAGTCCGCTGAATACGCTGACAAACTGCTTAAAGAAGGCAAGCCAGAACTGATCAACCAGCAGCCCATCGGCACTGGCCCGTTCGTGTTCAAGAGCTACCAGAAAGACTCCAACATCCGTTACACCGGCAACAAGGATTACTGGAAGCCTGAAGACGTCAAGATCGACAACCTGATCTTCGCCATCACCACTGACGCCTCGGTTCGTGCGCAGAAGTTGAAGAAAGGCGAATGCCAGATCACCGCTTACCCACGTCCAGCTGACCTGGCCCCACTCAAGGCCGATAAAGCCCTGAAGATGCCGGATCAGGCAGGCTTCAACCTGGGTTACATCGCCTACAACACCATGGACAAGATCAAGGGCGACGATAAGCCGAACCCGTTGGCGATCAAGGAAGTCCGTCAGGCCCTCGACATGGCCGTGAACAAGCAAGGCATCATCGATGCGGTGTACCAGGGCGCGGGCCAATTGGCTGTCAATGCCATGCCGCCGACCCAGTGGTCTTACGACACCACCATCAAGGATGCGCCGTTCGATGTTGAAAAAGCCAAGGCCTTGCTCAAGCAGGCTGGCGTGAAGGAAGGCACCGAAATCACCCTGTGGGCGATGCCGGTTCAGCGTCCTTACAACCCGAACGCCAAACTGATGGCCGAAATGCTCCAGTCCGACTGGAAGAAGATCGGTATCAACGCCAAGATCGTCAGCTATGAATGGGGCGAGTACATCAAGCGCGCCAAGGCCGGCGAAAACGGCGCGATGCTGATTGGCTGGAGCGGCGACAACGGTGACCCGGACAACTGGCTCGGCACCCTGTTTGGCTGTGACGCGATCAACGGCAACAACTTTGCCAAGTGGTGCGACAAGCCTTTCGACACCCTGATCCATCAGGCGAAAGAAACCACAGATCAGGCCAAGCGTACCGAACTGTACAAACAAGCCCAGCATCTTCTCAAAGATGCAGTGCCTATGACGCCTATTGCGCACTCCACGGTTTACCAACCGATGCGCACAACCGTACAAGATTTCAAGATCAGCCCGTTTGGCTTGAACTCGTTCTACGGTGTTAGCGTGACTGGCAAGTAAGGAATCAATTAACTGCGCTGTTTGTACAGCGCAGTTAATTCCGTTTGTCGGATATATAAGCCCTGTGTAATTCCCTGTAGGAGCTGCCGAAGGCTGCGAATTGCGGTGCGTCAGGTATAACGCCTTCGCAGCCTTCGGCAGCTCCTACATACATTGCGCAAACCGCCGACAGAACTTTCTTACGAAACTTTAGGCAATACGGACTATTTACTGTCGCGCCCGACGGACATACCTTCGACGGCGTGGATCAAGCTATTTCAATTTATTGCTGAGCAGTCGAGAAGGCTTCCAGATTGCAGGGATTCCTTTGCCTGATATCTGTTGGGCATTTACGACTCACATTTAGGGATAAAGATCATCATGTATAAGAAAACAGCCCTGTCGTCGTTATTCAGCCTGGGGTTATTGGCGCTCACGCCAGCAGCCCAGGCGGCCAGCAATCTGGTGTTTTGCTCAGAAGGCAGCCCGGCGGGTTTCGACATTGCTCAGTACACCGCCGGCACCGACAACGATGCCGCTGAACCGATCTACAACCGCCTCACCGAATTCGAGCAAGGCAGCACCGCGGTTGTCCCGGCACTCGCCACCCAGTGGGACGTGTCCGAAGACGGCCTGGTCTACACCTTTCACCTGCGTGAAGGCGTGAAGTTCCACACCACCCCGTACTTCAAGCCAACACGCGAATTCAACGCCGATGACGTGCTGTTCACATTCAACCGCATGCTCAAGACAGACCACCCGTTCCGCGTCGCTTACCCGACTGAATTCCCGTACTTCAACGGCATGGGGATGAACAAAAACCTCAAGTCAGTGGAAAAAACCGGTCCGCTGACCGTGGTGTTCACCCTGAACAAAGTGGACGCCGCGTTCATCCAGAACGTCGCCATGAACTTCGCCTCGATTCTGTCCGCTGAATACGCCGACCAATTGATGAAATCCGGCGAGCTGCATGACATCAACCAGAAGCCTATCGGCACCGGCCCATTTGTCTTCCAGCGTTATCAGAAAGACTCGCAGATCCGTTACAAGGGCAACAAAGAGTTCTGGGACCCGAGCCGCGTGAAAATCGACAACCTGATTTTCGCCATCAACATCGACGCGTCGGTGCGCATGCAAAAGCTCAAAGCCAACGAGTGCCAGGTATCGCTGAACCCGCGCCCGGCAGATCTGCAAAAGCTCAAGGAAGATAAAAGCCTGAAAGTCATGGAACAGGCCGGTTTCAACCTGGGTTATATCTCGTACAACGTGCGCCACGAACCATTGGGCAAACTGGAAGTGCGTCAGGCGCTGGACATGGCCGTCAACAAGAAGGCCATCATCAACGCTGTGTATCAGGGCGCCGGTCAACTGGCCGTCAACGCCATGCCACCGACCCAATGGTCCTACGACGAGACCATTAAAGACGCAGAGTACAACCCGGAAAAAGCCAAAGAGCTGCTGCGCGCCGCTGGCATCAAGGAAGGCACCGAGCTGACCTTGTGGGCGATGCCGGTTCAGCGCCCGTACAACCCGAACGCCAAGCTGATGGCTGAAATGCTCCAGGCCGACTGGGCCAAGGTGGGCATCAAGGTCAAGATCGTCAGCTACGAGTGGGGCGAATACCTCAAGCGCACCAAGAACGGCGAGCACGATATTTCGCTGATTGGCTGGACCGGTGACAACGGTGATCCGGACAACTGGATGGGCACGCTGTACAGCTGCGCGGCCATTGGCGGTAACAACTACTCCATGTGGTGCGACGAGAAATACGACGCGTTGGTCAAGGCCGCTGTCGCGACCGCCGACCACGCCAAGCGTGTTGACCTGTACAAACAGGCCCAGCAGTACCTCAAGCAACAAGTGCCGATCACACCGATTGCCCACTCCACGGTCAATCAGCCACTGCGCGCTGAAGTCCAGGGGTTCAAGGTCAGCCCGTTCGGGCGTAACACCTTCTCCGGCGTCAGCATCGCCGAGTAACGTTCAAACACTGCAAAAAGCCCGCTGCCCCTGACCAGGGCAGCGCGCATTGCCGTGGCAGGCTTTCAGTTTCAAGTGCAGTTTTCAAGTAAACAAAGTGCGGCCCACGAGCCGCATGCCATCAAAGCCAGACCATAAAACTGGCGTATATAAAAGTAGTAAGGGAGCTTCAATCGTGAGAAAGATCAGTACCGCAGCAGTCGCTTTGTCCATCGCCTCCTTGAGCGCAATGGCCCAGGCAGAGCCCGCCAGCCAGGCATTCGTGCCAACCGGGCTGAGCACCAAGAACGCCCAGGCCGACGCCAACGGTTTCTTTGAAGATCAACACCTGACCGGCACTACGCGTAACTGGTACGCCAACGAACTGCGTCGTCGCGACAGCGTGTTCGGCTACAACGATGACGGCGTGCGCAAGACCACTCCACGTCGTATCAACTGGCAGCAAGGCACCATCGTCAACTACACCTCGGGCTTCACTCAGGGCGTTGTAGGTTTCTCCACGGAACTGGCGCTGTACAACGCCATTGCCCTGGACCGTGACACCGGCGACTTCGCTGGCAGCTCCAACCGCACCCTGGCAGACAGCGACGGCGATGCCGTGGGCCAATGGAGCAAAATGGGCCTGGGCAACGTCAAGGCACGCATCTCCAACACCACCCTGACCATGGGTCGCCAGTCGGTGAACACCCCGGTTGTGGCCTATATCGGTAACCGTGCGCTGCCCTCGAGCTTCCAGGGTTTTGCCGTGCAGAGCGACGAGTTCAACAACCTGTCCCTGCAGGCCGCCAGCTTCGACCGCGTCTCCCCGCGTATGGAACAGAGCCTGGACAAGTTCCGCTCTGAATACGGCGACCGCAGCCAGACCGCAGATCGTCTGGACATGCTGGGCGGCGACTACAAGCCGACTGACAGCCTGACCACCAGCTTCTACGCGTCGAACCTGGAAGACTTCTGGCACCAGTACTACTTCGGCTTCACCCACGAAATGGGTGACACCAATGTCGTAGGCCTGAGCACCAACCTGAACTACTACAAAACCAAAGATTCCGGCCAGCGCAAAATGGGCGAGATCGATAACGATACTTACAGCCTTTCCTTCACCGGTACGCACAAGGCCCACAGCCTGAGCATCGCCTACCAGGAAGTGGCCGGTAACGAGTACTTCGACTACGCCCACGAAACCAACGCCATCTTCCTGGCCAACTCCCTGCTCTCGGACTTCAACGGCCCGAACGAGAAATCGCTGCAGGTAGCCTACGTGTTGAACATGGCTGAGTACGGCGTACCGGGCCTGAAATTCAACATCTACCAGGCACGTGGCTGGGACATCGACGGCACCCACTACAAAGGCACCGCGTACAGCGACGTGCGCGCAATGGACGGCGAAACCCACTACGAGTACGGCATCGGCACCTCGTATGCGGTACAGTCCGGCCCGCTCAAGGCCACAGCCATCCGTGCGACCTACACCACGCACCGCGCCAGCGAAAACCAGGCTGACGGCAACCTGAACGAGTTCCGTCTGGTTACCACCATTCCATTCAACATCTTGTAATCCGCACCCTGGCAGGCGCGGCACCGGGCAACTTGTCCGGCGCCGCGCCGGTCACACAGGCATCACATCAACGGAGGTTTGCATTGAAACTGTTATCGCTACGCAACTCGATCGCCCTGGCCCTGTTCAGCGCGGCACTGAGCGTCTCGGCCAAGCCCTTGGTGGTGTGCACCGAAGCCAGCCCGGAAGGCTTTGATATCGTTCAATACACCACCGCTGTGACGGCAGATGCCACCGCAGAAACCTTTCTGGACAAACTGGTCGGCTTCAAGCCCGGCACCACCGAAACCGAACCTAACCTGGCCGAAAGCTGGGAGGTCAGTGACGATGGCCTGACGTACACCTTCCACCTGCGCAAGGGCGTCAAGTTCCAGACCACCGATTACTTCAAGCCAAGCCGCGAGATGAACGCCGATGACGTTCTTTGGAGCTTTCAGCGCCAGCTGGACCCGAAGCACCCTTGGCATGCCAAGTCTCTGACCGGCTACCCGTATTTCGAAAGCATGGGCTTCAATACCCTGCTTAAAAGCATCGAGAAAATCGACGAGCACACCGTCAAATTCACCCTGACGCGCCCTGAATCGCCGTTCCTGCGTGACCTGGCCATGCCGTTCACCTCGATCTATTCCGCCGAGTACGCCGACCAGTTGCTCAAGGCCGGTAAAACCGCCGAACTGAACAGCAAGCCCATCGGCACAGGGCCGTTCATCCTGACTCGCTATGCCAAGGATGCCCAAGTTCGCTATAAAGCCAACCCGGATTACTGGAAGGGCGCGGTCCCCAGCGAAGCGCTGATTTTTGCGATCACGCTGGACAGCAACGTACGCCTGCAAAAGCTCAAGGCGAACGAGTGCCAGGTCGCGCTTTACCCGAAACCGGACGACATCGACACCATCAAGGCTGACCCCAAGCTCAAGATTGACGAGATGGAAGCCATGATGACCAGCTACATCGCAATGAACACCACGCACAAGTACCTGAACGATGTGCGCGTGCGTGAAGCGATCAACCTGGCATTCGACAAGAAAGCCTACATCGGCGCACTGTTTGGCCAAGGCAAGGCGACTGAAGGCGTCAACCCTTACCCGCCAACCCTGCTCGGTTACGCCAAGGATATAAAGAACCCGTCGCTGGATCTGGACAAGGCCCGGGCGCTGCTCAAGGAAGCGGGCGTACCTGAGGGCCAGGAATTCAGCCTGTTCCTGCGCAATGGCGGTGCGGTCACCAACCCGAACCCGGCGCTGGGCGCGCAGATGCTGCAAGCAGACCTGGCAAAGATTGGCATCAAGCTGAACCTGCGTGTCATGGAATGGGGTGAAATGCTCAAACGCGCCAAAGCCGGTGAACACGACATGGTGTTTGCAGGCTGGGCTGGCGACAATGGCGACCCGGATAACTTCCTGACACCGAACCTGAGTTGCGAAGCGGCCAAGAATGGTGAGAATTACGCCCGCTGGTGTAACAAGGCGTTTGAAGAAGCCATCTCCAAGGCGCGGGAGACAACCGACCCGGCTGAGCGTGCAGCGCTTTACGAGCAGGCTCAGCAGATCGTTGCAAAAGACATACCCTGGCTGAGCCTGGCTTATCCAAAACTGTTCACCGCAATGCGTAGCAACGTCGAAGGCTATCAAATCAGCCCGCTGACCAATAACAACTTCTCCACTACCCGGGTGAAGTAGAAAAATAATCCGGCGGGCTCTAACCAGGGCCCCGCTGGAGAACGCCTAACCGGCCGATGAGGAACACCACACGATGTTTAGTTTTATCGCCCGCCGAGTGGGGTTGTTGATACCCACGTTTTTCGGCATCACCTTGCTGACCTTCGCGCTCATTCGCCTGATTCCGGGCGACCCGGTTGAAGTCATGATGGGTGAACGCCGGGTCGATCCGGAAATGCACGCCCAGGCAATGGAACGCCTGGGTCTGAACAAGCCCCTGTATGCGCAGTACATCGACTACGTCGGCAAGCTCGCCCAAGGCGATCTTGGCGAATCGTTGCGCACGCGGACCAGCGTGTGGACCGAGTTCACCGCGCTGTTTCCGGCCACGCTGGAGCTGTCGATTGCCGCGTTGATCTTCGCGGGTATCCTGGGCCTGTTGGCCGGGGTGATTGCGGCGCTCAAACGGGGGTCACTGTTCGATCACGGGGTGATGGGCATTTCCCTGGCAGGCTATTCGATGCCGATCTTCTGGTGGGGCCTGATCCTGATCATGTTCTTCTCGGTGACGCTGGGCTGGACGCCGGTCTCCGGGCGTATCGACCTGCTGTATGACATCCCGCCCAGAACCGGTTTCATGCTGATCGACACTTTGCTCAGCGATGAAGAAGGCGCGTTTCTCGATGCTCTGCATCACCTGATCCTCCCGGCTATCGTGCTTGGCACCATCCCGCTGGCAGTGATCGCGCGGATGACCCGTTCCTCGATGCTTGAAGTGCTGCGTGAAGACTACGTGCGTACCGCCCGTGCCAAAGGCCTGTCGCCTGCGCGCGTGGTGTTCGTTCACGGCCTGCGTAACGCGCTGATTCCGGTGTTGACCGTATTCGGCCTGCAAGTCGGCGCGCTGCTCGCCGGTGCGGTACTGACCGAAACGATCTTCTCCTGGCCGGGTATCGGCAAGTGGTTGATCGAAGCCATTGGTGCGCGTGACTACCCTGTCGTGCAGAACGGCATCCTGTTGATCGCCTGCCTGGTGATCCTGGTCAATTTCGTGGTGGATATCCTCTACGGCTTTGCCAACCCACGCATTCGTCACCAGCGCTGAGATCCTGACTATGAGCACACCTATTCCTTCGGTAGCAGTCGATCAAAGCCTGCTTTACCCTTCGCCGTACAAAGAATTCTGGCAAGCCTTCGCCAAGAACAAGGGCGCTGTTGCGGGCCTGATGTTCATGATCCTGATCGTGTTCTGCGCGCTGTTCGCCCCCTGGGTTGCGCCTCATGATCCGAGCGAGCAGTACCGCGACTTCCTGCTGACCCCGCCGGTCTGGCTTGAAGGCGGTCAATGGCAATTCCTGCTGGGCACCGACGAACTGGGCCGTGACCTGCTGTCGCGTCTGATCCAGGGGTCGCGCCTGTCGCTGCTGATCGGTTTGTCGTCGGTGGTGATGTCGCTGATTCCGGGCATCCTCATGGGCCTGCTGGCCGGGTTCTTCCCGCGCATTCTCGGCCCGACGATCATGCGCCTGATGGACATCATGCTCGCCCTGCCCTCGCTGCTGCTGGCTGTGGCGATTGTCGCCATCCTCGGCCCTGGCCTGATCAACACCGTGATCGCAATCGCGATCGTTTCGCTGCCTGCCTACGTTCGTCTGACCCGCGCGGCGGTGATGGGTGAACTGAACCGCGATTACGTGACCGCTGCTCGTCTGGCTGGCGCCACCTTGCCACGCCTGATGTTCATCACCGTGCTGCCCAACTGCATGGCACCGCTGATCGTCCAGGCGACCTTGAGTTTCTCCTCGGCAATCCTCGACGCTGCGGCGCTGGGCTTCCTCGGCCTGGGCGTACAACCGCCAACGCCTGAGTGGGGCACCATGCTGGCTTCGGCCCGTGACTACATCGAACGCGCCTGGTGGGTAGTGAGCCTCCCTGGTTTGACCATTTTGCTCAGCGTGCTGGCAATCAACCTGATGGGCGACGGGCTGCGCGATGCGCTGGACCCGAAACTCAAAAATGCCGCCTGAGGAGATTCGCATGTCACTTCTAGAAATCAAGAATCTCAACGTCCGCTTCGGCGATGCCAGCGCAGTGCCGGTTGTCGACGGCCTGTCGTTGAGCGTCGAAAAAGGCGAAGTCATGGCCATCGTCGGCGAATCAGGTTCGGGTAAATCCGTGACCATGATGGCGTTGATGGGCCTGATCGATCACCCCGGCGTGATCACCGCTGATTCGCTGAACTTCGACGGTCATGAACTGCTCAAGCTCAACAACCGCCAGCGCCGCAAGATCATCGGCAAAGACCTGGCGATGGTGTTCCAGGACCCGATGACCGCGCTGAACCCCAGCTACACCGTGGGTTTCCAGATCGAAGAGGTGCTGCGTCAGCACCTGAACCTGTCAGGTCGGGCCGCGCGTCAGCGTGCTCTGGAGCTGCTGCAAAAAGTTGAAATCCCGGGTGCTGCTTCGCGTCTCAATGCGTATCCGCACCAGTTGTCCGGCGGCATGAGCCAGCGTGTGGCAATCGCCATGGCGATTGCGGGCGAACCCAAGTTGCTGATCGCTGACGAGCCGACCACCGCGTTGGACGTCACGATTCAGGCGCAGATCATGGACTTGCTCCTGAGCCTGCAAAAAGAGCAGGACATGGCGCTGGTGCTGATCACTCACGACCTGGCGGTGGTGGCTGAAACCGCTCAGCGCGTGTGCGTGATGTACGCAGGCCAGGCCGTTGAAGTCGGCCAGGTCCCGGGCTTGTTCGACGTGCCCGCGCACCCGTACAGCGAAGCGTTGCTGGCGGCGATTCCGGAGCACAGCATGGGCGCAGAGCGTCTGGCGACGTTGCCGGGCATGGTCCCTGGCCGTTACGACCGTCCGCAAGGCTGCCTGCTCTCGCCACGCTGCCCTTATGTGCAGGAAAACTGCCGCACCCAGCGCCCAGGCCTTGATCCCAAAGCCCACAGCCTGGCGCGTTGCTTCTATCCGTTGAATCAGGAGGTGGCGTAATGAGCGTCGTTCTTACCGCCCGCGACCTTACCCGTCACTACGAAGTCTCCCGTGGCCTGTTCAAGGGTCACGCCCTGGTGCGCGCCTTGAACGGTGTGTCGTTTGAACTTGAAGCCGGCAAGACCCTGGCGGTGGTCGGCGAGTCCGGCTGCGGCAAGTCGACCCTGGCCCGTGCCTTGACCCTGATTGAAGAGCCGTCGTCCGGTTCGCTGAAAATCGCCGGTCAGGAAGTCAACGGCGCGACCAAGGAACAACGCAAACAGCTGCGCAAAGACGTGCAGATGGTGTTCCAGAGCCCCTACGCATCGCTCAACCCTCGGCAGAAAATCGGTGATCAGCTAGCCGAGCCGCTGCTGATCAATACCAACCTGTCCGCCAAGGAACGTCGCGAGAAAGTGCAGGCAATGATGGCCCAGGTCGGTTTGCGTCCTGAGCACTATCAGCGTTACCCGCACATGTTCTCCGGTGGTCAGCGTCAGCGTATCGCCCTGGCTCGGGCGATGATGCTGCAACCTAAAGTGCTGGTGGCGGATGAACCGACTTCTGCGCTGGACGTGTCGATTCAGGCTCAGGTGCTGAACCTGTTCATGGACTTGCAGCAGGAATTCAACACGGCTTACGTGTTCATCTCCCACAACCTGTCGGTGGTGCGTCACGTCGCCGATACGGTGCTGGTGATGTACCTGGGGCGCCCGGCGGAAATGGGTCCCAAGGAAGAGATCTACAACCGTCCGCTGCACCCGTACACCCAGGCGTTGCTGTCGGCGACCCCGACCATCCACCCGGACCCGCTGAAGCCGAAGATCAAGATCGTCGGTGAACTGCCCAACCCGCTCGACCCGCCAAGCGGCTGCGCCTTCCACAAGCGCTGCCCGTACGCGACAGAGCGCTGCGCCACCGACGAACCGGCCCTGCGCCTGGTCGACAACCGCCAGGTTGCCTGCCATTACGCGGAGCAGTTTGTAGCGGCGTAAGTCGGAACCTGTAGGAGCTGCCGCAGGCTGCGAAAGCGGTGTGTCATGTGAACACGCCTTCGCAGCCTTCGGCAGCTCCTACAGAAATCACAGAACCTAATCAATACACATCCCTGCGATACCGCCCCTCTTCAATCAACCCCCCCACCGCCTTGCAGACTGCAGACGGATCCTGTGGGAGTGCCCACGTCGTCCGGACGCCGCGCTGTCGCGCAGCAAACATAGGACCTGTGGGAGCGACCGGGGTGGCGCTCCACCTTGCTCGCGAATGCAATTTAACAAGCCCAGAAGATGTTGAGGATGTGCCGGCCCCTTCGCGAGCAAGCTCGCTCCCACAGGACCTCACTCTGACTCCAGGACATCAATAAACATCCCTGCGGTACCGCCCCTCTTCGATCAACTCCCCCACCACTTGCGCACCCAGCATCTCGATCAGCGCAGCATCCACACCCGCCGCCATGCCTTCCAGGCTGCCGCAGATATAAATAGCGGCGCCATCGGCTAACCAGGCGCGCAGCTCATCCGCCGCTGCAATCAACCGATCCTGCACATAGATTTTCTCGGCCTGATCCCTGGAGAACGCCAGATCCAGCCGCGCCAACTCACCCGAGGCCTGCCACTGCATCAACTCGCTACCGCAATGGAAGTCGTGCGCCCGATTGCGCTCGCCAAACAGTAGCCAATTACGCGACCGCCCCTGAGCGATGCGTGCCTTGAGCAAGCTACGCAACCCCGCCAGACCCGTGCCATTGCCAATCAGAATCAACGGCCGCGGCTCGCTCGGCAGATGGAAGCTGCTGTTGCGCCGCACCCGCAGGCTCACCGAATTACCCAGTGCCACGTGCTCGGTCAACCAGCCAGAACCCAGCCCCAGGCTGCCATCCGGGTGCAGTTCCTGACGCACGATCAACTGCAACGTACCGTCTTCGACTGTCGACGCAATGGAGTATTCGCGCATGGCCAGGGGCACCAGCGCGTCAATCACCGCCTGTGCATGCAGGCCTACCAGATGCGCCCGATGCTGGGGCAATTGACGGCTGGCCAGGGCAACGCTCAGCGGTTCTTCAAGGCCGCCGATCTGCACCACGGCGCTGTCCGCAATCCCCAACCCGGCAAGAAACTGTTCCACCGCCGCGAGGCTGTTACGCGGCATCACCTCCACCAGATCCCCCGCTTCCCAGCCCATCGACGGTGGTGGTGTCAGGCCAATCAGAAATACCTTCGAGCCACTGCTGCCGGGGTTCAGGTGTTCGCGCTGAACCAGCGTCCAGTTGTCGTACGCCGGGGCCTGCCACAGGCTCGTCGGCGCAGTGCCGGTGACCTGTCCCAATTGTTTTTGCCAGTGTTGCAAGGCGACCGGGTCGGCGCTGTCGACTTCAACGCCTTCAAACAACCGCGTGCCGCCGCGCTCCGCGAGCCAGCCCTGCAGGCGCCGGGCGAAACCGCAGAAGTGTTGATACTGCCGATCCCCGAGGCCCAGCACCGCGTAATTGAGGTTTTCCAGCGCCAGCGGGCTGCCCAGCAGCTTGCGTTCAAACCCCAGCGCGCTGTCCGGAGCTTCGCCGTCACCAAAGGTGCTGACCACAAACAGCGCGTTCTGACTCTGGCGAAGGTCCTGCTCGGTGAGATCCGCCAGGCGTTGCACCTTCACTGGCAACCCCGCTGCCTGCAATTGCCCGGCGGTCTGCCAGGCCAGTTGCTCGGCAAAACCGCTCTGGGTGGCAAAGCCGATCAACCATGCCGGGGCGTCGCTGTCAGTGTGGGCCGCGACCCCGCCACGGGCACTCTTGATATCGCGCTTCTTGCGACGTCGGTCCAGGTACAGCAGCCAGCCTGTGATGAAGAACAGCGGCATCATCAAGGCTGCAGCGGTCATGATCAGCCGCCCGACGATGCCGAAGTAACTGCCCACGTGCAGCGAATAGCTGCTGACCAGCAGCTGCGCGCCAAAGCTTTTATCGGCGTAACGGGCAACCGAGCTGATTTTGCCGGTGGCCGGGTCCAGAGTGATGGTGTTCAGCGCCCTCGGATGTGGCGAATCCTTGAGCATGTAGAAAATGGTCGCTGGCTGACCGCCCACATTGGGTAAACGAATGTTGTAGGCCGCCAAGTCAGGCCCAGCGGTGGCTTTGATGCTGTCCCAGATCGCCACATAATCGGCTTTTGCTGCGGGTTCGACTTTGCCAGCAGAACGCGCCCCTCCACCGCCGCCTCTGCGCTGTTCACCTGCAGGCGCGTCACCGAGCAACGCGTTCATCCCGTTGTTGAACCACTCGTAAGACCAGGTCAGGCCCGTCACCGCGAACACTAGATAGAACAACAGGCACCAGGTGCCAAAGACCGAGTGCAAATCCCAGTTGAAGCTGCGGCCTTTTTTCGCCCAGTCCAGGGTCAGCCATACCCGCCAGCTCAGCGCTTTGCGCGGCCAGCGCAGGTACAGGCCGGAGAGGCAGAAAAACACCAGGATCAGCGTGCAGGCCGCGGTGACCTGTTTGCCGTACTCGCCCATGGCCAGGAACCGATGCAGGCGCAAGACGAAGTCAAAGAAACCCGCGCCCGTGGCGTCGCCGGTAATTTCGCCGTTGTAGGGATCAAAATTGCGCATCGGCCCGCGCCGTTCGCCGGGGGCCGGGGTGAAATAGACTTGCGCCGCTTTGTCGCCCATCGTCTGCACCCGCAGGATGGCAACGGTCAGCCCGGTGGC
This sequence comes from Paucimonas lemoignei, assembly GCA_900475325.1. GTDB lineage: Bacteria > Pseudomonadota > Gammaproteobacteria > Pseudomonadales > Pseudomonadaceae > Aquipseudomonas. The sequence continues at coordinate 5,136,010 of LS483371.1, forward strand.
CGCTTCAAGCTTGCGCACCAGCTCAATCGGCGGCAACGCTTCGCCACGGGGCTGGATAATCAGGGCCTCGGGGTTGGCCCACTCAAGGATTTCATCCTCGAACGAATAGATAGCACCGGTAATCCCCATGAGGGCCAGCACCAGCCCGGCGGTGATGCCGAAGAACCAGTGGACTTGAAACAGGACTTTCTTCAACACCCTTTGTTACTCCATCAAGCCACTGTGCCGCGCATTATGCGCATAAACCGCAGGCTATCGAACCACACCTGTAGGAGCTGCCGAAGGCTGCGAACCGCGGTGTGCCAGCGAAACCCCATCGCAGCCTTCGGCAGCTCCTACCTAAATGCTCCACTCACACACCAAAAAACCCCGCAGACCCAGAGGGGGCCAGCGGGGCTTCAAAAACCGCTTCTAAATCAGAAGTGGAAGTTAGCGCTCATCAAGGCAGTACGGCCAGCGGCCATGTGCGCATAGTGAGTGGTAAACACCTGATCGTAGTAACGCTTGTCCGTCAGGTTTTGCAGGTTGAGCTGCAGGTCGACGTTTTTGGTCAACGCGTAAGCGGCCATTGCGTCATAGCGCCAGTAGGAGGGCACTTCAACCGAGTTGGCTTCGTTGCCGAAACGTGAGTCGACGAAGGTCGCGCCACCGCCAATCGTCAGCTTCGGGATCAGCTCGTAAGTTGACCACAGGTTGAAGCTGTTACGCGGCGTGTTAGGCATGTGATTGCCTTCGTCCGCAGCCAGGGTAGTTTTGACCAGCTCGCTTTCCATGTAGGTGTAACCGCCGTAGACCTTCCATTTGCTAGTGATCTTGCCGGTGTAGGTGAACTCGAAGCCATTCACACGCTGCTCGCCATCCAGCACCTGGAACGTGGTGTTGTCCGGGTCGGTGATGCGTGCGTTGGTTTTTTCGGTGCGGAACAGCGCCGCGGTCAACGACAGGTCATCGCCGAAGAAATCCCACTTGGTGCCCAGCTCGTAGTTGCGGTTCTTTTCCGGGTCGAGATTGGTGTTGGCCGCCGTCATTTCCAGGCCACCGTTGCCGCTGGTTTCACCAGACGGGTTGCTGGAGGTCGACCATGCTGCGTAGACCGAACCGTTGGGCAGCGGCTTGAAGACCAGACCGACCTGATAATTCCACAGCTGGCTGGTGTTCTCGCGCTTGAAGTTGCCCGCCACAGTGCCGCGACCGGCCGTGGCAAAACCGCTGGACTTGATGTCGTAGTCGTCATAACGCAGGCCCAGGTTCAGGGACCACTGCTCGTTGAACTTCAAGGTGTCGAACACATAAGCGGCGCTGGTTTTGGTGTCCGTGTCGGTGAACGCCTGGCTGTCCGTGATAGTGCCGTTCCAGGCGTCTTTCGGGCCTGGGTTGTACAGATTGGTGCAATCGCCGGAACGCAGCAGCGCCGCCGAACACACGCTGGCGATGGTACCGCCGTTGGCATCGAGCACGTTGTAGTTGCGGTTGTGGGTGTCCTGATATGAGAACTCCACGCCGGTGACCAGGCTGTGGCTGATGAAACCGGTGTCGAACCTGGCACTCAGGTCGGTCTGGTTGACGAAGCCGCTGGTGGTCGAGTTGCGGCTCTTGGCCGAACGCGACAGCAGGCCGTTGGCGACGTTGCCACGCGAGTCATCCGGGTTGGTGACGATGTAGTCCAGCGTCGAGCGGGACATGCGGAAGCTGTTGGACAGGGTCAGGTTGTCGTTCAGGTCGTGCTCGATCCGGAACGTGCCGCTGTCGTTCTTGCTCTTGCGATAGTCGCGACCGGTCAGGCCGTAGAAATTGCTTTCGTTGACGTGGGCAGGCTTGTCGACGATGTATTTGCTGCGACCGGTGGTGGAGGTCAACGGGATGCCGTAGTCAGGCATATCGTCGGTTTCCAGGTGGTAGTAATCCAGCTTGACGCGGGTGTCGGTGCCCAGGCCGAAGGCAAACGACGGCGCCACACCCCAGCGGCTGACGTCCACGTTATCGCGACCAGCCACGTTGGCGTCGTGCTTCATCAGGTTCAGGCGGAACGCCGAGGTGTCAGTGATCTGCTGATTGAGGTCAGCGGTGTAGCGCTGGGTCTGGTCGGAACCAAAGGTGTAACCGCCGTTGTAGGCGTTGCCCAGGTGCGCGCCCTTGGTGATCAGGTTCAGGCTGCCACCGGTGGAGCCTGCGCCGGTAAAGGCCGAGCCCGGCCCTTTGCTGACTTCAACCGATTCGATATTGAAGATTTCCCGGCTTTGCGCAGCACCGTCACGCATGCCATCGATGAACACGTCACTCTCGGCGTTGAAACCCCGAATGATCGGCCGATCCGCAGCAGGGTTGCCGCCCTCGCCCGCGCCGAAGGTGATCCCCGGCGTAGTGCGCAAGGCATCTGCCAGGCTGGTGGCGCCGGTGTCGCTGATCACCTGTTGCGGGATCACCGTGACGCTCTTCGGCGTTTCACGCAGTGGCGCGGTGTATTTCTTCGACGCCGATTCATCGGTCTTGTAGGTCGCGTCCTGCTCCCCGTTGATGCTCGTTGCGCCCAGCGATACAGCTTTTTCGTCTGCGCTGTCGGCTGCATGGGCCAAATGCCCGGCGGACATGGCAGCAATGGCAACCCCAACGGCCGAAGCCAGCGAGCGTTGCGAATGAGCACCAGATGGTAACGATTGACCCGACATGAATGATTTCCTTCCCCAAGGAGTTGAGGGCGCGGAATATATTGCAAATAGTTACCGGTAGCAATTGGGAGTCATTGCTATTTAGCAAAATATTTCATTCAATACACATTCTCTCTACGAAACTTTCATGCCGATGGGTGTAGGCCGCTGCTCTGGCCCGAACTTACGGCCCATAACCGGTGCTGCGCCCATGCTTTTACACATACCTGGCTTGTTCGATCGTGATGAAGTGGCGCGCATACGCCAGGCCTTGCAGCAGACCGAGTGGGCGGACGGCAAAATCACGGCGGGCTATCAATCGGCCAAGGCCAAGCACAACCTGCAATTGCCCGAAGGTCACCCGTTGGCCATCGAAGTGGGCTCTGCCCTGCTCGAACGCCTGTGGGCCAACCCGCTGTTCATGTCCGCCGCCCTTCCGCACAAGGTGTTCCCGCCCCTGCTCAATTGCTACACGGCAGGCGGCAGCTTCGATTTCCATATCGACAACGCAGTGCGTCAGGCCAAAGGCAGCATCGAGCGGGTCAGAACCGACCTGTCCGCCACCGTGTTTTTCAGCGACCCGGATGACTACGACGGCGGCGAACTGGAAATCCAGGACACCTACGGCACCCAACGCGTGAAACTGCCTGCAGGCGATATGGTGCTGTACCCGGCGACCAGCCTGCACAAGGTCAGCGCCGTGACCCGTGGCACCCGCTATGCCTCGTTTTTCTGGACTCAGAGCCTGGTGCGCGAAGACAGCCAGCGCGCACTGCTGTTCGAAATGGACAATGCCATTCAGGCGCTGACCCGCGATGTGCCCGACCACCCTTCGCTGCTCAAGCTGACCGGCACCTATCACAACCTGCTGCGCCGCTGGGTGGAGGTCTGAACCATGACCTGGAACCTGCAGCGCGAGGAAACCCTCGACGGCGATCAGCTGCGCGCGATGCTCGCCGCCAACCCTGCCAAAGCGGCGCAGGCCATCGTCGCCGCAGCGGGTCAAAACCTGGTCGATGCTCAGGCATTGCTGGGGCAGATACTATTGGACGGGCAAGGCATCGAGCGCGATCAGGCACTGGCGCTGAGGTGGTTCGAGATCGCGGCCCGCAACGGCCACGTCATGGCGCGCAATATGCTCGGGCGCTGCCATGAGCACGGCTGGGGTTGCCCGGCCGACTCAACCAAAGCCGCCGAACATTACCGCCTGGCGGCCGAAGCCGGGCTGGATTGGGGGCTGTATAACCTTGCCAATTTACTGGCCACCGGGCGTGGCGTTGCTGAAAACCAGCAGCAGGCCATGCGCTGTTATGCACAGGCCGCGCAGATGGGCCATGCCAAATCCATGAACCTGCTGGGCCGCTATCTGGAAGAGGGGCAGTACTGCGCTGCCAATCCAGAGGCCGCCTATGACTGGTACCGACGCTCAGCCGAAGGCGGGGATTTCCGGGGGCAGTTCAGCCACGCAGCGGTACTGGCCGACCATGGACACCTTGATCAAGCGCTGGCCTGGCTGAAGATTGCCCTGGAGAACGGCAACCTCAACTTCCTGCGCGTGGCTCGCAAGACCCTCGCCGCCGCGCCCATTCCCGAGGTCAGGGCACTGGCCGGGGACTATCATCGTCGAGCGGCGCTGCTAGGCGATGAAAGTGATAGTGCCGCGTACAGCGCGTTGGCCCTATAGCACTTAGTGAGCTCGTCAAGCCCAAAGTTATTACGGGCTTTCCATCCCTGCGCGCTTATAAATAACAAGCAATACCCAGTTATAGATAAGCACAACGGTTCTATTGTTACCGATTAAATATTCCTACAGCACGCGTATCCACGGACGACTTTGACTTATAAACCCCAACCTCCTAACCTGTTTTTCGTGCACTGGACAGGCACACAAGACAACAAGCAACTCTTATGCAATTCATTAAAGGATTAATGAAATGAATGATCAAGATAACACTCCAGACCTTGACGACATCGCAGCCGACGAAGCCAGCAAAGCCCCACAAATATTAATGGACGGCTCGCTTGGTATGCTGGAGGATTCAACTCGCGAACCTGGATTGATTCTGACCAAAGAACAAATTATCAACATCAAGCGCTATGAAATGGCAGGGCTAGCGCTCCCTATCGAAATTGGCGCTGTGATTGGCTATCTCGGTTACAACGAAGGTGAAGGTGCTGGCAAAGGCCTGGAACCAAAAGACTTTCAGCAAACCTTCACGAAAATAAACAGCCATGCTCGTACGTGGAACCCGTTACGCACAGACTTGATTGCAGTGACCAGTAAACTTCAGGTATTTGCTGGCGATATAAAAAACAATGGCATCACCATGGAAGATATCTACAGTGATGTGAAAGCGCTGAAAAAGCTCGATGGGTACGACCTGAGAACACTCGACGATGTTCGAAAGCTTAAGGATGAACTCGGGGACCGCCTCAAGGATTTCAATCTTGACGCAGCGGACAAGCACACCGTCAGCCAATTCAGCTACTTCCTTGACAACATACTTGAGGCTGTTAACCGTCAACACACTGAGGCGACTGAAATCAAAAAGCGCCTTGATACATTCAGCGATGACCTTGCCGTAAAAGTGCTTCCCGAGATAAAAGTCAAAATTGCCACGATCAATAACAGCAATCTTGCGGACGTCATTAAAACACTGAGTGAAAAAATCGAAAAGCGCGCAACACAAATCGAAGAGCTCAATACGGCCTACAAAAACACCGTCAAAGCGGCCTTGGACGCGGTGTCTAAATTGAACATCGTCGGGCTGGCAGTATCCATCTATAACGGCGTTGAGGCCGAAAAAATTCGCAAGGCACGTAATGATTTACGTAAGGTTCAGGAGGGAGAAATCGCAGAAATGCGCACTAAAGACAAAGTCCTCGCCTCTCTTCATCGAGTACGCACGGATCTGCAGGATCTGGATATCATCGTCGTTGACGCAGATATTGCCACCAAAAATCTGGTCACTGTCTGGAACAAGATCACCATCTTCATTGATCGCTCCAAAGAGGGCGTAAATGCCATAAATGACGCATTGAGCCTGTACCAGTTTATGGATCACTTCCGCTCAGTGGTCAGGCCGTGGGAGACAGTTGGTCGCGATGCACAGCTCCTGTATGGGGTCTTCGACGAGGCCGATAAAGAATTCCGTGAAGAATACGCTCCGAAAGGAATGCAACAAAAAAGGACCCTGATGCCTATGGATAATTCTATGTCTCTGAATGAGCCCGATATGAAAGCCTTGCGTGATGCAAAAGCAGCCTGCAACTCAAAGATAGTCGATGCAACGGTGTATCACACCGAGACGGCCTACCTGCCAAACCTGTTTGGCAAGGCCACCGACCTGAACACAGCACTGAATAGAGCGCACTTCGTTTTATCGGAGTCTACCCAGAAAATTTCATTTAACCTTGAGCAGCCGATTGAAGACATCGTGCGCTACCAGGAAGAACTTGCAGACACTGAAGATGAAGAGGATCGGGAATACATTCTCGACAGTATTTCGAGAAAATTGTCCTCTGCGACAAATGACACCCAAGATGAAACGAATAAACTGGCTGGTCACCTGAAATCGCTAAGCGATGCATTAAATCGTGAGTCGACCCTGAAGTCCCTGGAGGGACTGAAGATCCAGGCCGCTAAACTGCCTGAAGATCTCACAGCCCTCGAAGAGCGGAAAAATAATCTCAAAGAAGAACTCGCGAACTTGAACAGTGCGATTCAGGCAATCGAAGCAAAAGGTTTCGCGGAGATTGGTGAAGAGACCATTTTGAATGCCGAGGCGCTCGCCGCTCTTCAACTGGGAGGGCCACCCGCCGCTGCCCTCAAAGCCGCTCTTGACCTGCTGCAAAAATCTCTCGCCGACCTAGATGCTTCGCTGAACTACCACGGCTTATTAAGCCTGCGTCAAAATCTGCACGCGCGTTCGGATGCAGAAACGCAGAAAATCAACGATAAAAATGACGAGATCAGAAAGGTCAAACAGCGCACCCTATTCATCGAAAGTATTCACAGCTTTGACGATGAGCGCGTGATCTACGTTGACGAGTACTCGAAAATCGTATCGTCATTCAGGTCTTTCGTGAACAAACACACCTCCACACCGAAAGACGATGAAGCTGTCGGCCAGTGGATTCAAGATGCCGGAGAGCTGATGGCTTACCTGACAGCCATTCGATAAACGAATCTGACGATGAACTGCAAGGGCGTTGACTCCCCTTGTAGTTTGTTATCGCGTCTTGAACCTTATAAAAGCGAACACCATGGCTGCCTATTTAATAGACGAATCTGATATCGCAGGACTTGAAAGCTTCCGAACCCACCTTGAAAATTACCCGACTCTAATCAATGGCTTCTTGAAGAATCTTGGCCTTATGTCACTGCAAGACAGCGGTGACCAGGCAATGATCAATGTTGCCTCACGGGCCAGACGTGATATCACTCTGTGGCCCGACACAGCAAAAAAGCTACGTCAGTTTCATCAGGACGCAACCAGCTTTATTAGCGACGCCAACGAACTCGTGACTCAACTCAAACTTTATAAACGACCCGATGATACCGACAGCATCCGTGAAAACCTTAATACCCTGTCGTTGCACGCGGAGCCGTTCAATATGAAGGGTAAGCTGGGTATAAGCGCTTCCAGCAACACCTACGACGTCACGTATGTGTTATCGGAAAAACTGAACAACTTTGACAACCTCCTTTATAACGCGGTTCAGGACATGCAACTGATTCAGCAAAGCGTTGCTGATATTATTCCGCGCACCATTGACTTCATGAAGGTCAAGATATCGGAACATGAATCCCGGCATCGCAAGCCTGACTCGACACTCCCCGAGCCGGTACGCAAGCAATTGGAGGCCGCCAATAACAGTCTTGAATCTTCGAAAACAGAATATTCCACTGCAATAGAAGCAGCCAACAACCTGCATGCCTACTGTAATCAGGTGCGCGAACTCCTGTCTGACGCGAGGTCCAATCTGTTACGAATCAGCGACAAGAGCAATGTAAGATCTTTCCTGCTTCAAATTAACCTGATGGGCTCTCGCGTAACCGAAGCTCAAGGCCTGATTAACCGGGCTCGAGATCTGATATAGAAATTCATTGCGCACATGACCCCTCTGCGCAGAGCAAAACAGCGTTCACAAAAAACCCGCGATCACTCGCGGGTTTTTTATGCAGCGTTAACGCTTAAACGTAGAACGATTTTAGTGGCGGGAAGCCATTGAACTCTACCGCGCTGTAGCTGGTGGTGTACGCACCGGTGGACAACCAGTACAGACGATCACCAATGGCCAGGTTCAGCGGCAGGCCGTATTTGTAGTTTTCGTACATGATGTCGGCGCTGTCGCAGGTAGGGCCGGCGATGACTACTTCTTCCATCTCGCCTTTCTTCTCGGTCCAGATCGGGAACTTGATGGCCTCGTCCATGGTTTCGATCAGGCCGGAGAATTTGCCCACATCCGTGTACACCCAGCGCTCTACTGCGGTACGGGATTTACGCGACACCAACACCACTTCGCTGACCAGAATACCGGCGTTGGCGATCAACGAACGGCCTGGCTCCAGAATGATTTCCGGCAAGTCATCGCCGAAGTCTTCTTTGAGGTAGCGAATGATTTCCTGGGCGTAGGTTTCCAGGCTGTTGGTGCGGGTGATGTAGTTGGCCGGGAAGCCGCCGCCCATGTTGATCAGCTTGAGGACGATGCCGTCTTCTTCTTTCAGGCGCTCGAAGATCACTTTGACCTTGGCAATGGCCGCGTCCCAGACGCTGATGTCGCGCTGTTGCGAACCCACGTGGAACGACAGGCCGTAAGGTACCAGGCCCAGGTCACGGGCCAGGATCAGCAGGTCCATGGCCATGTCGGTCTGGCAGCCGAATTTACGCGACAAAGGCCAGTCTGCCGTGGTCGAGCCTTCGGTCAGGATACGTACATAGACTTTCGAGCCCGGTGCAGCCTTGGCGATGTTGCGCAGGTCGGCTTCGGAGTCGGTGGAGAACAGACGCACGCCCTTCTCGTAGAAGTAGCGGATGTCCTTGGATTTCTTGATGGTGTTGCCGTAGCTGATGCGATCAGGGCTAACGCCACGGTCCATGACCTTGTCCAGCTCGTAGATCGAGGCGATGTCGAAGCTCGAGCCTTTGTCTTTGAGCAGGTCGATGATTTCAACCGCCGGGTTGGCTTTGACGGCGTAGTAAACCTTGGCGAATTCGAAGCCTGCGCGCAGGTCATCGTAGGCCTGGCTGATCATCGCGGTGTCGATGACCACGAATGGGGTTTCTTGCTTGTCGGCAAACGCCTTCATTTTGTTGAAGGTGTCGCGCTGGAAATAGTCTTCGACTTGAATCGGCATGCTGGGACTCCTGGTGGCAAACTGCATTTGATCAATGGGTGCAAGGGCGTGCTGTGGCATTCCCTCTGTGAACGTCCTCCGTGTGTATCCCCACTTTGGTTCGCCTACTTCCCAAGGCATGTCCGCCGAAAGCAAAAAGACCATATGGATGCGATACGCCGCTGTCCTTATGGCCTTGCTGTCTCGTCGTCAGTACTTGAGCCGGATGGATCGTTTCCAGCTTGGACGTTCGGCGCGAACTTTAGGACCTGAGGGCCGGGGAATCAACAAAAAATGTCGCCTTTGCGCACGTTTCTGCCGGGACAACACCCTGCGCCACTTTTAACCACTGTAGTAACCGACCCACATGACAGCCTGATGTTCCTCAGATGGCAGATTTCACCGAAAGGCGGATACAAAAACACCCTGCATCGGGCAGGGTGTTCACGTGTGGCTCGGTAACCTCGTGGGACCGGCTTTAGCCGGGAAGGCGTAATACCTGACACGAAAAACGCGTCAGCTGTACCGGCCTGTTCCCGGCTGAAGCCGGTTCCACAAAAGCAGATCAGTCAGCCTGTGATTACATCGTCCACTTCAACGAGAACATCAGGTTACGCGGGTCGCCGTAGACGCCAGTGCCGGTGCCTGTCGGGATGCCCTGCCAGTACTTGGTGTCGAACACGTTGTTGAAGTTGACGCGACCATCCCAGTGCTCGTCGAACTTGTAGCCTGCCATCAGGCCAACCACGGCGTATTCGTTCTGCTTCGCGTAGCCGGTGGTGGTGACGCGGGTGAAGGTTTCGCTCTGGGCCAGCACGTCGCCGCCCACACGCCATTTGCTCAGATCGCCGGTCAGGTTGTAGCTGGTGGCAGCCTTGAACAAGTGTTTCGGCTGGTTAGGGGCGAACAGACGGCCTTCATTGCGCTCGTCGGCATCTTTGATGTATTGGCTCAGCACGTAGGTGTAAGCCGCCGAGAACTGCCAGTTCGGGGTCAGAGCGCCGCTGATTTCAGTGTCGATACCCTGGCTACGGACTTCGCCGGAAGCTGCGTTACACGAACGGTTCTGGGCACTGCAGATGGCCGGCACCGGAGTAATCGCATACGCGCGATTTTCCTGAGTCATGTCGAACAGTGCCACCGAGGCATTCAGCGCGCCGTCGAAGTACTCGCCTTTAAGGCCGATTTCATAGCTTTCGCCAGTCATCGGGTCCAGCACCGAGCCGGAAACGTCTTGCTCGGTCTGTGGCTTGAAGATTTCGGTGTAGCTGGCGTAAACCGAGTAGGTGTCGTTCAGGTCGTAGATGACACCGGCGTACGGCGTAACTTCCTGAGTGACTTTATAGTCGCCGTCGCCGCTGCGGTTGTCGTAGTCGTACCAACTGACACGGCTGCCGACGATCACGTGCAGCGGGTCAATCGGGTTGAAGCGTGCGACCGCATAAGCCGCCTGCTCAGTCGCGGTGTTCTTGCTCGAGTACGGTTGGCGATCAGCACGGTCCGGCTTGGCGATCACGCCCGGGTTGAAGTTGTAGATGTCGATCGGCGTTGCCGCCAGCCAGTAGCCACCGTTCTGGTCGAATTTTTCCTGACGACGGCTCACACCCACAGACAGCTCGTGTTCACGACCAAACAACTGGAACGGGCCGGACAGCGAGCCGTCGAGGTTGGTCTGCACATCCGTGGTGTCGTACTGACCCGAAGACTGTGCAAAACCAGTACCCGAAGCATCAGCGCCCAGGTAGCTGGAGAAGGTGTTGGATTCAGCCCAGATCTTGGCGGCCGAGAGCTTGGCATTCCAGCCATTGTTGAAGCGGTGCGTCACGTCGGTGAACACGCTGACGTTATCGCGGTTCCAGTAAGCCCAGTCGTTGCTCAGGAAGGTCGAACGCGACAAGTGCAGGTTTTCGCCGTTAGGCCCGGCTGGCAATGCGCCCCAGTCCGAGGTGGCATCATCGCGCTGCTTTGAGGCGCCGATGGTCCAGGTGGTCGAATCGTTCAGATCGGTTTCGAGGATGCCGTAAAAGGTCTGGCGCTGTTTCTCGCGCTCGTCCTGGAAGCTGTGGTCATCCTGATAAGCCGCCACGACGCGGCCACGCACGGTGCCGGAATCGTTGAGCTTGTTCGACGCATCCACTTCGGTGCGATAACGGTCCCAGCTGCCAGCGCTGGTGGTGATGCTGACCTGCGGAGTGGCGGTCGGACGCTTGCGTACCAGGTTCAGCGTCGCGGACGGACTACCAGCGCCGGTCATGAGGCCGGTCGCGCCGCGCACTACTTCGACACGGTCGTACATGGCCAGGTCGGCCTCGGCCAGGGTGTCTTGAGTGAAGGTGCCAAGGCTGGTCGGCAGACCGTCGTACATCAGGTTGTCGATGGTGAAGCCACGGGCCAGAAATTGCTGACGGTCACCACCAAACTTGCGCAAGGTTACGCCAGGCGCGTATTTGACCGCGTCGTTGACGTCGTTCATGCCTTGGTCATCCATACGCTGACGGGTCAGAACGCTCACCGACTGAGGCGTTTCACGGATCGACAACGGCAGTTTGGTGGCCGTGTTCATGGAGCCAGTGGTGTAGGAGTTGGTGCCTTCAGTGGTCGCTGCGCCCGCAATGCCGGTGTCGGCATTAATGTTGATGCCGTCCAGTGCAATGGAGCCTGCCTGAGCCGGGGCCGCAACACGGGCGGCGTTACCTTCCACGCTGGCGGTCAGGCCGCTGCCTGCCAGCAGGCGCTGCAAGGCTTGCGCAGGTTCCAGGTCGCCACGAACAGTGGGCGCCTGCTTGCCTGCAACGGCTTGCGGATCAAACATGACTTTCAGGCCGCTGATCTGCCCCAGTTGCGCCAGGGACTTGCCCAGAGGCTGAGCAGGCAGATCAACGCGGACCGGAGCGGCCAGAATCGAGGCAGAAAAGCCAAGCGTAAGCGCAATGGTCAGCGCATTTAGAGCAGGACGGGACATCATCGGATTCCGTATATGAGATGAAGACACGCACGCTGTAGGTGAGCTGAAATGCCGAAGAACCGCCTGCCAGACATGTACGTATGTGCCGCGCATGCTAGTGGCTGGTAATCGACATGTAAATACTAATAGTTCTCAGTTGCCGAAAAATTTTGTATCAAAACGAACAGGATGTAAATTTTCCGGTCTTGTAGGGGTTTTCCGTTTTCTGTGTGGGAGCGATGACATGGGACCGGCTAGCCGGGAAGAGGTCAGTACATCCGATCAATTATCTGTGGCACAAAGGCTGTCCTCCCGGCAAAAGCCGGTCCCACGTCGTCGCGTCAGTATTGAGTTCGCAGGGTTTCTTACCGACCGTCTTAGAAGCGTTGTTGGTCGTAATGGCGCTATTCCAACGATTTCTTACACAAAATTTGTCACCAATCCGAAGGGCAGATCTGTATCTCTTGAAGGACTTTTCCGAGAAGATTCCAACCCCTTGCGCCTGCACGATTCGGCCACTAGATTGCGCCCCGCCACTGAAGCATCGGTGGTCGGGTGTGAGAACCCAGGTGTAAGGAGCAAATAGATCGCCACGCAGTTATGGCGGCTATGTGCAGGCAGACTTCGGTCTGGCCGGTTCCTCCTTTACCGGTTTCTCACCCTGCTCATAGCTGCCACCTTTCCGTGTGAGAACGGCGAGTGGTGACTCCATCCAAAAAGGACACACCATGACCACACCAACCCTCGAACAAGACCTCCTGCGCGCCAACGACCTGCTACGTTGCGCAGCCGCCACCGCCTACGAAACCAGCGACCAGCTCACCGGCCAGAAACGCGACCTCGCCTGCTCGGTGATGCACCTGGTGGAAATGGCTCAGGGACTGATTGAGCGGTCTTTGACGACAGTCGAATCCCGCTAAACGCAGCATTGATCTGACTTGAAATGATTTGTTTGTGGGAGCTACGGGTGTTCCCAGAATTTTTTGAACAATGGCACGCTGCTGTAGGAGCATGCCGTAGACCCCGCGCCGTTGCAGCGCGGGGCTTTGTTTCGATCAAGCCTGTGCTTCAGCCGCAATCTCAGCCGGCGAAACAATGCTCGTCTTGCCTCCACGGGAACGGCCCGAGCTGAGGTATTCAGCGATCGATTCCTGTGTCACTTCACCCAGGAACACGTTCTCGGCATCCAGCACCGGCAGCCACGAGCGGTTGAACTCGTACATGCGCGACAGCAGGATGCGCAAGTGTTCGTCGTAGGCCGCAGTGGCGTTGAACTGACGCAGGAACGGCAGGCAGGTGCCGGTCTGGCGATGCAGGTCGCGGCGACGCACGTAGCCCATGGCTTTGTTCTCGGCATCGGTGACGACGATGTAGCGACGGTCGTTCTCGTCCATCAGGTCCAGGGCATCGGCCACTGGGGTTTCCGGGCTGACCGATGGCGCGTTGTCGGCGGCGTCTTCGGCTTTGACCAGCAGCAGGCGCTTGAGGGTGCTGTCCTGGCCGACGAAGCTCGACACGAACTCGTCTGCCGGGTGCGCCAGCAAGGTGTCCGGGTGGTCGATCTGCAGCAGTTTGCCTGCACGGAAGATCGCGATTTTGTCGCCCAGCTTGATCGCTTCGTCGATGTCGTGGCTGACCATGATCACGGTCTTGTTCAGCGCGCGCTGCATCTCGAAGAATTCGTTCTGGATCATCTCGCGGTTGATCGGGTCGACCGCACCGAACGGCTCATCCATCAGCAGCAATGGCGCATCAGCCGCCAAGGCACGGATCACACCAATCCGCTGTTGCTGACCACCGGACAGTTCACGCGGGTAGCGATGCAGGTACTGCTTGGGTTCCAGCTTGATCATGCTCATCAGTTCGCGAGCACGGTCGTGGCAACGCTTGGCGTCCCAGCCCAGCAGCTTGGGCACAACCACGATGTTCTCTTCGATGGTCATGTTCGGGAACAGACCGATCTGCTGAATCACGTAGCCGATGTTGCGACGCAGGGTCACTTCGTCCAGGCCGGTGGTGTCTTCGCCGTTGATCAATACTTTGCCGGAGGTCGGCATGATCAGACGGTTGATCATTTTCAGCGTGGTCGACTTGCCGCAACCCGACGGGCCGAGGAAGACGCAGATTTCGCCTTCGTTGACGGTGAGGCTGACCGAATCGACAGCCTTCACTTCTTTGCCGTTGCTTTGGAAAGTCTTGGTGAGGTTTTGAAGTTCGATCATTTCAGTAATCCTTTTGGAGTCAGCGCACGTTGCAGCCATTGCAGGAGAAGGTCAGCGATGATGGCCAGAATACTGACCAGTACCGCGCCGACGATCAGCATCGACATATCGCTGCGGCTGATTGAAGCAAGAATAAGTACACCCAGACCGCCCGCGCCGATGGTGGCAGCGATGGTCATGACGCCGATGTTCATCACCACGGCAGTACGCACGCCAGCGAGGATCACCGGGACAGCGATCGGCAGTTCAACCATGCGCAGGCGCTGGCCGAAGGTCATGCCGATGCCTTTGGCGGCTTCGCGAATACCCGGCTCGACGCCAGTCAACGCCAGATAGGTGTTACGCATGATTGGCAGCAGCGAATACAGAAACACTGCGGTAATCGCGGGCATCGGGCCCAGGCCCTGGCCGAACTTGGAGTAGAACGGCAGCAGCAGGCCGAACAACGCAATCGACGGCACGGTCAACAGCACGGTGGCGCTGGCCTGCAGCGGACCGGCCAATGCCGGGAAACGGGTCATCAGCACGCCCAACGGGACGCCGACCAGAATCGCCAGTGTCACAGCAATGCCGACCAGGGTGATGTGCTGCCAGGTCAGGTGAATGACCTGTGCCCAGTCCAGATGGGAGAAGGCGCTAAAAATACTCATATCGTCTCCTTCCTTTAGTTAAGTGGGTGTTGCTGCAGGAACTCTGCGGCGACTTTGGATGGGCTTTCATGGCCAACGTCGATGCGGGCGTTGAGGTCGATCATGGTCTGGTTGTCCAGCAGATCAGCCAACGGCTTGAGCAACGTGGCGATTTCCGGGTGCTTGTCCAGGTACTCCTGACGGATTACCGGAGCGGCGGTGTAGTCCGGGAAGTAGTGCTTGTCGTCTTCCAGTACTTTGAGTTTGAAAGCGTTCAAGCGCCCGTCGGTGGTGTACACCAGACCGGCAAACACCTGGCCGTTACGCAGCGCGGTGTAGACCAGGCCGGCGTCCATCTGGCGTGTGTTTTCACGACCGAGATTCATGTCGTAATGCTTGACCATGCCGATCAGACCGTCGGAGCGGTTGGCGAACTCGGTGTCCAGCGCTACGACATGACCCTCTTTGGCTTCGTCTTTGAGGACTTTGGTCAGGTCGGTCATGGTGTTGACCTGCGGGTACTTGTCCGCCACTTTCTGCGGCAGCGCCAAGGCATACGTGTTGTTGAATTTCGACGGGGAAAGCCAGACCAGGCCTTTCTTGGCGTCGACTTCTTTCACACGGGCGTAGGTTTGAGCGCTGTCGAGTTTTTCGTCGATGTGGTTATAGGCAACCAGCGAAACGCCGGTGTATTCCCACAGCAAGTCCAGCTGACCGCTTTCCTGCGCGCTACGGGCCAGGTTACTGCCCAGGCCGCCAGTGATCTGCACGTCGTAGTTCTTGGTACGCAGGTATTGCGCGGTGAGTTCAGCGAGCATGGTCTGCTCGGTAAACACCCGGGCGCCAATGCGCAGCACGGGTTTGTCCGCGGCTTGGGCAAATGCCGGGAACAGCAAGGCAAAGCCTAGAAACAAGCATAATTTTTTCATTGGGTTTCCTTCGCTCAGCGAGTCAGGCCACGTTCCAGCCAGGTACGACTGGCGAGTGTCACCAGACCATCAAGCAGCAACGCCAGCAGCGCGGTACACGCGGCGCCCAGCACCAGTTGCGGCTGATTGTTCAAGGCAATGCCCGGGAAGATCAGACTGCCAAGGCTGTTGGCACCGATCAGGAAGGCCAGCGGCGCGGTACCGACGTTGATCGCCAGCGCGACGCGCACACCACCGACAATGATCGGCACGGCATTGGGCAGTTCCACCCGCCACAGCACCTGACGCGGGGTCATGCCGATGCCGGTAGCAGCTTCCTTGAGAGAGCCCTGAACGTTTTTCAGGCCTTCATAGGTGTTGCGCACGATGGGCAACAGCGAGGCCAGGAACAGAGCGAAGATCGCAGGCCCACTGCCGATCCCGAGAATCCCGAGGGCAATGGCCAGAACGGCGAGAGGTGGAACGGTGTTGCCAATGTTGAAGATCTGCATGAAGCGTTCGGCGCGGCCAACCATGCTCGGTCGGCTAAGGGCAATGCCTGCCGGAATCCCGACCACAAGGGCCGCCAACATTGAAACCAGAACCAGAATCAGGTGAGCTTGCAGATAGAACAGCAGGTCATCCTGGTATTGCTTGATAGTACTGATGCCGATCCAGTGGATCAGCAGGGCCAGGAGTGCGATAACAACCGCACCTCCAATCAGCCCCTTGCCATAGCGATTAGCCACAGGCGGACTCCTTATTTCAGTCGGCGAACGCGTTGCCGTGACCGACCCTTGCAGGTGATCAGGAATAACGTTCGCGAAGAGCAGCGGGTGGGTCGCCATTGAGGTTGCCCTCGGCGAAAACACAAGCCATTAGCGCAGCTTCGTCAAGCCAACATGCTGATGATTCAGCCCCTGACGTTGGCCGTTTTACTGGCCTTGACGGGGGAATGGACGTCTCCACGATCTGAAAGGTTCCCACGTGAGACATTAATTAGCCACCGCGCATCGACTCAACGGTACGGTTATTGCCCCGACTTAGGCTATAATCTGCGCCCTTTTTTGACTCACCTGCCAGGCGATTTCCCATGACCCAACAGGCCGCCGAAGTCGCGAAACGCCGCACTTTCGCCATTATTTCCCACCCGGATGCGGGTAAAACCACCATCACGGAAAAACTGCTGTTGATGGGCAAGGCCATTTCCGTCGCGGGCACGGTGAAGTCGCGTAAATCCGATCGTCACGCCACCTCCGACTGGATGGAAATGGAGAAGCAACGCGGGATCTCCATTACCACCTCGGTCATGCAGTTCCCGTATCGAGATCACATGATCAACCTGCTCGACACCCCGGGCCACGAAGACTTCTCCGAAGACACCTATCGCACCCTGACCGCCGTCGACTCGGCGTTGATGGTGCTCGATGGTGGTAAAGGCGTCGAGCCACGGACCATCGCCCTGATGGACGTCTGCCGTCTGCGTGATACGCCGATTGTCAGCTTCATCAACAAGCTCGACCGCGATATTCGCGACCCGATCGAGCTGCTGGACGAGATCGAAGCCGTCCTGAAGATCAAGGCTGCGCCGATCACCTGGCCGATTGGTTGCTACCGCGACTTCAAGGGTGTCTATCACCTGGCCGACGACTACATCATTGTCTACACCGCAGGCCACGGCCATGAGCGCACCGACGTGCGCATCATCGAGAAGCTGGATTCGGATGAAGCCCGCGCTCACCTGGGCGATGAATACGACCGTTTCGTTGATCAGCTTGAGCTGGTGCAGGGCGCCTGCCATGAATTCAATCAGGAAGAGTTCATCAACGGTCAATTGACCCCGGTGTTCTTCGGCACTGCGCTGGGTAACTTCGGTGTCGATCACGTACTCGACGCTGTCGTGAACTGGGCACCGAAGCCTTTGGCCCGTGTTGCCAACGAGCGCACCGTTGAACCGGTTGAAGAGAAATTCACCGGCTTCGTGTTCAAGATCCAAGCAAACATGGACCCGAAACACCGCGACCGTATCGCGTTCATGCGCATCTGTTCCGGCCGTTACGACAAGGGCATGAAAATGCGCCATGTGCGTCTGGGCAAGGACGTGCGAATCGGCGACGCCCTGACGTTCTTCTCCTCCGAGCGTGAAATGCTTGAAGAAGCGTACGCTGGCGACATCATCGGTTTGCACAACCACGGCACGATCCAGATCGGCGACACCTTCACTGAAGGCGAGGCCCTGGGCTTCACCGGGATCCCGCACTTCGCCCCGGAACTGTTCCGCCGCGTGCGCTTGAAGGATCCGCTGAAGTCCAAGCAATTGCGTCAGGGCTTGCAGCAATTGGCCGAAGAAGGCGCCACGCAGGTGTTCTTCCCGCTGCGCAGCAACGACATCATCCTCGGCGCCGTGGGTGTGCTGCAGTTCGATGTGGTCGCCAGCCGCTTGAAGGAAGAATACAAAGTGGAATGCGCTTACGAGCCGATCACTGTGTATTCAGCTCGCTGGATCGATTGCTCGGACAAGAAGAAACTCGAAGAGTTTGAAGTCAAAGCGGTGGAAAACCTGGCAATGGACGGCGGCGGTCACCTGACCTACCTCGCGCCAACGCGGGTCAACCTGGCCTTGATGGAAGAGCGCTGGGCCGACGTGAAATTCCGCGCGACCCGTGAGCATCATTAAGAAATAACAGCTCAGCTCTCACCGGCGATGAACATCCCGTGGGAGCGACCGGGGTGGCGCTCCACCTTGCTCGCGAAGAGGTCGGTACATCCAAATATATTTCTGTGGGCAGGTACATTGCCTTCGCGAGCAAGGTGGAGCGCCACCCCGGTCGCTCCCACGGGTCCAGCGCCGCACAACAGATTCGGATCAGACCGCAACTCCATCCGGGCCCAAGAGGAATGCACGGTGTACCTGATTGAACCGGATCTACTGTGGGAGCGAATTCATTCGCGAAGGGGCCAGGCCTGAATCATATCCAGGCCTGACACACCGCTTTCGCGAATGAATTCGCTCCCACAGGGATCTGCGCCAAGTCCAGATCGGTGCCTACTTCACCACCATCCCCACTCCCCTGCCTCTTGGGTCGGACGCTGTTTCCAGCTTCGTGCCGTCAACCTTGATCGCTTGCACGTTGCCCATCTCCCAGCCTTGATCCTCCAGCTTGTAACCCATTGCCTTCAAATCCTCGGCAGGCTTGCCGGTGAGGGGCGCGTAACTGTCGAAGTAAATCGTGTCCTTGGGCAGTAACTGGTGATGCACGCGCTGGGCGCCAACGGCCTCTTTGAGCGGCAGGTTGTAGTCATAGATGTTGTTCAGCACCTGAAAGATCGAGGTAAAAATCCGCGAACCACCTGGCGTGCCCAGCACCAGCGTCACTTGCCCGTCACGGGTCACCAGGCTTGGGCTCATGGACGACAGCATGCGCTTGCCCGGCTCGATGGCATTGGCGCTGCCACCCACCACACCGAAGGCGTTGGCCACCCCCGGCTTGGAGCTGAAATCGTCCATTTCATCGTTGAGCAGGAAACCCGCGCCCTTGACCACCACCCCGCTGCCGTAATCCCAGTTCAAGGTGTAGGTGTTGCTCACCGCATTGCCCTGTTTGTCGACGATGGAAAAATGCGTGGTCTGATGCGGTTCGAGGCCCGGCTTGACGTTTTCGGTGGGTGAAATCGCCGTCGGATTGATCTCGTAAGCGCGTTTGGCGAGGTAGCTGGGGTCGGTCAACTCGGCGACGGGCGCTTGGGTGAAAGCCGGATCGCCCAGATAGTCCGCACGATCAGCGAACACACGCTTTTCGATTTCCGCCAGCAGGTGGATGTACTTCGCGGAATTGAGCGGGACGCCTTTGAAATCATCAGCCCGCAGCTCTTTGATACCGATCAACTGCGCCAGCGCCACGCCACCCGAGCTGGGCAATGGCGCGGTGTACAAGGTGTTGCCACGCCAGTTCACGTGCAGTGGCTTGCGCCAGATGGCTTTGTAATCGGCCAGGTCCTGTTTGGTGATGAGACCTTTGTCCTGCTCCATTTGCTTGACCAGCAAATCAGCGGTTTCACCCTTGTAGAACTCATCCGCGCCTTTGTTGGCGATGCGCTCCAGGGTCTTGGCCAGCTCGGGCTGACGCAGGGTTTCGCCGACTTTCATGCTGCCGAAATAATCGTTGAAGTTGGTGGTGCCCTTGAACAGCTCAAGTGCCTCCTGGCGGTACATGTACTGTTTTTCCGCCACTTTGAAACCGTTGCGCGCATAGCCAATGGCGGGGGTCAGCAGTTCGGCCCAAGGCAACTTGCCGAACTTTTCATGGGCGTCCCACAGGCCCATCACGGTCCCCGGCACACCTGCAGCGCGGGCGCCCACCAGGCTCATGTTCTCGATCACATCGCCCTTTTCGTTCAGGTACATGTTGCGGCTGGCGGCTTTGGGCGCGGTTTCGCGGTAGTCGAGGAAATACGGTTTGCCGCCCATGAACAACGTCATGAAGCCACCGCCGCCGATATTCCCGGCTTCGGGATAGGTCACGGCCAGGGTGAAGGCTGTGGCGACGGCGGCATCTACTGCGTTGCCACCTTTGCGCAGAACATCGGCCGCTACCTTGGCGCCGTATTCATCAGGCGAAGCCACCGCCCCGCCCTCCAGTGTCACGGCGAACGCCGCTGGAGCACTGATGATTGCCGCTGACAACGCCAGCGTCTTGAACATAACCAGTCGCATGAGGCTTCCTTATTGTGAAAGTCAGACGACATTGATTAATGACCAGAGACGCCATAAACGCAAATGAAGGTTGCCACACACAAACGCCACCCGCAGGAGTGCGCCCGTCACGCACCAGACACTGGTCCGTGGAACCGACTCGTGGGATCGGCTTTAGCCGGGAAGGCGGCAGCTTTGCCAATGCAAATGTATTGAATCTACCGGCGTCTTCCCGGCTAAAGCCGGTCCCACGGGAAAGCAGCGGCTCAGCCCTGAACCGCGTACCCGGCCATCTTTTCCTGAATGAAATCCAGGAAACACTGAATCCGCAGCGCCAATTGCGAATTGCGGTAGTACACCGCATGGATCGGCTGACGATGGCCGGTGTTGGCGTCGGCCAGGATGATCTTGAGGCGCCCCTGGCGGATGTCTTCGTGGGTCATGAAATGCGACAGGCAGACAATCCCCTGCCCCGCCAGCGCCAATTGCCGCAGGGTTTCGCCACTGGAGGCCGACATCGCCGGGCGGATCAGCAACCGATCGCCTTCGGCATGGCGCAGCGGCCAATGGTTGAGGGTTTCGGTCTGGGTAAACCCCAGCAACGTGTGATCGGCCAGGGCGGCCACGGTTTTCGGCACCCCGTGACGGGCAAGGTACTCGGGGCTGACCAGAATGTTCAGCGGGCTGCTGCCCAGATAGCGCGCGTGGAGGGTGGAATCGGCCAGCGCGCCGATACGGATCGCGATATCGGTGCTCTGCTCCAGCAGATCAATAATCAGATCGTTGCTGTTGAGCTCCAGCTGGATGTCCGGAAAACGTTGGCGAAATTCGGCGACGTAGGGCACCACCGAGTGCAGCATGAACGGCGACGCGGCGTTGATGCGCAAACGTCCGGCGGGGGTTTGATGACGTCGGGACAGACGCTCTTCCAGGTCTTCCATCTGCCCCAGAATCTGCCGCGCCTGCTCAAGGAAATACTTGCCTTCCTCGGTGAGGTCCATGCGTCGCGTGGTGCGGTTGATCAGGGTAGTTTCCAGCTTGGCTTCCAGCCGCGACAGCGTGCGGCTGATGGCTGACGGGGTCTGCCCGCCCTGCTCGGCCGCAGCGGAAATCGACCCGCTCTCGATCACCGAGACAAACACCTGCAATTCATCGGACCGCGCCTTCATCTTTGCTCTCCGCTCAAAAACAGGCTGGATATTAGCGCTATTTTGAGCAGGAGAGACGAGTATCCCCGTAGGAATCCGATCCCTGTGGGAGCGAATTCATTCGCGAAGGGGCCGGTACATCCAACACACATTTATCGCCTGACAGGCCGCTTTCGCGAATGAATTCGCTCCCACAGGGGATGCGCGCGCAGACGGTTAACACGCCCCCTACCGCTGGAACACAATCTCCGTGGGAGCGAGCTTGCTCGCGAAGGGGCCGGTACATCCAACACACATTTATCGCCCGACAGGCCGCTTTCGCGAATGAGTTCGCTCCCACACGGGATGCGCGCGCAGACGGTTAACACGTCCCTACCGCTGGAACACAATCTCCGTGGGAGCGAGCTTGCTCGCGAAGGGGCCGGTACATCCAACACACATTTATCGCCCGACAGGCCGCTTTCGCGAATGAATTCGCTCCCACAGGGGATGCGCGCATAGCCGGTTTACACGCCGAACACCTCAGCCAAATGCGCCTCATAGCGCTTAACGTCACCCTCGATGTTCGGCATTTTCATCACGTCCACCGACAGGAACGTCGGCAGCGCCGTCATGTCCAGGAACTCGTTGGCCTTATGGAACGGGAAGTACACCGCGTCCACGCCCTTGCCTTCGAAGAAATCGCTCGGGTCTTCGAAGGCCTGTTTCGGCGCGTTCCAGGTCGCCGCAATCATGTACTGCTTGCCCTTGAGCAATCCCCCACTGCCGTATTTCTGCGAAGCATCGGAACGGGTGCGGCCGTCATTGGCGTACAGCGAGCCATGGCCCTGGGTGAACACTTCGTCGATGTATTTCTTGACGGTCCATGGCGCGCCCATCCACCAGCCAGGCATCTGATAGATGATCACGTCAGCCCACAGGTATTTCTGCACTTCTTCGGCAATGTCGTAACCGCCGTCGATGAACGTTTCTTTGACATCGAAGCCCGAACGATCCAGGAACGCGAGCGCCGCTTCATGCAGGGTTGTGTTGTAGCGGCCGTCGGAGTGGGCGAACTGTTTGCCGCCGTTCAATAACAGAATCTTTTTCATGTCATTCCTCATCAATCATCAGGAGGGTCATTACGTTGATGAGGGAAAGATACAGGCCGATGGCGCCAGCAATAAGCCGTGCTCAGGCACATGACATTTGCCGCCAACGCACGAATGGTCGGAACATTCGTGCAGCGCATCGCCAGGCTCAACCCAGCATCAAGTGCAATCCCAGTGCGCCCATGCCGATGAAAAATATGCGTTTGAACGCCTGCGCGCTGATCCGCTGACGCAGCCATTGGCCCAGCCACATGCCGATCAGCGCCGGAACCAGCACCACCAACGAAGCGCCCAGTTCGCCGCGCCCTAACGCGCCACCCCAGAACAAAGCAGCGGCCAAGGCGAGGGTCGATACCGTAAAGGACAAGCCCAGCGCCTGCACCAGTTGATCGCGCTGCAGCCCTAGCGCTTGCAGGTAGGGCACTGCCGGAATGACGAATACCCCGGTGGCCGAAGTAATGACGCCTGTGATGAGCCCGCACACCGGCCCCAGCCAGACTTCATGCCGCGCCGGTATCCGCAACGCAGGCATGAACAGACCGCTCAGCGCGTACGCAAACAACGCCACGCCCAGTGCCCGGGTCATCTCGTGACCGCCACTCATGCCCAACAGGATCGCCCCTGATCCGGTGCCCACCGCCACCATCAGCAGCATCGGCCAGAGGCGCTTGATCAGTGGCCGCAAATGCCCGCCAACGGCCAACTGCCAGAAGTTGGTGACGGTCGACGGGATGATCAACAACGCCGCTGCCTGCGCCGGAAGCATAGCCAGGACCAGCAGGCCCATTGCAACAGTCGGCAAGCCCAGACCGATTACCCCCTTGACCGTCCCGGCCAGTAGAAAAGTGCCCATGATAAGTACCGACAAGGCCCAACCGAGTGTTTGGTAGTGTTCGATGATTGCGTTCATGGGGGGATTCTGGAGCAGAGCTGCGGGATTGGAAATGCGGCTTATACTGAGGCAGCCTATGGCTCAGACTGATGCTGACGTCCACCCCTCCCCGCAGGAGCGGCTTTAGCCGCGATCAGTATTCGCGGCTAAAGCCGCTCCTGCGGGGAGGGGTACGACAAAAGGACCACCATGCACTTCGACCTCACCGACCTGCGCCTGTTTCTCCACACCCTGGACACCGGCAACATCACCGCTGGTGCAACGCGCAGCCATTTGTCCCTGGCGTCGGCCAGCGCGCGGATTCGTGGGTTGGAGGCGTCTCTGAACCTTGCGCTGCTCGAACGCGGCCGACGTGGCGTCACGCCCACCCCGGCAGGCAAGGCGTTGGCGCAGCATGCACGGCTGATCCTGCAACAGGTCGAGCGCATGCAGTTCGACCTGGCCGACTACGCCAAAGGCTTCAAAGGCCGGGTGCGCCTGCTGTGCAACAGCTCAGCCCTGAGCGAGCATCTGCCGGAGCTGCTGGCAAATTTTCTGGTCAGCCATCCTCAGACCGATGTGGACGTTGAGGAACAGCCCAGCCTGCGGATCCTGCATGCCGTGCGCCACGGGACGGCTGACATCGGGATCATTTCCGACGCCGTTGACGCGTGCGACCTGCAGACCCGGCCATTCCGGGCCGATCCGCTGTCGCTGATCATGCCGCTGGATCACCCGCTGCACCGTCAGGCCAGCGTGCATTTCAGCCAGACGCTGGATCACGACTTCGTCGGTCTGTCGGTCAATAGCGCCCTGGGCATTTACCTTGAAGAGCAAGCCCTGCACAGGGGCAAACGCCTGCGCATCCGGGTGCGCGCCGAGGGTTTCGACGCCGCGATCCGCATGGTCAGCCATGGTGCAGGCTTGAGCATCGTGCCTCTGGCAGCGGTTGAGCGCTGGCAGACAACCGCAAGCTTCAAAAGCATCCCGCTGACCGATGCCTGGGCGGATCGGCAATTGCTGCTGTGCGCGCAGGATTTCGCGGCTTTACCCGGTTACGCGCAAGTTCTATTGAAGGCCCTCGGCCCCCAAGCCAAGTGAAATACATGTGGGAGCGAATTCATTCGCGAAGAGGCCAGTACATCCACCGCTTCTTCATGGACCTTGATATTGCCTTCGCGAATGAATTCGCTCCCACCGGTACAAGGTCACTCAAGGCTTTCAGGTGGGAAAATTGCCAGCCATTAAATCCTGCGCTTCTAGACACCCCCATGTCGACCCCAGACAACTGCCACCCCGCCAACAGCCCTACTGTGGCCGCACGCGAATTGCGCGCCCTCATCTGGAGCTGTCATGTCTACGCCGATTACCGTTCTGCGCGATACCCATCCATTGCCGGTGCTCGATGCCTGCAAATGGGAAAAGCTTGAGGGCGACCCGCACACCGTCAACCTCAACGCCTACACCTCCGAAGACGGCAGCAAGATCATGGGCACCTGGATCTGCACGCCGGGCAAGTGGCGAGTCGACTACGTGAAATGGGAATACTGCCACTTCCAGGAAGGCTACTGCATCATCACCCCGGACGGCATGGAGCCCATCCACCTACGCGCAGGCGATATCTTCGTGGTCGAGCCTGGCATGAAAGGCATCTGGGAAGTGGTCGAGACTGTGCGCAAGTATTTTGTGTTTGCGTGAGGGCCCGCGCGTAAAGTTTTGCGGTTTTGTGCAAACCACAGACATCAAAAACCCGCCTCAGGAGCGATCCGGGGCGGGTTTTTATTGCGCGGCGCGCGGTGGTGGATGGTTAGCCGATCAGTAACCCTGCTCTGAATTGACCTGATTGGCCAACGGCTGACCCGCTTCCAGACGGTGCAGGTTTTCCAGAATCTGTTGCGCAATCACTTCATAGGATGCGGATGAGGCAATGTGCGGCGTCACGGTGATCTGCGGATGACGCCAGAATGAGTCGTCAATCGGCAACGGCTCCTGCTCGAAGACATCCAGCAACGCGCCGCGCAGTTGACCGCTGTCGAGCGCGGCGAATAGATCGTCACGTTGCAGGTGTTCACCACGGCCACAGTTGATCAGCACTGCACCATCGGCCATCCGGGTGAAGATGTCCTTGCCGAGTATGCCGTCAGTTTCGTTGGTCAGCGGCAACAGGCAGACCAGAATATCCAGCCCGTCGAGAAACTCATTGAGCTGCTCGCCCTGAAAGGTCTTCACCCCGTCGACCTGCCTGGCTCGTCGCGCCCAACCGCGTGTGTCGAAACCCAGCCCGGCCAGTTGCGAAGCCACCGCACGACCCAGTTCACCCAGACCCATGACGCCGACTCTGGTCTGCTGCGCAGGTTGCTGGCCCGGACGCTTCCAGAGCACCTGAGCCTGATTTTTCAGCATCTGATCGAAACCGCGGTGGTAATGCAGAACACCCCACAGCACATACTCGACCATGCCCAGCCGGTGATCCGGGTCGATGATGCGGCAGACCGGCACCTGCAAAGGTCGGCTCACGTCTTTGAATATCTGGTCCGCACCGGCAGCAATGGAATGGATCAGGCGCAGATCAGGGTATTGCCCGAGGGTGCCTGACGAGGGGTTCCAGCACAGGGCGACGTCGGCCTGTTCGGCCCCGGCATCGCCATGCCTGAGGATCGTCAGCGACGGATCCAGCGCCAGCAGATTTTCCCGGACGCGGCCAAGACCGCCGCCCGAGCCCAGCAGAACCAGTGGTTTCATGAACAATACTCATCGCGTTGTCTATCAATCAGGGTCAGGGCCGCTTGCCAGGCAAGTTCGGTGATGCCTTCGCTGTCGTCGGCTTCGAATTGCTGCGCGGTGTGCTCGCAAACCTGCGGGTCAGGCTGTACCAATGGCACCCCGCCCGCCAGGGCCTGGACTTGCGCCTGGCAGGCGCGCTCCAGAAAGTAAATATTGGAGAAGGCTTCTGCCGCCGAGCTACCGGTCACCAGCAGGCCATGGTTGCGCAGAATCATCGCACTGGTGCTGCCCAGGTCCGCCACCAGACGCTCACGCTCGGCGGTGTCCACCGCAATGCCTTCGTAAGTGTGATAGCTCAAACGGTTGTAGAACTTCAGCGCGTGCTGGCTCAACGGCAACAGCCCGCCCGCCTGCGCCGACACGGCAATACCCGCTGCCGTATGGGTATGAATGACGCAGTGGGCATCGGCGCGCGCGGCATGTATCGCCGAATGGATCACGAACCCGGCACGATTGACCCGATGCTCAGGGTAGAACTCGTCGACGACATTGCCCTGGCCGTCGATCTTGACCAACTGGCTGGCGGTCATGCGCTCGAACAGCGTGCCGTAGCGGTTGATCAGAAAGTGACCCGACTCACCCGGCAGGCGCAGGGAAATATGTGTGTCGATCAGATCAGTCATGCGCAGATGAGCCAGCAGGCGATAGAGCGCAGCCAGCTCGCAGCGGGCGTGGCGCTCGGTCTCGGACATGGTGGACGGTAGCGGCTTGAAGCGGCCAGCGGTGGTCATGGTACTGCTCCCGCAGGAAATCATGGCGTGGTTCATGCAGCCTTTTTAAGAGCAAAGGGCCGCACAATTCAATTCGCCATTTCTTATATTGATTATTTTTTTCACCAATAAAGGCTGTTCAGTGACTCAATCGACAACCCCGCTCGCCAGCTCCCGCCCCTCATCCCGAGCGTTGGGCGAACGCCTGGACTGGAACCTGCTGCGCACCTTCCAGGTGGTGGCCCAGGAGCTGAGCATCAGCCGCGCCGCAGCGCGCCTGCACCTTTCACAGCCCGCCGTGAGCCAGGCCATCAAGCGCCTGGAAGAGCAACTGGGCGCGACCCTGATCGAGCGTCGTGGCCCGCGCTTTCTGCTGACCCAATCCGGGATCGAGACCTTGCGTGTGGCGGCGCAGGTACAAGAGCATTTCACCCAACTCGATGCCGCACTGGAGCGCAGCGCCGATCAAGTGGTGGGCAAGGTGCGGATACTCACCGTCAGCGGCATCCACTGCCCGGCTTACGACACTTTCCTGGCGCAACTGCACCGCGATTACCCCGGCATCACCCTGGAAATAGATGTGCAATCGAGCGAGGCGATCCTCAGCGCCCTGGCACAGAAAACCACCAGCTTCGGCATGGCGGTCAATCGCAGCGTACCGACAGGGCTGGGTCAGCAATGCCTGACTCAAGAACACTACGCGTTCTATTGCAGCGATCAGCATCCGTTGTTCGGGCGCGACGACCTGAGCCTGGCCGACCTGTGTGATGAATCTCTGATCATCTTCACCGGCGATTTGCTGGGCGGCACGCTGTCATCGCTGGCTGAGTTTCGCGAGCTGCACAAGCTGACCGGGCAGATCGTCGCTTCATCGGCCAACACCCAGGAGGTGCTGCGCCTGGTACTGGCCGGGTTCGGCATTGCGTGCCTGCCGCAGCACATTTGCCAGAACGAATTGCGCAGCGGGCGGCTGTGGCGTTTGCCGCCTGAGGAAGGCGTAGGGTCGGTGGATATCAACCTGCTGTGGAACCTGGAGCAACGCCTGACCCAGGCTGAATCGGTGTTTCTGCAACGCCTGCGTGAAGCGCCGACAATGAGCAGTTAATACACTGATGTGCAAATAAGGTGCGCCTTTCAGGTGTATTTCAGTAACACGCACCGCCAACGTGCATTTATTAATGTTTTGTTGACCCTGACTCTTAGCGACTGAACTTTCGCGCCTGTTCAGCCCTTAGCCTTTTCTTCAAAAGCCCCGTTCCCGCTATTGCCGTACAACAATTCGCTCAGTATGGCCATGGTAAAAAATGCCCCGTTACGGAGCGCACTTATCACACTCAATGAAACTTCGGGGCAGTGTGTAGACAAGTAACCCTGCTCGCCACGGCACCCAGCGCTACGGCCAATAGCGGGCCAAACATCAGCAAACACAGGCCAATCCGGCCAGTTCCTGGCAACTCCATACTGACTCAAGGGCAATTGCCGACAAGGGCAAAGCGATAACGCTTCGGCACTTCCCCTCACGCATTCAATAATGTTGAAGGTTGCAAGTGATTGCCTTCGTCATTGCAGACGGTTATTTCGGTCAGGTTTCCAGTTTCAATAAGTTGACTTGTCATTTAAAACATTTCCCCCTTCGCCGGATTTTCCTAGGATCACTCTCAATTGATCGACTCAAGGTTATTTGCAAGCCGACTTATATCATTGCTCGCTTCGTCGCCCCCTTGGGGTATGAGCAATCAATGCCAACGGAGAATTGTATGTCTGACGCAACTGATCGCCTGTGGGGCGCGCGCTTTAAAACCGGACCGGCCGAAGCCATGGCCAACCTGTCCCGCTCGCCGCGTGCCTACTTTCGCCTGACGCCGTATGACATCGCCGGTTCCAAGGCTCACGCAAACGAATTGAACCGCGCTGGCCTGCTGGACGCTGACGAAACTGCACGCATCATCGAGGCGCTGCGCGGCATTGACGTCGACTTCGCCGCTGGCAGCATCGAACCCATCCCTGCCGACGAAGACGTGCACACCTTCATCGAACGCCTGCTCACCGAGCGCCTTGGCACCCTGGGCGGCAAGCTGCGGGCTGGTCGTTCGCGCAACGATCAGTCGGCCAACGACATGCGTCTGTTCCTGCGCGATCAGGTGCGGGTGATGACCCTGGCGATTCTCGAATTGCAGAAGGCATTGGTGTCCCAGGCCGAGCAGCACATCAACACCATCGCGCCGGGTTTCACCCACTTGCAACAGGCGCAGCCGATTGTGTTCGCCCACCACCTGATGGCCCACGCTCAGGCCATCCATCGCGACATCCAGCGCCTGCAGGACTGGGACAAGCGCTTCAGCCTGTCGCCACTGGGCGCCGCCGCGCTGGCCGGTTCCGCCATCGCCCGCGACCCGCAGCGTTCAGCCGCCGAGATGGGCTACAGCGGCCCGTGCGAGAACTCCATCGACGCCGTCGCCAGCCGCGACCACGTTGCCGAGTTCCTGTTCTGCAGCAGCATGCTGGGCATCAACATTTCGCGCCTGGCCGAAGAGTTCTGCCTGTGGACGTCCCGCCAATTCCGTTGGGTCGAACTGGACGACGGCTACGCCACCGGCAGCTCGATCATGCCGCAGAAAAAGAACCCGGATATCGCCGAGCTGGCCCGTGGCAAATCAGGCCGTCTGATCGGTAGCCTGACCGGCATCCTTGCCGTGCTCAAGGCCCAGCCGCTGTCGTACAACCGCGATTTGAGCGAAGACAAACACGCGATTCTCGACACCCTGGAAACCGTGCATCTGGTGCTGCCCGCCTTCGCTGGCATGGTCGACACCATGAAAGTGCGCACCGACGAATTACTGCGTCAGGCACCGCTGGGCTTCACGCTCGCCACTGAAGTCGCCGACTGGCTGGCCGTGCGCGGCGTGCCGTTCAAGGAAGCCCACGAGATCACCGGCAAACTGGTTCAGCTGTGTGAAGAGAGCAACATCGGCCTTGAAGAACTCAGCACCCAGCAACTGGCCGCCACCGATTCACGCCTGACCCCCGAGGTGCTCGACGCGCTGACGCTGGAGGCTGCACTCGCCGCGCGCAGCGGTTGGGGCGGGACCTCGCCGGTGCGGGTTGCCGAGCAGATCGCACGCTTCAAGCAGCAACTGATCGCACAGGAACAATGGGCACTGGACTACGCGGGCCCGCGCGGCTGATCTGCTGATTCAACGAGGAATACTCCATGTCAAAGACTCAAGCATCAGCCAGCGCAGAGCGCGCTGAAACCGTCGCCAAGTACGACATCTCGACGTACAAGGTCGTACCGCGTCGGTATTTCGGTCGTTACGCGGCGGCTACCCTCATCGTTGTGCTGTTGATCGGGCTGGTGAATGCCTTCATCAACGGCAACATCGAATGGAGTTTCGTGCGGCAGTTCCTGACCGCTGAATCGATCATGTTCGGCCTGTTGAACACCATCACCATGTCGATCCTGGCCATGGCGCTGGGGGTAGTGCTCGGGGTGATCGTGGCAGTGATGCGCATGTCGCAGAACCCGCTGCTGCGCTACGTTGCTCAGGGTTACACCTGGCTGTTCCGGGGTACGCCGCTGATACTGCAATTGCTGCTGTGGTTCAACCTGGCGTTGATTTTCCCGACCCTGGGCATCCCCGGTCTGTTCGAATTCAAGACCGTTGAAGTCATCACCCCGTTTGCCGCTGCGTTGCTCGGTCTGGGCATCAATCAGGGTGCTTACACCGCCGAGGTGGTGCGTGCCGGTCTGCTGTCCGTGGACACCGGCCAGTACGAAGCCGCCAAGTCCATCGGCATGCCGCGCTTGCAGGCGCTGCGCCGGATCATCCTGCCCCAGGCCATGCGCATCATCATTCCGCCGGTCAGCAACGAGTTCATCGGCATGGTGAAAATGACCAGCCTGGCCAGCGTGATCCAGTACTCGGAACTGCTGCACAACGCCCAGAACATTTACTACGCCAACGCACGGGTCATGGAGCTGCTGATCGTGGCGGGTATCTGGTACCTGGCGGTGGTGACGATCCTGACCCTGGGTCAGGGCCGACTGGAAAAACGCTTCGCCCGTGGCGCTGGCAAACGTAACTGAGGACTGAACATGTTGAACATCGTCAAAGCGGTAGACGTGAACAAGTTCTTCGGCGACTTCCAGGCGCTCAAGAACGTCAATCTGGAGATCCCCCACGGCGAGGTGCTGTGCATCATCGGCCCGTCCGGCTCGGGCAAGAGCACGCTGCTGCGTTGCATCAACCAGCTGGAAAAAGTCGATGAAGGCGGCCTGTGGGTGGATGACGAAATCCTCGGTTTCCGTACCGACGGCCAGAAACTGGTGGAGCTGAGCGACGTGCAGATCGCCCGCCAGCGCCTCAAGACCGGCATGGTGTTCCAGCGCTTCAACCTGTTTGCCCACATGACCGTGCTGGAAAACATCATCGAAGGCCCGACCCAGGTATTGCGTCAGCCCGCGCAAGAGTGCCGTGAACTGGCGCTGGACCTGCTCAAGCGCGTGGGCCTGGAATCCAAGGCCAACGCCTACCCCATCGAGCTGTCCGGTGGGCAGCAGCAACGGGTGGCGATTGCCCGCGCGTTGGCGATGCGCCCCAAGCTGATGCTGTTTGATGAGCCGACCTCGGCGCTGGACCCGGAGCTGGTCGGTGAGGTGCTGTCGGTGATGCGTGATTTGGCCAAAAGTGGCATGACCATGGTAGTCGTCACCCACGAACTGGGCTTTGCCCGTGAAGTGGCCAACCGCGTGGTGTTCATGGACGCCGGGCAAATCATTGAGACGGGTGCCCCGGAAGACCTGCTGATGAACCCGCGCAACCCGCGTACCCAGGATTTTATTGCTGCCGTGTTGAACTGAAATCAAACCCTTTGAGGATGTCCGATTTGAAAACTTTCACGCTTGCCGCTACCGCTGCACTGTCTGCCATGATTTCAGTTTCGAGCTGGGCAGCTGACACCCACGTCTTGCCAAAATCCATCAAGGACAAAGGCTTTATCTCCGCGGGTATCGCCCCGAACTATCCGCCAATGGACTTCAAGGACCCGGCCACCGGCAAACTGACTGGCGTCGATTACGACCTGGGCACCGAGATTGCCAAGCGTCTGGGCCTGGAAATCAAATGGCAGGAAACCGCTTTCGAACAGATGGTCAGCGGCCTGGCCACCAACCGTATCGACATCGTGCTGTCGGGCATGACCGATACGCCTGAGCGCCAGCAAACCGTGGACTTCGTCGATTACTTCAGCACCGGCCCGCAGTTCTACACTCTCGAATCCCAGAAGGATTTGAAGACCATCGAAGACATGTGCGGCAAGAAAATCGGCACCAGCCGCCGCACCACCTTCCCGGTGGAAATCGCCAAGTGGAGCGAAGTGAACTGCGTGGCCATCGGTAAACCGGCGATCACCGTGGTCGGCACCGAAGGCAGCGCCGATGCCCGTGCGCAGCTGCGCCAGTCGCGCCTGGACGCCGCCGTGCAAGGCAGCGAAACCCTGCCTTACATCCAGAGCCAGGAGCCGGGCGTGTTCAAAGTACTGGGCGAGCCGTTGAGCCGTCAGCTGACCGGTCTGGGCGTGGCCAAGCACAACGCCGAGCTGAGCGCGGCCATCATCGCCACCCTCAACGAGATGATCGCCGACGGCACCTACGGCAAGATCCTGGAGAAGTGGCAGCTGCAAAGTGGCGCGGTTGAAAAAGCGCAGCTTAACGGCGCCAAGTAATCCGGCCAGGCCCCGCTCAAGGAACGAGCGGGCCATAACCGATGGCTCTGGAGATTCCCCCATGTTTGCCTGCAACGATTTGCGCTGGCCCGGCAACGCGCGCGCCAGTGTCGCCCTGGCGTTCGATCTGGACGGACCGACTGGCGCGGCCATGCTCGATGGCTCGATCTGGCACAAACCCGAGTACTTCACCTTTGGCAGCTACGGCCCGTATCGCGCCCTGCCGCGTCTGCTGGACATGCTCAAGGCACACAACACACCCGCCACTTTTTTCGTCCCGGCCTGGATCGTGGAAAACTGGCCGCGTCAGTGTCAGGCCATCCTCGAACACGGCCACGAAGTGGCTTACCACGGCTATCGCCACGAATCGTTTTTCGCCCTTGATCTGCCCGCTCAGCGCGAAGTGATGAAGCTCAGCGCGGACATTTTCAAGCGCTACCTGGGCATCACCGCCACGGGTTTTCGCACCCCTTCAGGGGACTGGCACAAAGAGACACCCGCCCTGCTCATGGACTGCGGCGTGACCTACTCCAGCAGCATGCGCGGCGATGACCGCCCGTACTTCATCGACGTGCCCGGCCAACCCCACGGGCTGGTGGAAATCCCCGGCCGTTGGGAACTGGACGACTACGCCTCACTGGCCTACACCCGCGCGCCGAACTACCCGGCCGGGCTGGACCGCATCGCCAGCTACGACCAGACCCTGGACAACTGGTGCCGCGAGTTCGACGGCACCTACCGCGAAGGCCTGTGCATGACCACCCTGTTCCATCCCAAGATCAGCGGCAAACCGGGACGCATCGGCATTCTGGAGCGTTTTCTGGAACACATGCACCGCCAGCCGAACGTCTGGTTTGCGACCTGCAATGACGTCGCCAATTTCTGGCTCAAGGAGCATTGTCATGACTGAACCGAGCGGCGTCTGGCCCAAGCCTTATCGGTGTGCGGTGGTGATCAGCATCGACTACAACGACATCCACGGCATTCTCACCCAGGTGCCGGCCATTGCCGGTCGTGACAAAAGCCTGTCGGTGTGGCGCTACGGCACAACACGCGGTGTGCAGCGGGTGCTGCAGATTCTCGCCGACCAGCAATTGCCTTCGACCTGGTGCATCCCCGGCATCGTCGCCGAGGAAAACCCGCAGGTGATTCAGGCCATTCATGCGGCCGGGCATGAGATTGCCTGCGCCGGTTATCGCCATGAGGACTTTTCCAAACTCGACCTTGCCGCCCAGCAGGCCTCATTGAAAAAAGGCTGTCAGGTGATCGCCGACATGACCGGGCAACGGCCCAGCGGCTTTCGTGCGCCAGCGGGCAGTTATGCGCCGGGGTTCACCGATGCACTGCGCGCCGAGGGCATCAGTTGGTCCTCATCCTGGTCGGGCGACGACCTGCCTTATCTGCACCCGACCAGCGACGTCGATGCGCCGCCACTGGTTGAACTGCCGCTGCATTGCGAGCTGGAAGACGAGCCGTACTTCGCCTTCAACCTGGCGCCTGCGGTGCCGGTCAGCCAGGCGCGGATCGGCTCATACGCCGAAGTGCTGAAAAACTGGCAGCACGATTTCAATGGCTTTCATCGTTTCGGGCTGTGTTACGTGCTGCGCCTGCACCCGGAAACCCTCGGGACGGTTGGCCGCAGTGGCTTGCTGCTGGAATGGCTGACCTGGCTCAAGGCGCAACCGGATGTGTGGTTTGCCACCGCCGAGGAAGTCGCGGACTGGTGGGCTGACAACCACAACGCCACCCCCGAAGACCACCCGGCTGCAGTGTTTGAGCGGCATTACCGCTGCAATGAAACCTGAGAATTCTGTTGGAAAAAACCGAACCTGTGGGATCGACCGGGGTGGCGCTCCACCTTGCTCGCGAAGGGGCCGGGACATCAGCATATATTTCTGAAGGCAGGAACATTGCCTTCGCGAGCAAGGTGGAGCGCCACCCCGGTCGTCCCACAGGTCCTGTGTTTGCTGCGCGACAGCGCGGCGTCTGGACGATGGGGGATCTCCCACGGAGTATCACTCCAGCTCACATTCATGTTTGAAGAGCCCCACCATGACCAACGCCATTCAAACCTTCAGCCACTTCATCTGCCGCACCTCATTCGACGACCTGCCCGAATCGCTGGTCGTCAAAGCCAAGCAGCATTTGCTCGACACCCTGGGCGCTGCACTGGCCGGTTCGCAAACAGAGCTGACCCAGCGCGCGTTGCGGGCGATGAATGCCAGTGAGGCGGAAGGTGCATCGGTGATCTGGGGCGCTGATTATGGGTTGTCGGCGCGCAATGCTGCCTTGATCAACGGCATCGCCGCTCACGCGCTGGAGCTCGATGACGCGGGCGGCTGCGATCACTCCGGCGCGGTGGTCGTCCCGGCCATGCTTGCGGTACTGCCCCTGTGCGAGCCGATGCCCGATGGCAAGGAGCTGCTGACCGCCATGATCATCGGCTATGACGTTGCCCGACGAGTGCTGGAAGCCTGCGGCGGCTACTCGCCGCATAACGAAGCCGGTTGGCATTCCACCGGCACCTGCGGTGTGTTCGGCGCGGCAGCGGCGTGTGCCAGGTTGCTGAAACTCGACGAAAGCCAGACCGCCTCGGCACTGGGGCTGTCGGCGAGCATGAGCGGCGGGTTGTGGGCGTTCATTCACGACGGCGCAGACACCAAAAAGCTGCACGCCGGCCGGCCTGCCGAAGGGGGCGTGTTGGCGGCGTTGCTGGCTCGGGAAGGCATGACGGGGCCGTCGCAGGTATTCGATGACGTCTGGGGTGGTTTCCTGCGCACTGTGGCCCGGGACACCGCCCAGCCTCAGGCGCTGACCGAAGACCTGGGCGTGGTCTGGAAGCTGGCCCGCTGTTCCCTCAAGCCTTACGCCGCGTGCCGTGGCACCCACTCGGCCATCGATGCCATCGGCCAGTTGCTTGACGAGTTGCAGATCAGCGCCGATCAGGTGCAGTCGATCCAGGTCAATGCCAGTGCGTTTCTGGTGGACATGTGCGCCGGGCTGGACACGCAAACCCTGGCCGCCGCGCAAATGAGCCTGCCCTACGCCCTGGCCGTTCACTGCCTGCTGGGCCATGCCGGGCTGGATGCTTACGAAGAACGGCAGCGAACTTCACCCGCGATACGTGCGTTCATGCAGCGCATTCGGATGCATGCCGATCCGTCACTGGCGCCGCTGGATGAACCCTTCGTGACCCTCACGTGCCAGGACGGCCGCAGCGCCACCCTGCAAATCAAAACCCCGCTGGGTGGCCCGCTGAACCCGATGGACGATGGCCAGCTGTGGCAGAAATACAGCGCGCTGGCCGTTCGCGCCTTGCCCGCCATACAGGCGGAACATCTGGGCGAGTTGTGCTTGAACCTTCAGCACATCACCGACCTGCAGGAGTTGTTGGAGCTGTTGCGGGGGCCTTGAATCGAGCAGCAACAACAGCATCCGGGCGCTACTGAGTCAGGTTCCGTCCTGACGGCCGGGTCACTTTTGGTGCCAAAAGTAACCAAAACCTCTGCGCTGGTGTCAGCCCCTGTACCGCAGGGGTTCCGCCCTCCGGCACCGTGGGGCGGGCACGCGCCGACGGGCCATCCATGGCCCAACGGCGCTCGCTCGGCATCCATGCCGAGCGACCCACCCCACGGCACCTCCACTCAGCCTCCCGACGCGCGTTTGGCGTCGTCTGTGAAATCGAGGCACCAAAAGCCAAAGCAAGTCTGCTTCGCAGACTTCTACAGCATGACCCTCTCTGGCTCGACCCTCAAAAAATATCTACACGACCACGCTCAACTGCGCTTGCGATACCCCTCCACGATCGCCGAAAAAT
Source organism: Paucimonas lemoignei (assembly GCA_900475325.1). Classification (GTDB taxonomy): domain Bacteria; phylum Pseudomonadota; class Gammaproteobacteria; order Pseudomonadales; family Pseudomonadaceae; genus Aquipseudomonas. Next base: position 5,172,536 of record LS483371.1, read on the forward strand.
CCTTGCCGCCGTCGCCGCGCAAACTCATTGCCTGATACAGCTGCTGGGCCACGGCGCCGAGGATCACCGGCTGGTGGGCAAGCCGCGCGGCTTCGGTGGCCAGGCCCAGGTCCTTGAGCATCAGCTCGGCCCCGAACCCTCCGGTATAGCCTCTGGCAGCAGGCGCGGTTTCGACGATGCCAGGCCAGGGGTTGTACATCTCAGAACTCCAGCAACGGCCCGTGGAAGTGTTGATGATCTTCGCCAGCACCTCGGTGTCGATGCCCAGCGAATCCCCCAATGCCATGGCTTCGGCGACGCCGATCATCGAGATGCCCAGCAGCAGGTTGTTGCAGATTTTGGCGATCTGCCCGGTGCCTATGTCACCGCAGTGGACGATGTTCTTGCCCATTTTCGCCAGCACCGGTTTGAGGAACTCAAAGTGCTCGTCACTGGCGCCCACCATGAAGGTCAGGGTTGCAGCTTGCGCGCCCCCGGTTCCCCCCGATACCGGCGCATCGCCCAGCACCACGCCTTGCCGGGCCGCCAGGGTGGCGACGTCGCGGATCGTCTGCGGATCGATGGTGCTGCAATCCACCGCTGGCACGCCGTGACCGATCCCGGCGAGCACGCCATCGTCGTCCAGGTACACGCTGCGCACATGAGCGGCGGCGGGCAGCATGGTGATCACCAGCTCTGCGCCCTGGGCCGCATGCATGGGGGATTCGCTGATACGCCCGCCCAACGCTGCCAGCTCGTTGAGGATGCTTGTGTTGAGGTCAAACAGATGCAGGTGATGCCCGGCCTTGAGCAGGTTGCGAGCCATCGGCGCGCCCATGTTGCCCAGCCCGATGAATGCGATTTTCATTGTTGTTCTCCCTGGCGGATTATTCATGTCGCAGCCCCACCCCGTGGGAGCGAATTCATTCGCGAAGGCGGTGTGTCAGGCGATGAAATTGTTGATCATGCCGACGCTTTCGCGAATGAATTCGCTCCCACCGGAGGCCGTCATTCGGCATGCAACCTACTTCAGATTAATCGTCGTATTGACCCCGTCATTCACGCTGTCGTCGTCGAACCAGCGGGCGGTGACGGTCTTGGTCTGAGTGTAGAACTGCACCACCTGTTTGCCGTACGGCCCCAGGTCGCCGAGCTTGGAACCGCGTGAACCGGTAAAACTGAAGAACGGCACCGGCACCGGAATAGGGATGTTGATACCCACCTGGCCAACGTCGATTTCACTCTGGAACTTGCGCGCCGCCGCCCCGCTCTGGGTGAACAGACCCGTGCCGTTGCCAAATGGATTGGCGTTGACCAGTGCAATGGCCTGGTCGAGGGAGTCGACTTCCAGCACCACCAGCACGGGGCCGAAAATTTCCTGGGTGTAGATCTGCATGTCGGTCGTCACGCCGGAGAACAGCGTCGGGCCCACGAAATTGCCGTCTTCGAAACCCGGTACCTTAATGTCGCGCCCGTCCAGTTCGAGGGTAGCCCCTTCGCGTACGCCACTTTCGATCAGTTCCACGATCCGCTGTTTCGCACGCCGGGAAATCACCGGGCCAACGTCAGTGCCAGGCTCGCTCCCGGCATTGACTTTAAGCTGCTGCGCCAGCGCTTTCAGGTCCGGCAACCATTGCTTCGCGGCGCCCACCAGCACGACAACGGAGGTCGCCATGCAGCGCTGCCCGGCGGCACCGAAACCGGCGCCGACCAGTGCATTCAAGGTTTGCTGGCGATTGGCGTCGGGCAGCACCACGGCGTGATTCTTGGCGCCCATCATTGACTGCACACGCTTGCCGTGTCGCCCTGCGAGTTCGTAAACATGGGTGCCTACCGCCGTGGAGCCGACGAACGACAGGGCCTTGATGTCGGGGTGGGTGCAAAGGGCATCAACCACCTCCTTGCCGCCGTGCACGACGTTGAGCACTCCCGGCGGAACTCCGGCCTCAACCGCCAATTCCACCAGCAGCATGGTGGACATCGGGTCCTGCTCGGAAGGTTTGAGGACAAAGGTGTTGCCGCAGGCAATGGCCATGGGGAACATCCACAGCGGGATCATCGCCGGGAAGTTGAACGGCGTAATACCCGCGCACACGCCCAGCGGCTGGCGCAGGGTGTAAGTGTCGACGCCGCCCGCGACATTCTCGGCAAACTCACCCATTTGCAGGGTGCCGATGGAACAGGCGTGCTCCACCACTTCCAGCCCGCGAAAGATATCGCCCTCGGCATCGGCAATGGTTTTGCCCTGCTCGGCACTGAGTACGGCGGCGATGCGCGGCGAATGCTCACGGATCAGCGCCTGCAACTTGAGCATGATGCGCATCCGCGCGCCGACCGGTGTGTGCCGCCAGGTCAGGAAGGCTCGTTGGGCGGCGGCGACGGCTGCATCGACTTCGCCCGAGGTGGCAAAGGGCACTTGGGCCAGCACCTGCTGAGTCGCCGGGTTGATGATGTCGCGCCACTCGGTAGTTTGCGATTGGACCCACTCGCCGTCGATCAGCAGGCTGACTCGCTCGGTGGAAGCGTGCGTTGCGTGGTTCATAAACTCCTCCGCTTGATTATTGTTATAAGCACGGCCCTGTAGGAGCTGCCGAAGGCTGCGAACAGCGGTGCATCAGACCCACCGCATTCTTCGCCGTCGTAACCTCCGACAACTCCTACAGGTCGGGGATATACCCCAAATACGCAGTCTCTGTAGGAGCTGCCGAAGGCTGCGAACAGCGGTGCACCAGACCCACCGCATTCGTCGCAATCGTCACCCGTGACAACTCGGCATTGGTCCGGACAATGCTTTGGAGTATAGATGTGCAAACTTCTAACAAGAACGCACATAAAAGCAGGTCCAACATGCAAAAAAGCCTCACGTCGTTAAGCCTGCTCAACTGGGATGACCTGAAGTTTTTCCTGGAAGTCGCGCGTACCCGCAAGGCCAGCAGCGCCGCCAAACGCCTGGGTGTGGATTACACCACCGTGTCCCGGCGCATCACCTCGCTTGAGAATTCCCTCGGCACGCTGCTGTTCGAAAAATCCCGCACCAATGGCTTTGTTCTCACCGTCGAAGGGCAGCGGCTGCTGGGCTCTGCGGAGTCGATCGAGAGCACCTTGCACCTGGCCTGCGAACAGGTCTCCGGCTCGGGTCTGGCGTTGTCCGGGCACATGCGGGTGGGTTGCACCGAAGGCTTCGGCAGTTTTTTCATCACCCCGCAGCTGAGCCACTTTCTGGAGCGCTACCCCGATATCTCGGTGGATATCCTGCCGCTGCCGCACTTCATCAGCCTCTCCAAGCGCGAAGCGGATATCGTCATTGCCCTGGAGCGCCCGGAACACGGTCCCTATGTCTGCTGCAAACTGTGCGACTACACCCTGCGGCTCTACGCGACCCAGGACTACCTCGACAGCCACGCACCGCTCAACAGCAGCGCCGATCTGGCTCGCCACAGGTTCATCAGTTATGTGGATGATCTGGCGTTCAGTTCCGAGCTGCTGTACCTGAGCAACCTGCTGCCCGGCGCCCAGGCGCAACTGCGCAGCACCAGTGTCATCGCCCAATACCAGGCCGCCTTGCAAGGCCGCGCACTGGCGATCCTGCCGTGTTTCCTTGCGGCTCAGGATCCTCGGCTGATCCCGGTGCTGGCAGACGAAGTGAACATTACCCGGCATTTCTGGATGTACTGCCGGGAGGATTTGAGGAAGCTAAAGCGGATTACGGTGTTGTGGGATTACATTCGGGCAGTCACGGAGTTGAATCAGGGGTTGTTGATGGGGCAGAGCCGCGAGGTGCGGTTTGCCGAGTGATGTGCCCCCGCGTTCCAACGATGACCTGCAAGGCTGTCACCGCCCCCCCTGTGGGAGCGAATTCATTCGCGAAGACGTCATGACAGGCGATGAATATCTGCCGAATGTACCGGCTTCTTCGCGAGCAAGCTCGCTCCCACAGGTCCTGTATTTGCTGCGCGACAGCGCGGCTCTCTGTACGAGGGGTCAGCCGTGGTGGCAATGCCATGGGGAGTTAACGCTAAACCACCGCCAACCGCTCACCGTCAAACCACGGCTCGATTTCTTTCGACGGTATTGGCCGGGAGAACAGGTAGCCCTGGGCACGGGCGCAGCCCAGGCTTTTGAGGGCGTTGAGTTCGGCGTCGGTCTCCACGCCTTCGACGATGCACTCCAACTGCATGTCGGCGCACAGCGCGAGCAGGGATTTGACGATTTTGAAACTCGCAGGGTTCAGGTGGATGTCGGTGACGAAGGTGCGGTCGACTTTGAGTTTGGTTAGGGACAACGCATGGATCTGGCTCAGGCTTGAATAGCCGGTGCCGAAATCATCCAGCGAAATACCGCACCCCAGGCCACGAAACAGGGCGATGGCGCGCTGGGTTTGCGCCAGGTCCTGAATGACCGCCGTCTCGGTGATTTCAAGGTCCACGCAGGACGGGTCGAACGCGCTGTCCTGAATAATCCGCGCAATCTGCTGTGCAGCGTCTTCGGACCCGCAGTCGTGAGCAGACAGATTGAACGACAGCCGAATGCCCTTGGGCCAGGTAACCGCTGCCTGCAGAGCCTTGGTCAGCAGCGGCACGGTCAGGCGGTTGACCATACCGATACGCTCGGCGATGGGGATGAATTCGCTGGGCTGCACATTGCCTAGCTCCGGGCTCTGCCAGCGTGCCAGGGCTTCGAAGGCCACGGTGCGTTGCGTGTGAATATCCACAATTGGCTGGAACACCAGGTAAAACTCATCGTCCAGTTCAGCCCGGCGCAATGCCTGCTCGGTCAGCCCCTGTCGGTTGAGCTGCTGGCGGTGCGCGGCGCTGAACAGGCAGACCGTGCCCGGCCGGTGGCGTTTGCTCTGATAGAGCGCGTAGTCGGCGTATTCATAGATTTCCGTGTCGCAGCCGGCCAGGTCCGGGAAAGTCGCCAATCCCAGTGAGGCACTGATCTGAATCGGGATATCCACCAGAATGAAAGGCTCGCGCATGCGCGCACAAATCTTCTCGCCGAAGGCCAGCAACTGAGCGTCGCATTTGGCATCGGGAATGATCAGCGCAAACTCGTCGCCCCCCAGCCGGGCCAGGTGCACGCCATCTTCCAGCAATCCGGTCAGGCGCTTGCCCACCTGGTACAACAATTTGTCGCCCACGCTGTGGCCGTACAGATCGTTAACCGGTTTGAAGCCATCCAGATCAATGAGGCCCACCGCCAGCCGCTGGTTGTTCAAGCGGGCCTCGGCGAGCATCGAATCCAGACGCGTGAAGAACTTGCGACGGTTGGCCAGCCCGGTAAGGCTGTCCAGATTGGCCATCTGCTGGTTTTCGTTACTGAGCTTCTCGGTGCGCGCCTGCATGTTAACCAGCCGGGTGAAGTCCCCGTACTGGCTTTTGAGGATCGACAGCATGGCGATGGACACCAGCAACACGTCTATCGCCGTGGCAATAAAGGTGATGTTGTTGCTAGTGCCGAAGAACACCACAAACGCGGTGTTGACCACTGCAGTGGTGGTCAGCGCGGCAGGCATCAGATGCATCATGCAGAAGATGCAGGCAATCACCGTGATCGCCATATAAAAGGCAACGTGGGTCTGGTTGTACACATCGCCATACGGGAACAGCGCCAGCGACCAGGCCGTAAAGGCCAGGGCTACAAACGGAGCCAGACGGTTTGTGCGCTTGAGGGCCGCAAGCATGAGCTCCGGGCTGGGCAAGACTTTGCGCGATACCCACCACTGCACCGCACGCTTGGTGCCGAACACGGTCATCAGCAGCGGGCAGCCGACTACCAGCCACAACGGGGCCACGTTGTAATGCGTACCGGCGAGCACCAGGGTGTTGACCAGGAGGATGAAATACATCATCGGCAGTTGCCGGGACAGCGCGATGTATTGCGCTTTGATCAGGCCAGGATTGTCATGCGGGACGGACATGAGAGAGCGTAACTTTCCCAGCAGTGATTTATTCATCAAGGTTGCTCTAAAGGGGTGACAACCAATCGAATTATCCCTTCCGATTTGGCCTACGAGCAGTGTTGACAGTGCACGCGTACATTCGTGTCGGCGTGGGAAAGTGTTTCTGTAATATTTCCGACGAGTAGTGGCATTTTGACCACTTAACGGCAAGAGCCGGTCTGAAAGCCTTGCAGACCGGCCATTGGATCCAATATCAATCCAACGACTGACGACAGCTCCATTGACGTCAAAATCACGACAGACGGCTACTACTTATAACTTTTCAGCAGGGCTGAGCGGCGTTAACACACGATTAGAACCACTTGGTCATTTTTTGGAAACGTATCCTTCAGGTTATTCATTTGCCCGCCGATAGGCTGAAGTGCAGGTACTTTGCGGGTTTAAAAAAAATAATCTTCCGGCTGTGACTGACTTTAAGAGAAATAACATTCGTGGAGAAAACACAATGAACAGCTGGTTTGCCAACATCAGCGTCAACATGAAGCTAGCCCTGGGATTCGGGCTGGTTCTCATTTTTACTGCCCTCCTCGCTCTGACTGGATGGAACAGCCTGAGCAAACTCATCGACCGCAGTAACTGGATGAGTGACATCACCGAGCTGAACGCTCAGTTGACCAAGCTGCGGGTGACGCGCCTGCAATACATGGTTGCCGATGGTGATGACACCGTTGCCCAGACCGTGCAGGTCGCGCTCGACGGCTTCAAGGCCCAACAGGAAAAACTGTTGAAGAGCTTCAAAAGCCCTGAAAACATTGCCCTGCTGCAGCAGCTGAGCACGGTGATCGCCGAATATGAAAAAGGCCTGAGTGCCATGCGCGCCGGCTATAAAGCCAGCAACAGCGTGCGTGATGAACTGGGCAGCAATGCCGACAAGGGCAACGCCCTGATCGACCAGATCAACGCTGATGTGCTGAAACTGGGCGCTGATGAAGAGCGCCGCTTCGAACAGTTCCAGGCCGTCACCACCGTTCGCGAAGACCTGCTGCGAGTGCGCTACGAAACCCGTGGCTACACCGGCAACACCAGCGCCGACAACGAGAAGAAAGCCCTTGGCCAGATCGACGACGCGATCAAGCGCCTGCAAGCCTTCAACGGCACCTTCACGGGTGCTCAGGCTGACCGCCTCAAGCAGCTGGAAACCGTACTCGGCAACTATCGCAGCGCGTTGAACAGTTTCAAGACCACCGTCAATGACCTCGCCACCTTGCGCAAGAACATGACGGTGCAGGGTCAGACCATCGTCAAACTCAGCGATGACATGTACAAAATCCAGCTTGATCGCCGCGACATCGAAAGTGACGCTGCGCGCAACATGCAGCTGATCTGCACCTTGATCGCCTTGATCCTGGGCGTATTCGCCGCGGTGATCATCACCCGCCAGATCACCCGCCCACTGCAGGACACCTTGCTGGTGGTCGAGCGTATCGCTTCCGGCGACCTGACCCAGAACATGGTCGTGACCCGTCGCGACGAGCTGGGCGAACTGCAACAAGGCATTCAGCGCATGGGCAGCACCCTGCGCGATTTGATCGGCGGGATCCGCGACAGCGTGGTGCAGATCGCCAGCGCCGCCGAAGAACTCTCGGCCGTGACCGAACAGACCAGTGCCGGTGTGAACAGCCAGAAAGTCGAAACCGACCAAGTCGCCACGGCCATGCATGAAATGTCGGCCACCGTGCAGGAAGTGGCTCGCAATGCCGAGCAGGCGTCGCAAGCAGCCTCCACGGCGGACAAAGAAGCGCGTGCGGGCGACAAGGTAGTGGGCGAGGCGATCGTGCAGATCGAGCGCCTGGCTGCCGAAGTGGTGCGTTCTTCCGACGCCATGGGCCAACTGGAGCTGGAAAGCGACAAGATCGGCAAAGTCATGGACGTGATCAAGGCGGTTGCGGAGCAGACCAACCTGCTGGCGCTCAACGCGGCCATTGAAGCGGCGCGCGCCGGTGAAGCCGGTCGTGGTTTTGCGGTAGTCGCCGATGAGGTTCGTGGCCTGGCGCAACGCACGCAGAAATCCACCGAGGAAATCGAAGCGCTGGTTGCAGGCTTGCAGAACGGCACGCGGCAGGTGTCGAGCATCATGCTCAGCAGCCGTGAGCTGACCGAAAGCAGCGTGACGCTCACCCGCAAGGCAGGCACGTCGCTGGAAAGCATCACCCTGACGGTGTCCAACATTCAGGCGATGAACCAGCAGATTGCCGCTGCCGCCGAAGAGCAAAGCGCCGTGGCCGAGGAAATCAGCCGCAGCATCATCAACGTGCGTGACGTGTCCGAGCAGACCGCATCGGCCAGTGAAGAAACCGCCGCCTCCAGCGTCGAGCTGGCCCGTCTGGGTGGCCAGCTGCAAATGATGGTCAGCCACTTCAAAGTCTGATTCTCAACCTCGCGTTACCCCGCAATACACCTCAAGCCCGGCTATGTCCGGGCTTGAGCGTTTCTCAAGCACAGCCCTTCAAGATTCCCGCGCCGCGCGTTAATAAAATGACGCCAAGAAAATGATGGCCCTGTGCCATATTTTTTGTTATTCATGCATTCATATATATCAATTAGGTTGTACTCACGTGCTCCGTGAACCCGCTCTTTAATCTGCGTCGCTGCCTCCCTCCAGCTCTGGTCGAAATCCAAGGAAAGTCATGAACACATGGTTTGCAAACATCAGTGTCAAAATGAAACTGGCATTGGGCTTCGGGGTGGTGCTGGTGCTGACCGCCCTGCTGGCGGCGGTGGGCTGGGGCAGTATCAGCAAACTGATCGAACGCAGTGACCGAATGATCGACATCTCCGAGCTGAACTCGCTACTCGATGATCTGAACTCGGCACGCTTGCAATACGTAGTCGATAAAGGCGACGAAAGCAGCGGTGAGGCGGCGCAGGCCGCTCTTAGCCTTTTCGACGCCGAGCAAAAGAAGCTTCAGGGTGTACTCAAAGCCGCGATCAACCTGGACAACCTGAAGAAGATCAACGGCCTGACCGCCGATTATCAAAAATCCCTGAACAAGATGCGCGAGGATTACCGGGCCGATGCCGCGGTGCGCAAGGAAATGGGCGTATTTGCCAGCAAAGGCTTCGAGCTGATCAGCGTGATCATGAACGACGTGAACGAGATGCCCATTTCCCTGGAACGCTTCCAGGCCTGGCAGGACATCATGACCGCCCGGGAAAACCTGACGCTGGTGCGTTATGAAGTCCGCGGCTACACCGGCAACCCGACGCCCGCTACGCAGGAAAACGCTACTCGCCAGCTGGAAGTCGCCCTCAACGGCATGCCGGCGCTGAACGCCAGGTTCGGTGCCGAGCATGCTGATACGCTCAAGCAACTCGACACCGCGTTGACCAGCTACCGTGCGGCCGTGCAGCGCTTCACCCTGATCAATGCCGACCTGATGAGCGCGCGCCAGGACGCCAAGGCCCAGGGTCAGGCCATCACTAAAGTGAGCGATGAGCTGTATGGTTTTCAGCTCAAGGCGCGGGAAGAGAACACCGACCGTGCACTGACACTGCAAATCACCTTTACGCTGCTGGCCCTGGTGCTGGGCATCCTCGCCGCCACGGTCATCACCCGGCAGATCACCCGTCCGTTGCAGGACACCCTGCTGGTGGTCGAGCGCATTGCTTCAGGCGATCTGTCACACAACCAGGTGGTGAACCGCCGCGACGAACTGGGCGAATTGCAACAAGGCATCCAGCGCATGGGCAGCACCCTGCGCGACCTGATTGGCGGCATTCGTGATGGCGTCACGCAGATTGCCAGCGCGGCTCAGCAGTTGTCGGCAGTCACCGAGCAAACCAGCGCCGGGGTCAACAGCCAGAAAGTCGAGACGGATCAGGTAGCGACGGCCATGAATGAAATGTCAGCCACGGTTCAGGAAGTCGCGCGCAACGCCGAGCAGGCGTCCGTGGCCGCGTCAGCCGCCGACACCGAAGCCCGGGCGGGCGACAAAGTGGTTGTTGAAGCCATTACGCAAATCGAACGCCTGGCCGCCGAAGTGGTGCGCTCGGCCGACGCCATGACGCTGCTGGAGCAGGAAAGCGACAAGATCGGCAAAGTCATGGACGTGATCAAGGCCGTGGCCGAGCAGACCAATCTGCTGGCGCTCAACGCCGCCATCGAAGCGGCGCGCGCGGGTGAAGCGGGTCGTGGTTTTGCGGTGGTCGCCGACGAGGTTCGTGGTTTGGCGCAGCGCACTCAACAATCGACCAAAGAGATCGAGGCCCTGGTCAGCGGGCTACAGAACGGCACGCGTCAGGTGTCGAGCATCATGCTCAGCAGCCGCGAGCTGACCGACAGCAGCGTCAAGCTGACTCGCAGGGCTGGCACCTCGCTGAGCAGCATCACGCAGACCGTGTCCAGCATCCAGGCCATGAATCAGCAGATCGCTGCAGCCGCCGAACAACAAAGCTCGGTGGCGGAAGAGATCAGCCGCAGCATCATCAGCGTGCGTGACATCTCCGAACAGACCGCCTCGGCCAGCGAAGAAACCGCCGCCTCCAGCGTCGAACTCGCCCGCCTGGGTAACCAGCTGCAGACCATGGTGAGCCGGTTCAAGGTTTGAGGGGAAACCACAGATATCTGTGGCTGGTCCGCAGATTCTGTGAATATCCTCAACGCCTGTGGGAGCGAGCTTGCTCGCGAAGGCTATGTATCTGGCAACGCAGATGTGCTGAATGTACTGGCCTCTTCGCAAGCAAGGTGGAGCGCCACCCCGGTTGCTCCCACAGGTTCTGGGCTGGTCCACAGATTCTGTGACCTATTCCAGCCTGTGGGAGCGACCGGTATTACTGAAGCCTACCATTGGCCCATTCCCAACTATCAATTTGGGCAATGATGGGTAGTAATCGCATTGACTTCTTAATAAATCTCAGCGGCGTAGCATTGCCTCCATACCGAGTTAACAACTAACCCGATCTGGAGCAACTACCATGAAAACTTCTAAACTGATCTTCGGCCTTGCCTTCTCCGTACTGGCTTCCAGCGCTTTTGCTGCGCCACATCTTCCAAGCCTTCCAGGCAATAACAACACCAATCTGGTAGACCCAACCCCTTCCGTGATTTTCGTAGCCGCTGATGGCGCAGACCACGTCGGTGCAAACCGCCTCGCTGCTGACGGCGCAGACCACGTTGGTGCCAACCGCCTCGCTGCTGACGGCGCAGACCACGTTGGTGCCAACCGCCTTGCCGCTGACGGCGCAGACCACGTTGGTGCCAACCGCCTTGCCGCTGACGGCGCAGACCACGTCGGTGCCAACCGCCTTGCTGCTGACGGCGCAGACCACGTCGGTGCCAACCGCCTTGCTGCTGACGGCGCAGACCATGTTGGTGCAAATCGTCTGAGCTAATACCTGTCCTGAAGTACCCCAGCCCGGCTTTTGCCGGGCTTAGTTTTTTCTGAAGTATTGATCTTTAAACTTAGAACCGAATAACGCGACAAAAAACCGCTGCTGCCAAACGTCAATTTATATTTATCAATAAAATCATGGTGTTATAAACAACACTTTCTACCGCGTTAAAAAACTGACGAATGTATTTGACAGCCCCCCGTTCTAACGCTGATATAGCACTGCTACTTAACAGCCCCTTCACGCTATGAGGCCCGGTTGAATAACTCTGACGAGTATTCGGCAGGCGGTAGCTATTCCCTGTGTTTCCGGACACTTGCTTAACTCACGATCTTTCGCAGTTTGAGTCTTGCCGGTTTGAGTGTCGGATCCATTTTCCGAGAGGATTAATATGGATTTTTTTCCTGGTTTTTTGTCGGTGGTGTTTCTGGTACGCAATCAGGCAGACAGCATCGAACACACCCTCAGCGAGGCTTCTGCGGTCATCACCTCCCTGGTCAGAGACTACGAGCTGATCGTTGTCGATAACGCGTCGGATGACGACAGCATCACGGTGTTGAAAACCCTCACCGGGGAGCAAGGGCTGGCCAATCTTCAGGTGTACGCGCTGACCAAAGAGGTCGATGCAGACACCGCTTCCTGGGTCGGGATGGAAAACGCCCTGGGCGATTTCGTGGTGGTCATTGACCCACTGACCGATGACGTGAGCTTCATTCCGCAAATGCTCGACCGGGCCGTCAAAGGCGCCGACGTGGTGTTTGCCAATAACGACAAGAAACCCGCGCAAAGCCTGGCTTATCGCAGTGCGTTCTCGGCATTCCACTGGCTGTACAACCGCTTCAATGGCATCAACCTGGCCAATGAAGCGCCACAGTTCCGGATGCTCGGCAAGCGGGTGATCAATTTCATCCTGCAACACCCTCACCCTGCGATGTCTTACCGGCACTTGCCCGCGACCGGTGGCTTTACCCGTGCGTATCTGAAATACAGCGCCACGCCGAAGACAACTCGCCCCAAACGCCTGGGTGAAAGCGTCGACCGTGGCGTGCGCCTGCTGGTGTCCACGACCCGGGCGCCCATGCGGCTGGTGACAGCGCTGTCGCTGTTTGGCGCCGTCGCCAACCTGCTGTTCTGTGGCTACGTGGTGATCATCGCGATCTTCAAGACCGAAGTCGCGCCCGGCTGGGTCAGCGTTTCGTTGCTGCAATCGGGGATGTTTTTCCTGATCTCGCTGGTACTGCTGGTGTTGGGTGAATACATCCTCAACATGGCGACGCTGTCCAACGAAGGGCCGGCGTATCACGTGGGTCAGGAGTTCACCAGCGCGCGGATGACACGTCGGGAAAAGCTCAACGTCGTGGACAGCGTCATGCGTCCCGACGTGCTGGTCACCCTTAGCCACAAGCGCTCCTGATCATGACCGGGTCGCAAGCATCGATTGATGCGGTGATCATCGGCGCCGGCTTTTACGGCTCGGCGATTGCCATTTACCTGGCCCGCGAGCGCGGCCTGCAAAACATCGTGCTGATCGAACGCGAGTCGGCGCTGATGCAGCGCGCGTCCTACAACAACCAGGCGCGGGTGCATAACGGCTACCACTATCCGCGCAGTTTCACGACGGCGTACCGCAGCCGCATCAACCTGCCACGTTTTATCAGCGACTGGCCCGAGGTCGTCAAACAGGACTTCACCAAGCTCTACGCCATCGCGCGACGCAATTCCAAGGTCACGGCCAAACAGTTCGAGCGTTTTTGCCGGGACATCGGGGCGCCAATCCAGCGCGCCGAACCCGGCCTGCGCAAGCTGTTCGAACCGCACCTGATCGAGGAGGTGTTTCTGGTCCAGGAGTTTGCCTTCGACAGCGAGAAACTCGCCCGCTGGGCCAGGCAGTCGCTGGCTGAATGCGGCGTGCAGATTCGTTATCAGACCCAGGTCACAGGCGTGTCCTCAAACAGCGACGCAGCCCTGCAAGTCACCACGCAACAGGCCGACGGCACGCAGCAACAGCTGGACTGCCGCTACGTGATCAATTGCACCTACAGCGGGTTGAATCAGTTTGCCGGGGAGTTCGCCGGCACTCGCGCCGAGCTCAAGCAGGAAATCACCGAGATGCCGCTGCTCAAGCTGCCATCGGTGCTCAACGAGCTGGGGGTCACGGTGATGGACGGGCCGTTCTTTTCCATCATGCCGTTCCCGGCGCGCGGGCTGCACACCCTTTCCCATGTGCGCTACACGCCGCATCTGCACTGGCTCGACCAGCCGGGCCTGAACCCGTACGACAAACTCGCGCAGTACCACCGCGAAACCCGCGTCGATCACATGCTGCGCGACGTGGCGCGTTACATCCCGGCGATCCGTGGCGCCGAATACGTGGAGTCGCTGTTCGAGGTCAAGACCGTCCTGCAGATGAGCGAGAACAACGACGCACGGCCGATTTTCTTCGAGCGCCACCCCACCCTGCCAGGCACTTATTCAGTGCTCGGCGGCAAGATCGACAACATCTATGACGTGCTGGAAAAGCTCGATGCCGAGCCGTTTACCCGCCTTGATCAGCAGGAGCTCCCATGACCGATGCACTGATTGGTTATTCCGGATTCGTGGGCAGCACACTGCTGGCCCAGCAAGCCTTTGAAAGCCTCTATCGCTCCAGCAATATGGGCGAGATCCACGGCAAGATTTTTGATCGCGTGGTGTGCGCCGCGGCTCCGGCGCAAAAATGGCTGGCCAATAAAGACCCGCTGTCGGACCTGCGCAATATCGAAACGCTGATCGAGCATTTGCAGCGCGTGACCTGCCGACAGTTTGTATTGATCAGCACGGTGGACGTGTTCAAGCAGGCCCAGGGCGTTGACGAGGACAGCGAAGTGGAGGAGTCCGGTTTGCACGCCTATGGCTTGCACCGTCGCTGGCTGGAGCGCTTCGTCCAGGCGCACTTCCCGGAGTCGCTAATCGTTCGTCTGCCGGGCCTGGTGGGGCCTGGCTTGCGCAAGAACGTGATTTTCGACTTTCTCAACGGCAATAATCTGCAAGCCATCGATAGCCGTGGGGTGTTCCAGTTCTACCCGATGGTCAATCTCAAGACTGACATACAGATTGCCCTGGACGCAGGGTTGTCGCTGGTGCACCTGACCTCTGCGCCGGTCAGCGTCGCCGACGTTGCACAGCAGGGCTTTGGCAGACCGTTCGACAACGCATTGCCCGGCACGCCCGCGCGCTACGACCTGCAAACCCGGCACGCCGAGCTGTTCGGCGCTCAAGGGCGTTATCAGTATCAGGCGCGCGAAGCCCTGATGGCCATCCGCGCCTATGCGCAGTCCGAGCCGCAAACCCTCAAGGACGAAGGAGCACCTGCATGAGGCTGGCTATTTCCAACATCGCCTGGGACGTGGTCCATGACGAGCAGATTGCAGCGCTGCTGGAACGCCATGGGGTGGATGCCATTGACGTCGCCCCCGGCAAATATTTCCCCGACCCGCTCAACACCAGCACCCAGGACATCGCGCGGGTCAAAAGCTGGTGGGCCGAACGCGGCATCTCCATCACCGGCATGCAGGCGCTGCTGTTCGGCACTCAAGGGCTTAATATGTTCGGCCCGCAGGAAAGCCAGAACAGCATGCTTCAGCACTTGGCAGCGGTGTGCCGGATCGGTGCCGGGCTGGGCGCAACCCGGCTGGTGTTCGGCTCGCCAAAAAACCGCGACCGCAGTGGCCTGAATGACCAACAGACCGCGTACCAGGCCACGCAATTCTTTCGGCAACTGGGGGACATCGCGCTGGAAGCCGGGGTGACCATCTGCCTGGAACCGAACCCGGTCTGCTACGGCGCCAACTTCATGACCGACAGCGGCGAGACCGCTCGGGTGGTGCGCCTGGCGTCCCATCCGGCGATCAGGATGCAACTCGATACCGGGGCGCTGACCATCAACGGCGAAGATCCGCATACCTTGCTCAAGGCGCGCTCGGACCTGATCGGCCATGTGCACATCAGCGAGCCGCAACTGGTACCGCTGGGCGATGGCAGCACCGAGCACGCCAACATGGCGCAAGCCATCGAGCAATACCTGCCCAATCATGTGGTGTCCATCGAGATGCTGACCCCGCCCAACGAAGCACCGGACGTGTCCATCGAGCGAGCCTTGCGCGTTGCCTCCTGGCATTACCGAAAACCACCCCGGAGTCGCGAGCAATGAAGTGGTTGATCCTGCTGATCGGCATTCTGTCCAACGCGTCCGCCAGTGTGCTGGTGAAAATGGCGATGATGCCGCCGCGTGAATTTCCGTCCTTCAAAGACCCCGCCGCGGCGTTCAGCAACTGGCCGTTCTGGCTCGGGTTGAGCCTGTATGGCGCGGCGTTTCTGCTGTACGCCGCCGCTCTGGCCAAACTGCCGCTGAACGTCGCTCACCCGGTGCTCACCGCAGGCGCGATTGCTGCTGTGGCGCTGTCTTCGGCGATGATTTTCCGCGAGCCGTTCTACTGGACCACCATCGCCGGGATCGTGCTGGTGATGGTGGGCGTGGCGTTGATTACGGTGCATGTGGGGTGAGCAAGGTCGGAAAACTGGTCGTGGGGGAGTTGTGCTTGTCCGCGATATAGGCGACTGGATCTAGAGTGAATCGGGTTCAGCCTTGTCGGGGCATGGTATCTGCACATTTTTGTGTACATATCCGTTGGTGTGGTAACGGCTACTTAGGGTTGCGCCCTTACGGCGCCTCACTTTTGAGAAGCGCAAAAGTAAGCAAAACGCTCTTGCCCCACCACTCGGCACCTCGCCTAGGCTCGGTGTACCCGCCCGCAGACCTTGAACCGTGGGCCGCCGCAAAGGGCCATCCCTGGCCCAGTGCGGCTAACCCGGCGTCCTGCCGGGTTACCCACGGTTCAAGCCCTGCGTTCGGCCAGCGTGGTTTAACGGGGCGCCCAAGATCAAAAGCGCGGCGGCCTGAAAGCCGTCCTTCGATGTGAACTTACCGCGCCTTCAGCGCTTACCCACGTTGCTTTGGCTTTTGCTGTGCTTTTGATCTTGATTTTAAGCGCCCCGTCAAACCACGCTGGCCGGAATTCGATGTTGATTCGGCGGGCAAACCGGCATGGATGCCGGTTTAGCCGCACTGGGCCAGGGATGGCCCTTTGCGGCGGCCCGCCGAATCAATGTCGGATTACGGGCATGCCGAGCACCAGCGAGGGACCGAGTGGTGGGGCACAGACCTTTTGGTTACTTTTGGGGCGTTTGCCAAAAGTGACCCGCCGTAAGGGCGGAACCCTAAGTAGCCGTTACCGCAGCAACGGATATGTACGCAATAACCCACGCTTATCGCAGCCAAACCCCACAGGCAGTGAGCTCCACAAAACGCATTTCAGTTCATGGACTGCTTGACGAGAGGTACCTCATGACAGACACCCCCCAAGCCCAGCGCGAGCGCTGGCAAGTTCCGGCGTTCGAGACGCTGTTCTGGCTGCAGCGCCAGCATCGCTGGTGCGTGGTGATCCCGGTGATCAACGAAGGCGCACGGATCAAGAGCCTGCTGACGCGAATGGCCGCGCTGAAGATTGCCGACCTCGCCGATATCATCATCATCGATGGCGGCAGCACCGACGGCTCGCTGGAGCCTGAGGCGCTGCAAGCCCTGGGCGTGCGCGGCCTGCTGCTCAAGACCGGGCCCGGCAAGTTGAGCGCGCAATTGCGCTGCGCCTACGCCTTCGCACTGGATCAAGGTTACGAAGGCGTGGTCACCATCGACGGCAACGACAAGGACGATCCGCACGCCATCGGCGCGTTCATTCAAGCGCTGCAACAAGGCGTCGACTTCGTCCAGGCATCACGCTTTGTCGAAGGCGGCAAAGCCGAAAACACGCCGCGCTCCAGGGATCTGGCCATTCGCTTGATCCATGCGCCGTTGCTCAGCCTGGCGTCGGGTTTCAAATGGACCGACACCACCCAAGGCTTCCGCGCCTACAGCCGCACCTTGCTGCTGGACCCGCGGCTGGCGATCTTTCGGGATGTGTTCAGCACCTACGAACTGCTCGCCTATCTGTCCTATCGCGCGCCGCGGCTGGGCTATCGCTGTGTCGAACTGCCCACCGAGCGGCGCTACCCCAAAGGCGAAGTGCCGACCAAGATCAGCAGCGTCAGAGGCAATCTGTCGATCATTCAGGTGCTGTTCAAATCCTGCCTTGGCCGTTACAACCCCTGAACGCCTGCCGCCCTTTTTCCCTGTTCGCGGGACATCCCCTATGCCTCACATGAACCTGCTGCGCCGAGACTGGAAGGTCTCCGGCCTGCTCTTGCTGGTCTGCGCTTTTTTTATCCTGGTCCCCAATCTCAAGGGCAGCGCCGTGCTGACCGACCCGTTTCACGACGGCGAATACTTCGCGGTGGCGGTCAACTTTTTCTCGCTGCAACCGCAAGCCTTTCAGCCGCTGAGCATCCATGGCGCGCTGGATTTCATACCGGCGCTTCTGGCTCGTTACTGGTGGGGCGATGGGCATTACTTTCTGCCCACGGCGGCGATCTATAGCGCGCTCAACATTGCCGCTGCCGCGCTTCTGCTGCTGATCACGCATACGCTGTGCAAGACCCGGCCCTTGCAATGGATCGTGCTGCTGGGCATGGCGGTGGCCGCGCCGTTGTTTGTCGGCTATCGCGACCTGTTGCTGTTGGCCTCGCTGTACAGTTTTGTGCTGTTGAGCGGCCAACCTCGCGACGCTCGCCCCATCGGTTTGCTGATGATCCTCGGGGCGCTGGTCGGCTTTGGATTGTTCTGGTCGTTTGATCGCGGCCTTGCCACGGTGGTGTGCCTGGGCCCGGCGATGCTGTTGCTGGCGTGGCATAACCGTATCCATCTGGTAGCGGCTGCGACCTTTGCCGTCACGGTGCTCGGCTTGGGCCTGATGTTCGACGGTTTTTCAATCAGCGGCTACCTGGAAAACCTCAGCGTCCTGCTGCAAACCTCTGGCCAGTGGAGCTACGGCTGGCAGCGGGACGCGGTGATCCTGACCACGTTCGTGGTGCTGATCAACCTCGGCGCCGTGCTGCTTGCGGTGCGTGCGTTCTGGATTTCAAGAGGGACAGACCAGCACCCGGCGCGCATGCTGGCGCTGCTCGGGCTGACAGCCATCATGCTGAAAATCGGCATCAACCGGGCCGATGTCGAGCACATCTTCAACGGCCTGTGGGCGCCGTTGTTGCTGACCCTGAGCCTGGCCCGCACGACGTTTACGATCAACAGGCTGAGCCTGCTCGCCCCGGTAATCATCGCGATGGGCGCTGCGCTATCGTTCAAGTTTCATCACGTGGGGTTCTTCCTGATCGCCAGTGTGCTGGTTTATCTGTGCATCCCGCATCGCTACTCGACCGACTTTCGCCTGAGCCACTTTCTTACCGTGATGATGATCGGCGCCTCGGCCTCGGCGGTGACTTACGTCGGCTTCAAGCATTTTCGCGAAGGCCAGTATCAGTGGTTGACTCAGCTGGCAGCTCCGCCCGGCAACGCGGACGCCGTCACCGAGGGCGTGAACTGGGCGTCGCAACAGTTGCAGCAAAGCCAGGCCAGTTGCGTGTTTGACCTGTCCAATAACGGAGTGATCAATGGCCTGCTCGCGCTGCCAAGCTGCACACGTTTTACCTACCCGGTGTACGCCGCCGCCCACCACGAAGCCGAACTGATCAGCGCCCTCACGGCTGCCGCACCGAGCGCGATCGTGTATTCCTCGACCTTCCCCTCGTACAGCATCGATGGCAAAACCATGCGCGAACGCTTCCGGGCGCTGGACACGTACCTGACGGCGCGTTATCCACGGCAGGAATGTGCCGACGGGTATTGCGTGCGCTATCTGGCGGCGGGCGGTTGATGAGTTTGCGATGAATGAAGCCTGGCGATTGCCGGGCTTTTTTTCGCCTGCGTAATGGGGTAACGCCGGGGATGCCTCATTGGGGCTGCAACTCCGCCGCCCCGCCCCTGAGCAACGGGTGATAAAGCGCCCGCAGCCCCAGCACCAGGCAAACGCTGGTCAGCCCGGCCAGCAGCAGCGCTTTGAACGGCCATGGGCTACCGGCACAGGCCAGCATGAACAGCGCCACCAGCAGCGCGATCAGCAACGCCCACCCCGAACGCAGCAGGCGCGCATCGGTGCGCACCAGCATCAGCAACATCGCGGCGGCATCCAGCACCACGCGCAGCGTCCAGGCCCAAGCCACGCCTTCAATCCCGAAGTAACGCACCGCCGCATACACGCAGGGCACGAAGGCCAGCATCTGGACGATGTGCATTTGCGCAATCCAGCGCGCTTTGCCATGGCCCAGCAGGTAAGTCTGATAGAGCTGCGCAAGGCAATTCACCACCACCCCGACGGACAAAATCATCAACGGCAAGGCGGCGTGAGTCGCGAACTGCGGGGAAATCCATTGTTCGAGGATTTGCGAAGCAAACAGGATGAGCGCGGCAATGACCGGAGCCACCGCCGCCAGCGTCAACACACTGGCCAACAGCAGCAGGCGGTTGTTGATGCCGGTAAACGACTTGCCCCTGGCCATGTACGGGAACAGCACGCTGCCGAGCGCCGAGGGGACGATAAACAGGCGGGTCACGAACTCGTAAGGCGTCGTATAAAAAGCCAGCAAGGGCGCGAGCGGGCTGTAGGCGAGCACAAAGCGGTCGGCGTAGAGCATCACCGCGCTGGTCAGATTCGACACCGTCATCCATCCGCCAAAACCCAGCAAACGTCGTACTTCAATCTGACGCCGGGCTTGCCTCATGGGGCTGTCGGCAGCGGGCTTGCTCACCACAAACGCCCTGCGGCTGGCCCAGGCCATGGCCAGGCAACCCAGCACCCGCGCCAACAACATCATGGCGATGATGAAGTCGAGCCGGGGAGCAAACTGCAAAGCCACCACCGGCGCCAGAAAGGTCACCAGCCCAAAGCTCAGCCTGACCAATGAAACGACCCCAAACTGCCGCAGGCCCTCCAGCACGCCACGGAAACCGCCGCTGGCAATCACCCATGGAATATTGGCGGCCACCAGCCACACGCTATTGCTGAACTCCTGCTCCTCGATGGAGAAACGCGAATAATCGAAGAGCCCAAGCACCAGCAGCGCCAACACGCCGATGACCACGCCAAGCACGACCAGCACCCGCACACCGGCACGCACCACCAGACTCAGATGCCGACGTTGCCCGTGCAGTTGCGCGACACGGTGGGTCAGCGCTCGGGCAATGCCCAGATCAAACAGGCTGGCGTAGCCAATGACCGCCCAGACCAGCGTCAACACGCCGAAGCGCTCCAGGCCCAGCCCCTGAATAATACCGGGCACCGTCACGACGCCGACCAGCAACGGCAGCACCAGCGCCAGCAAGCTCAAAAAACTATTGCGCACAATCATCGCGGGCTCGACACCTCAAAAACACCTCGCCAGCGCAGCCCGGCAAAACCGATCAGCACCAGCGCAACGGCAAAACAGGTCAGGCCTGCCGCCGGGAACGCCAGCCGCTCAAGCCCTCGATACAGCGCGCCAATATCTGCCAGGCAACGCCAGTCTTCGGACGCGTACATCCGGCTGGTGGCCGTTTTGAACGTACAGCCGGTGAACAACGCCAGCTGCAACCAGGTAATCGCTGCAAACAGGCACACCGCGTAGCCCAGCCAGATGCGCCCCAGGGTCACGCAGAACACCCAGCGCTGCTTCAGCTCGTTGGCGCCCAGGGCAAACAGCAGGCTCAGCGGCGCGGCAAAAATATGCAGGTACCAACCGGGTGTCCCGGCGCCGACTTTCTCATCCGCAAGCCTGGCCAGCAGGTAGTAGAGCAGGCTGATCAACACCCCGCCGACCAGCCCCGCCGCCAGCATTGCCAAAGGATCGCGCCCGCGAACCCGCAATAGCGATGCCGCAGCCAGCACCATCGTCATGCCCCATAAGGGCAGCATCAGCGTCACCGGCGGATAGGCGCTGGACGCCGTGCCGCCCCAGATGAACGTAAGGCCCATATTCAACAAGCCTTTGACCAACATCAGCGGATGCTCGAAGCCGGCAAGCCAGAACGGCGACGCCACCTCATCCCGGTGCGCCAGTTCCTCAAGGCCCGTGAGGCTGCCGCGCTCGGCGATGTTCGCCAGGTAACCCCGGCTGGCGATACTCACCACCAGCCCCGCCGCTATCAAACCACCGAACCAGGTCCTGATGCGCTCGCGCGGATCTTCGGCGTTCAACCCCATCCAGGCGAGCCAGCCGAGCATCACCAGGGTGACGGGCAGGAAGATCACCTTGGTCAGCCCGCCAACGCCGAGCAGCACCCCAAGGCCTGCATACCACCACCACGACACTGGCGTGATGACCCGCTTCACCGCCCAGGCCCAGACCAGCCCGAACAGCAGCACCACCAAGGCGTCGTTGCCCAGGCGGGCAAATTCCGGCAGCAGCCCGGGAAACAGCAGCACCCAGCACGACACTACCCAGGCGTAATCGCCGACCAATTGCGGGGCCAGCGTCTGCAGCCCACGCATTGTCGCCGCGACGCCAATGAGCAGCCCGGCAAACGCCATCGACCAAGACACCAACCGCAACCAGAACAACTGCGCCGCCCAGGAAAGGTCGGCCGTCCACCCCACCAGCGGCGCCATCACGCGGTAGTACAACGGTGGGTGCTGCGCCTGCCAGTTGGGCGCCTGGCCCGGCGCAAACAGTCGTGCAGAGGGTGGTAAATCATGGGCAGAGCGCGCACCGGAGGGAGAGCCTGAAAACCATTGACGATAGGTCAAACCGCCGTTGTCGTCGAACGCGGGCACCGGCCGGTAAGGCATCGGCATCGCCGCCTGATATTCCTCGACATCACGGGAAATGCGGCCGGACGCAAAGGACGGGGCCTTTTGCGTGTCAGCCAGCTGTTGCGCGAATGAATAATGAGCCGTTTCGTCGTAGCCCTCCCAGGGGGGCGTCAGGGCGATGAATGAAAGGCCCAGCAGGTAAACGGCCAGGCTCACCATCACCGCAAGCCGCCACCCGGCTTTCAAGGGCAGATACTCAATGGCGAACGGCCTATGACGGCGGCCACCCGTGCGGCCGGAAAGTCGAGTTTTCGATAGCGCACTGCGCTGACCTGCAGCACCGTGCGGACCCCAAACGGGGCAATGGATTTGAGTTTGATGCGTAGCTGGCTATCCCGAGGGAACACCGGGAACCTGACACTGTGTTCGTTTGGATTGAACGTGAGCGGCACGCCGAGGAAGTCATCAATCAGCGCCACATGCCGGGTACTGCTGCCAATCAGCGGCACCGACTGCTGCCATCCCGTAATGGTGTAGTCGAACTCAACGACGTACGCGGCGGTTTCACAGCCCGCCGCACTGCGGGGCAACGCATCTACCGGGATGACGATGTCATGGGCAGCGGCGGCGTCCGCGAGGGGCCAGTCAATCCAGTCGGGCGCTTGTGAATAGCGCTCGCCCTTTTTCCAGAACGATTCGAATTTGGAGTGGGCCACAAAATCGTAGGAAGAAATGATGTATTCAAAGACCGGCCACCTTGATCGCACCAGCCAGTTGTCATACCAGATGAAATTATTGACGTAGCGGCCTGAGGGCACCGAAATCAACTGCGGATCCAGCGCCTGCATGCCCTTGAGGTAATCGGAAAATAACGCGGTATCGAAAGCATGGAAAAAGAAATCGATGTTTGACGCCGAAGGCACCTGATTGACGACCTTGGCACTGAGAATGCCTTTCATCAGTTGAAAGACCGGCGTGATGGTGCCCACGGTATTGAACTCGGATTTGTCCAGTTCACCAAAATGCAGCCCGTAAGAAAGTGGTCGGGTTTTTATGTGCCCTCGCAAGTCAACCGAGCCACGCTCCATGTCCACATTGATCACACTGGCCGATTGGCCAGTGCTCACTAGCCACAGCTGCGGTTGGCCTTTTATTTGTGCGAGCACGGCCTTGTCATCAAACGCCACCCGAGTAATGGCGGTCTCACCCTCTTCGATGTCCAGATTGAAACTGAACGCGCCGTCAGGGTTGACCTGTAAAACTACGTCGTAAGATGCACCTCGATCAAAATCGAAGGGCAACGGATGATGAGCGGAATCAACCACTACCACGCCACCCGCGTATATCCGGGCGATGCGGTAGGTATGCCCCGCCAGCGTTAACTGATCGCCGACTCGCAGTTTTTCCTGCTCCTCATCACGAAACCGAAGTTGTAACTGCGCGCCGCGATAGAGGCCGTCGTAGAAATACCCGTCGTAGGTGTTCTGCTCCAACACCAGCCGACCGTTATTGAAGTTGATGTACTGCTCGGCCTCTTTCCTGAAGCAATCTATATTTTTCTGGTATTGCCCACTTTCTTCGGCCTGGGTCGACTCGCTGAAATAAATGACGCCCAACGCCCGGTCGACCTCGGCAATCATCCGCTCAGCCCTGCCAAACAGGCAGAAATCTCCCGCAGCCAACGCCGCGGGAATGGGCTCATCGACCTTGATCCGGTAAAGGTTCTTAACGCCCGCGTCATAGCCACTGACAAAGGTGAATTCCGGGTATATCACTCTGGAAGAGGGGTTGGCGTTGGCATAATCCAGAGCCAGAAATTGAGACGAGTGATACCTGTCATCGGGTTCGATGCTCAGCGGATAAAACGGGATCTTCACCCCCAGGTCCGGCTGATTCATGAAAATCGCGCTGTCCATAATTCGCATGACCCGGAGGTTATTCGGGATATTGAGCACAAAGAAAACCGAATACAGACATCCCGCTACAGCGACCACCAATAGCCAGGGCGCTACCGATAGAACGTCGTAAAGCACGCCGGTGAAGGGGTTGCGTTTTAATCCCGAAAAGTTGATCCGTCGTAACCCTGCATTAATCAGGAAGATGATGCTGCAGATCAGAATGACCTTGATGGCGCTGTCGGCGTATTGCTCGCCCGAATAACTGGCAAATAACGACGTCAGGCCCAGCAACCCATAGACCCCTCCAATCAGAGCAAAAAAGAAAAACCCACGGTCGGCGGGCCGCGTGGACAACCATGTCACTGCCCACAAAACAGGGACGCCCAGCAGGCTGACCACCAGCTTGGCCGATACTTTGAAGGTCGAACTGTTGGGCCGGGAAAAGTCCAGCGGCGAATGGAGAAACTCGTTCGGGTAGCTGCCATAGAACCAAGTCTGATTACGCGAAATATCCAACAGGTAGGTCAACGGTTGTTGCGAGCCAAACAACAGCGTGTTGGTCATCATCAGTGCAGCCATCGACATCAACACCAGCGCAATCGAAGCCAGCGCCAATCGCATGGGCCTGGCGCGCAGCACGAGAGCATTGGCGAACAGTATCGACAGCAACAGATAAAAGGCCTGTTCGCTCCCCAGGTAAAACGAGAGCACAAAGGCTGCAACCTGAACAAACAGGATCGAGCGATAAAAACGGTGCGCGAAGTCTTCCCGGTACTGGGAACTGGCCATGCGAGAAGCCAGGTATGAAATATATAAAAAGGGAACGATGGATCGAATCGCATAGACATGTACACCCTCAATAGGGTTTTGCGTGCCAAAGGCGAAGCGATTGGTGACCAGTAGCCCGATCAATATCAGCCACGCCAGAACCAGCCGATTGCCGCGCAACCCCAACCAGTAAAAGATCAGGAAATAGCCAAAGGGCAGCAACAGGTCGACCAGCTTGGCCGAGAACTGGGACGCGAAAAAATCGCCGCCGAAAAACTTGAACACCGGATAAATGATCAGCGGGATGAACTGACCATGAAAATAGAAAAAATCACGCCCCGGCCATTCCCCTGCTTCCATTCGCTTGAGCGGGAAAAACAGCTGAAACGCGCCGTCATATTGCGACCCGTCATAAATACGTGCCGACACGTAGACATTGAGCAGGCCAAAGACCAGGTAAAACACGATTACGAAAATGCTGAACAGGCTGAGGAGTTTATGGCGATGCACCCACCGCCCGAGAATCCGCAGGCTAAGCACTGCCGCAACGATGGCGACCGCCAGGGGAAAGAGTTTCAGAGCAGGAAGATAACGATCTGAAAAAAACACGCCCACAACGCCCAAGAGCATGACTACAACCGCTAAACATAAAAAAGCACCTCGCACGTTAGCTGCGGATTCGCGCTCAGACACCAGCCATTGCAGGGTTCGGGACATTAATAGTTTCAGCATCGCGCACTCGTTAGGTGTGAGCCGCCCGCGGTGGCTGACGCCGCTGCGGGAGGCCCCTTGCGTGTTGGAAGTCGTACAACGCGGGAATAAAACTGACGGCTTCACGTCACCACATTGAGCTTTTCCCGTCGGGTCATGCGGGCGCTGGTGAACTCCTGGCCCACGTGGTAACTGGGCCCTTCGTTGGAGAGGCTCGCCATGTTGATGATGTATTCGCCGAGCACCAGCAGCACCAGGGAGATCAGGAAGAACATGCTCGATTGCAGCAATGAAACACTGACCCAGCCGGGGGCGACTTCGGTTTTGAAAATCGCGACAGCGACCACGTAGATGCAATACAGCAGGTTGGCCACGGCGCCGAACAGCGACAGGGTTGTCACCAGCCGCATCGGGGCGCGGGTGGTGGACACCAGCAGGCGCATGCCCCGGTCGATGCTGTCGCCGAGGCGTTTTTTGCGACAGGCATTGGGCGCGGTGCTGTAACGCAGATAAGCGCGGACAAAACCACCGGTCGCGGGTAAGTGCCGGTAGGACGTCGCCGGTTGCGGATGCTGCAGGATGAAATTGATCACCCGACGATTAAGCACCCGGTATTGCGGCGCTTCGGTGACCAGATAGATCCCGTTGAACCAGCGATACAACCGATGAAATACCGCGAACGCCCAGCGGTACGGCAAGGTTTGCGCAGGCTTCTGATCGTTGTAGGCAAATACGACATCGGTATCGTTTATCGCCCGTTCAAGCATGTTCGGCAAAAAATCGATGTCGTCCGAGAGTGGGTCCACTACGGCAACAAAATCTCCGAGGGCATTCTCCAGACCGACCCAGAACGCGGTATCGATATCGACTTCCTTGGTCAGGGCATACACCTGCAAGTTGGCGATCCCTGCCTCACTGGTCAGCTGCTTCAAAAGAGCAACACTCTCGTCTTCCGAGGCATTGTCCACCACGATCAATTCGTAATCGCTGACCTTGCCCGCGATCAGTAAGGCTGTTTTATCGAGGATGGTTTCGATCATCCCCACCTGATTTCTCATCACCAACACGACGGATAGAAATGGCACTTGAATCTCCTCCCCACTTGCAGCGCTCACCGAGTCGAATGGACATTGCTCATGGCGGTTGTCGATCAAATTCTTCGGATGACGGTTGCCATCATCAAACCCAGGTTGCCCAATAGCGTTTGCCGATAAAGGCCCGAGCGCCGAAGGCGTAACAAGCGCTTCACTAATGGCTCAGCGCGCAAGGCCTTGAACTCTTCCAGCACGTGACGATTTTCGTCCGTCAAACAATGTTTAACGGTTTCCAGGCCCGCGATATTGGTGGTGTTCCACTGTTTGAAGCGCCCCTCAAACATCATTCGCAACCTGAGCGCGCGCGCCCGCCAGCCGGCGTTGGAACCCACCAGATTGCGAGTGTGTTGCCGGTAGCGCACATAGCTGTTGGCGTCGTAAAACATCCGCCCGCCAGCGCCGCTGACCAGCAGGTACGCCCACCAGTCATGGGAAACGATATCCAGCGCGTGGCCTGCCTCCTCAAGCAGCAGCCGGGTGGCGTGGTTGAACACCATGGTGTTGCCGCCGCCGATGCTTTGCACCAGGGCATTGGTGAAGGTCGGGGGCCTGCGAAACAACGGCGAATAACCAAGGAACTCATCACTCTCGCTGACCAATTGCGTGCGCCCGAAATACAGTGCAGGCACCTCCTGCGGACCTTGTTTCAGCCAGTTCAAGGCAGTCTGTAACTTGTCCGGCTCCCAGACATCGTCCTGATCGCACCAGGCGTAGTACTTGGCCACCAATGCCTTGTTGCACACATGGCCAACGAAGTTCCTGGCAAATCCCCGACAGGGGCCGTGCCATAGGCTGATTTTGTCCTGACCCCATAACCGACGATAACGCGCGGCGATATTCCATGTTTCATCTTCGGAACCATCGTCGGAAATAGCCACGTGCCAATCGGTAAAGGTCTGGGCCTGGATAGACTCCATCTGCTTGTCGAGAAAACCCTGACCGTTGTAAGTACACATCAATATCAGGACGGAAAATGGCCCCGATGCCGTATGTTCAGATTCGACAGCTACCGCCTCAAACGGCGCCGTGTCGCAATCCGGTTCGATGGAACGCTCGGGTTTTTCATCTACACGCGTAAAGCTCCGTGAACTGCCATGAATACTGCTTGAGGTTCCTGTCAAATGATCATTGATCATCGATGGTTTACCTGAGCCAGTGATATTCGTCCGTGTGTAAAGCAGTGTGGCAGTCAAAACAGGGGGCAGACTGTTTTCGCGATGGATGGTCGGACTTTATTCAACGCATTGATATCAAGAACCAAAAAAACAACTTTTATCCCACCCGTATAACTAAGTGTATTGCCTGATTAACAACTAACCGTAACGCCAGGTTAACTAACTCATTAGTGTAAGGCTGTATAGCGAGACATCTGTTACCTGAGGCGCCTGGAGCAACGAACGTTCGATAACCGCGCATTGAAGGCCGCTTTGCCACATAATCCCCAGCGTTCTGTTCACTGCAAGGTTCATCTTCAATGAGAAAAATTCTTCCGTATCTGCTTGGCGCTGCCCTCTCCTTCTCCCCTGTGGCCTATCTCAGCGCCGCGACAGCTGCCAAACCCGTGTCCCTGGTCATCCTCAGCTCGGGCGGCATCATGGGCGCATTCAATGCCATCAGCGCCGACTACGAACAACGCACCGGTGTGCGGCTGGTGGTTCAGGCCGCGCCCTCGATGGGATCAACGCCCCAGGCCATCCCCAATCGGCTGGACCGCAACGAGCCTGCCGATGTGGTGCTGATGGTCAGTTCTGCCCTGGACAAGCTGATCAAGAATGGCCAGGTCGACCCTAAAAGCCGCGTGGATCTGGGCAAATCCTACATTGCCATGGCCATCCGTCATGGCGACCCGAAGCCTGATATCAGCACGATGGAAGCGTTCAAGCAGACCCTGATCGACGCCAAATCCATCGCTTATTCGGACAGTGCCAGCGGTGTGTACCTGTCCCGTGTGCTGTTCAATCAGATGCACATTGCCGAACGCCTGCAGAGCAAGAGCCGCATGATTCCCGCCGAGCCAGTGGGCGAAGTGGTTGCGCGGGGCGAGGCGCAGATTGGCTTCCAGCAATTGAGCGAGCTCAAGCCTGTGCAGGGCATCGATATCATCGGCCTGATCCCCGAGCAGGCTCAGCAGATGACCTTGTATTCCGGTGGCGTGTCAGCCCGCAGCGCCCATCCGGAGCAAGCCCGTGAGCTGCTGCAATACCTGGGCTCCCAGGCAGCGGCCAGCGCGATCAAGACCAGCGGGCTGGATCCGGTGGTGAAGTAAGCCGCTGTTCGCAGCCTTCGGCAGCTCCTACAGGTTCTGCGTTTCTCCAGGTACACCGATGTCCTGTAGGAGCTGCCGAAGGCTGCGAACGACGGTGCATCAGACACACCAACATCACACCGCCAACTCCACCAACTCGGCCCTCACGCCCTGCTCATCGATGTGCAGCAGGGCCACCGTGATAGGCAGTTTGAATCGCCGAGGCCCTGCGCTGCCGGGATTGATGACCAGCACTCCGTCAATCGCC
Organism: Paucimonas lemoignei; assembly: GCA_900475325.1. Taxonomy (GTDB): domain Bacteria; phylum Pseudomonadota; class Gammaproteobacteria; order Pseudomonadales; family Pseudomonadaceae; genus Aquipseudomonas. Next base: position 5,201,546 of record LS483371.1, read on the forward strand.
TGGATCAGCGGCTTGTGGGAGTGGCCGATGACGACCACCTCAATGCCATCAGGCAAAGGCTTTGGCACGTCGGCCAGGATGTGGGTGACGTAAATGCCCACGCCCTGCACGTCCAGCCGCGCAGAAAACGGCACTTCCCCGGCCCAGCTGTCGTCCTGATCGTTGTTGCCTCGAACCACGGTCAGCGGTGCGATGGCGCGCAAGGCGTCGAGGATCTCGGGCTTGCCGATATCCCCTGCGTGGATCAACTGCTCGCAGCTCTGCAAGGCTGCCAGGGCCTGGGGACGCATCAAGCCGTGGGTGTCGGAAATCAGGCCGATTTTCATGAGGGGTGCTCAGGCATCCGAATGGATTGGAGCCTGAGCATACCGGTGTGCAGCCCGTCCGAACCAGACACAGCCCATCGCCACTACCCCACACTCAACACCCGAGCCTTACCCTGGCGGCCCAGCACATCAATCATCACGCTATCGCCGGAACGGCGCAGCGCCAGGTCCGCCGAGCCGTTCCCGGATTGCAGGCCACGCAGGATCACTTCGTCAAGAAACATCGGCAGTACCGGTTCGTCGAAGGTGATGTGCTGAGCTTTGGGGCTGAAGCTCAGGCCAAGACAGGATTGCAGCATGGATATCAACGCCGCTGCCGCCCATGCCTGGGGCGCACAGGCCACGGGATAAAAGGTAGGGCCCTGATTGCGCTGCCTGGGGATGCCGCAGAACAGCTCGGGCAGGCGTCGCAGATCAATGTAAGTCGAAGCGGAAAACAGGCCTTCGTAAATCCGCGCGGCTTCACGTCGGAATCCATAACGGGCGAATCCGGCCGCGATCAGTGCGTTGTCATGTGGCCAGACCGACCCGTTGTGATAGCTCATTGGGTTATACCTGGGCTGCGAAGACGCCAGCGTGCGAATGCCCCAGCCTGTGAACGACGAGCGATCCATGAGCGTGGCCACCACACTTGCTGCTCGCTCCGGGTACGCGATCCCGGTGAACAGGGCGTGCCCGGCGTTGGAAGTACGCACGCGGCAGGGCTGCTTCTCACCGTCCAGCGCCAACACATAAGTGCCCAGTGCCTCGTCGAAAAACACGGCATCAAACTGTTTGCGCAAGCGCTCGGCCCTGGCTTTGAAGATGTCCGCTCGCGCCTGGTCACCCAGGCGTCGGGCCATGTAGCGTGCGGCCTTCCAGGCACCGAAGACGTAAGCCTGCACTTCGACAATCGCCACTGGGCCTTGCGCCAGGCGGCCGTCAGCGTGGGAGACCGAGTCGTGGCTGTCTTTCCAGCCTTGATTGAGCAAGCCTTGACTGGTTTGCCGCCCGTACTCGATGAAGCCATCCCCATCGCGGTCGCCGTATTCTTCAATCCAGGTCAGCGCGGCCTCAATGTTTGGCCACAGTTCGCGGATGGTTTGCAGGTCATCCGTGCGTTCCAGATAAGCGCCTGCAAGGAACACGAACAGCGGCGTGGAGTCGATGCTGCCGTAATAACGCCGGAACGGAACCTCGCCCAGTTCGGCCATTTCGCCGCGCCGGACTTCATGGAGAATCTTGCCGGGTTCGGCATCGGCCACAGGGTCCACGGTGCTCGCCTGATTGGCCGCCAGATGGCCCAGTACGCCTTTGGCGATGCCGGGGTCGATCCATAGCACTTCCCAGGCCGTGATCAGCGCATCGCGACCGAATACCGTGCTGAACCATGGAATACCGGCATAGGGGTACAGACCCTGGGGCGTCTTGGTCGTGAGCATGTAAAGGTCCGAAACACTGCGCCGGATGGCCTCATTGAAGACCGTGTTGGAGGTTTCGATGGAAGCGGCCCGGGATGAAAACGTGCGCAATTGGCGGCGCGCATCGCGGACCGACGTGAAGAACGCATGCCTGACCGACAGGCTCGGCACCGGCTCTGCGCAGTTGATATCCATAAACAGCGAGCGGCTTTCTCCGGCTTGCAGCTCCAGCTCGAATATCGCCTGCCCGGCGTCCAGATCATCCGGAACAGGGTCGAAACGCAGGCGCGTGCAGCGGGTTTTCTGATCCAGGCCGGTGTAGCTCAGCAGCACCTGATGCCCAGTGATCTGCACCGGATGCAGCTCGCCACTGCGCTGGCGTCGCGTGCCGCGCACTTCGAACAAGTCCTTGAAGTCAGCAGCAAAGCCCAGCGTCAGGCGCAGCCGGTGTGGCCGCTCGTCGTAATTGCGCACGGTCAGACGCTCATGGCACGCGCTCTGCCACAGGAACCGCGAGCGCCGTAGATGGATCAGATCGTGAGGCGCTGTCATCTGCCCCTTATCGTCATACAGATCCGGATTGGTCAGGTCGCAGGTCAGCATGGTGTTGTCATCGCGGATGGTGGAGCTGAGCAACATCGGCCGCACGCCATTGAGGGTCAGGGACAGCTGCGATAAGTGCCGGGTGTCGCTGTGAAACAGGCCTTGAGGGACATTGGGGTGGGCCAGGATATCGCCGTTGGGGTCGAATACTCCGAAGGTGTCGTTATGCTTGAGCGTGCAGGCTCGCTGCTCCTGAAGCGAGGCCGTGGCCGGGACTGAATAAGGCGCAGCCTGGCGCGCATGATGGTTGGCACTCACCAACTGCTGATACAGCGCCAGGTAATCACAGGCCATGCGTTCGACGGTGAAGCGCGACTCGAACGTCGCCCGAACGCGGCTTCGGTCCAGTTGCGATAAACGCCCCACGGCTGCAACCGCTTGCTCCACGCTGTCGACGATATACCCCGAGACACCGTCATCGATCACTTCGGGCACCGAACCGCAACGAAAGGCAATAACCGGCGTGCCGCAGGCCATCGCCTCGATCATGGTCAGCCCGAACGGCTCAGGCCAGTCGATGGGAAACAGCAGCGCTCGGGCGTTGCCGAGAAACTCGGCCTTTTGCTGTTCGTTGATTTCGCCGATGAACTCGACATTCGGACTGGCTTCAATCATCGGCAGGATTAGCCCGTGCCAGTAAGCTTCATCGACCTTGTCCACCTTGGCCGCGATCCTCAGGGGCAGCCCGCTGCGCACTGCAATCTCGATGGCTCGGTCGGGACGTTTTTCGGGAGAGATGCGCCCCAGGAACGCCAGATAATCGCCTTCAGGCTTGCGCACCAGCGGCAACAGGTCCCGAGGAATGCCGTGATAGACATTACCCAGCCAGTTCGCGTCGGCAGGGAGTGAACGCCGCTGGTCGACGGAGATGGACATGAGCGGCGCATCCGGAAAATGCCCATAGAACGAGGAGTAGTCAGGGATATCCAGGCGCCCATGCAAGGTGGTGACCGTACGCTGGGCAAAGGGGTGAATCATCGGAAAGTGCAGAATGTCGGTGTGAAAGTTGAGCACGTCGAACTCATCAGCGTCACGCAAGACCTGATCCAGCATGGCGATGTGGTAGGGCACCGCATCCTTTACCTCGGTGTTCAAACGCAAAGCCGTGGGTGAGCCAGCCACCAGACGCGCCTGGGTCTTGGAGTCGCCGCTGGCATAGAGCGTGACGTCATGACCCTGACGCACCAGTTCCTCGGTGAGGTAAGAAACGATTCGTTCGATGCCGCCATACAGACGCGGCGGGCAGCACTCAGCCAACGGCGCTATTTGAGCAATCCTCATGGGTTCGTCATCCTTGAGCATCAGGGCTGTATAGAGCCCCGTATTGTTATTGCCTGGCCACTAGACAACGACGCACAGGCACGCCGCCCTCATGACAGCGCAATGGTCTCGCTCAGGAGTCGAGCCAATAATTCGGAGAGTTCATGAATAATGAGCGGCAATGAGCACTAACAGTTCAAGGCATCGCTACAGGCGGCGCATTCATCGTCAGGGGGCCGAGCTCCACCAAGGTGAAATAACCGCTGCCCTCAGACCGCCAGCCCCCTGTGTCGATGTGCCAGACATTACCGAGGATCTCCGGCTCGGGCAGCGGCGTATGCCCGACGATCAGCGCCCGCAGGTCGGGAATGCCGCTGTAATCGCGCAACTGCAGACGCTCGCGTGACCACTGACAACTTTCCTGCAATCGCCATCGCTCCGGCATATGGCCTTTCAAGGTGGCACGCAACATGTCCCAGCTGGGCAGCGGGCAGTCGGCGTGCACCAGGCCAATCAACCCGTCACGGGTCTCGACCTCCAGCGCAATCGGCATCTGTGCAAAGTGCGCGGCAACGTGCTGCTGCACGTCGGGGGTCAACTCCAGAAACCAGGCGCCGCCGCTGGACGTCCACATCCGATAATCCAGTGGTTGCTGCAGCACATGCTGGATGGCCAGCGCCTCATGGTTACCCTGCACCGCAAAAAACCAGGGCTGAACCAGCCAATTCAGCGCCTCCAGGCTCTGCGGCCCACGATCAACCAGGTCGCCGACGCTGAACAGTCGGTCTATCGCCGGATCGAAACCGGCTTCATCCAGCGCACTCTGCAGCCGGGTGAAATGCCCATGGATATCTCCCACCGCAAAATCGCGACCCGTGGCATTGCTATCAAAATGGGCAAATCTACTCATGTCAAAAATCCCGTCAGATTGGGTGGCTGGGGGACCGATCGACCACGACAACATTCACAGAATCGGTAACTGCAATTAATAAAGGTGTATTGCATGGACTTCTGCAGGGGGTGGGGCGTTCATCTGATAATTGTCACCCCACATGGTGTCGAATGAGTTCATTTACGTGGGAGCGAGCTTGCTCGCGAAGAGGCCCGTGCATTCATTTCCACCTTTGATGCATGAACACCGCCTTCGCGAGCAAGCTCGCTCCCACAGGTCAACCTACGCGGCTATCCAACCCCCTAGACTTTCGTCTACCCCCCAATTGACAAACCCTGAGCAGCCTGCAAATAATCGGGCGCAAAGTTGTACGACAACGGATAACAAAAATAACAATAATTCAGGGAAGCAACGTATGACAACTCGCGTCCTCGCGTTTCAAACCTTCGCGCCATCCGGCTGCGACACCTGCTGCACCTCTCAATACCCCATTGCTGGCACTTCTTCGATCCCGATTCTCCGCGGGACGATCTCTATTCGGATTCGCTGACGGTTCAACCGCTGTGAAGTAGAGGCTCGTCCGCATCAGCGGCAGAGTCTGACGCCCTGGACACGGGGCATTTGCGCACTTCTCCACAGTACAGGTCGTCTTAACGCCGCCGGGGAAGTGCATTGTCGAAAAAATGGGAGCACAACAATAATGAGATCTCACAACACCCGTTCGCTGATCCTCCTGGGGCTGAGCAGCATGAGCCTGACGTTTCCGCTGCTGGCGTCAGCCGAGGGTTTCGTCGACGACACCAAGGCCACGCTGAACCTGCGTAATGCCTACTTCAACCGTAACTTCACCAACCCGTCCTACCCCAACAGCACGGCCCCGCAAGGCAAGGCCGAGGAGTGGACGCAGAGTTTCATCCTGGATGCCAAGTCCGGGTATACCCAGGGTGTGGTCGGTTTCGGCGTTGATGTGCTGGGCATGTACTCGGTGAAACTCGATGGCGGCAAAGGCACCGGCGGCACGCAGCTGTTGCCGATCCACAGCGATGGACGGCCTGCAGATGACTTCGGACGCCTGGGTGTGGCGGCCAAGGCAAAAATTTCCAACACCGAATTGAAAGTCGGCGAGTGGATGGCGGTGTTGCCGATCCTGCGTTCGGATGACGGCCGCTCCCTGCCACAAACCTTCCGCGGCGCACAGGTCACCTCCAAGGAGTTGGCCGGCCTGACCCTGTACGGTGGTCAGTTCCGTGGCAACAGCCCGCGTAACGATGCGAGCATGGAAGACATGTCCCTCAACGGACGAGGCGCTTTTCAGTCCGACCGCTTCAACTTCGGCGGTGGCGAATACGCCTTCAATGACAAGCGCACCCAGATCGGCATCTGGTACGCCGAGTTGCAAGACATCTACAACCAGAAGTTCATCAACCTGCTGCACAGCCAACCGGTGGGCGACGTAACCCTGGGCGCGAACCTGGGTTACTTCTGGGGCACCGAAGACGGCAGCGCACTGGCGGGCGACCTGGACAACAAAACCGCTTACGCCCTGCTCTCGGCCAAATACAAGGGCAACACCCTGTATGTGGGCCTCCAGAAAGTCAGTGGCGATGACGGCTGGTTCCGGGTCAACGGTACCAGTGGCGGCACCCTGGCCAACGACAGCTACAACTCCAGCTATGACAACGCCAAGGAAAAATCCTGGCAGCTGCGTCACGACCTGGACTTCGCCATCTTCGGCGTACCGGGCATGACCCTGATGAACCGCTACATCAGCGGCGACAACGTCCACACCGGCGCGATCACCGACGGCAAGGAATGGGGCCGCGAATCGGAACTGGCCTACACCGTACAAAGCGGCACCTTCAAGAGCCTGAACGTGCGGTGGCGTAACTCCAGCATCCGTCGCGACTACAGCACCAACGAGTTTGATGAAAACCGGTTGTTCATCAGCTATCCGTTGTCGTTGTTGTAAAACCAACGCAACGCCCACAGGAGCGCGAAATCTCCTGTGGGAGCGAATTCATTCGCGAAGGGGCCCTGTCAGAACCTACTTCAGTATCTGACACACCGCATTCGCGAATGAATTCGGTCCCACAGGGTCGGTGATTGACCTGTACTTGCGATGTCTACCCAACAACATTTTCGACCTAAGTCGCGTTGACAAAGCCTCTGGCGATTGCAAATAATCGCCGTAAGTCATACGACAACAGATGACACTTAATAAGAATACGCAAGGGACTCTCATGACAACCACTCATACCGCCCCAACTCCCTTTAACCGCGTGCTATTGACGGGCGCGGCAGGCGGTCTGGGCAAAGTTCTGCGCAAGAGCCTGCGCCCCTACGCCAAGGTTCTGCGCCTGTCCGACATCAGCGAAATGGCTCCGGCCGCTGATGACAGCGAAGAAGTCCAGACCTGCGACCTTTCCGACAAACAAGCCGTTCATCAGTTGGTCGAAGGCGTCGATGCGATCCTGCATTTCGGCGGTGTTTCGGTCGAGCGCCCGTTCGAAGAGATCCTCGGCGCCAACATCAGCGGCGTGTTCCACATCTACGAAGCGGCACGTCGGCATGGCGTCAAACGCATCATCTTCGCCAGCTCCAACCACGTGATCGGCTTTTACAAACAAGACGAAACCATCGACGCCCACTCCCCTCGCCGCCCGGACAGCTACTACGGCCTGTCCAAGTCCTACGGCGAAGACATGGCGACCTTCTACTTTGATCGTTACGGCATTGAAACCGTCAGCATCCGCATCGGCTCTTCGTTCCCGGAACCACAGAACCGCCGAATGATGAGCACCTGGTTGAGCTTTGATGACCTCACCCAACTGATCGAGCGCTCGCTGTTCACGCCAAACGTCGGCCACACCGTGGTCTACGGCATGTCCGACAACCGCGACGTGTGGTGGGACAACCGCTTCGCCGCGCACCTGGGCTATACCGCCAAGGACAGCTCGGAAGTGTTCCGTGACAAGGTCGAGACACAACCGATGCCAGCCGCCGATGACCCGGCCGCTGTTTATCAGGGCGGTGCTTTTGCAGCAGCAGGACCGTTCGGCGACGAGTAAACCGCGACACCTGAACAGCACATAAAAAGAAGAGAGCTGGCCGACATGGATGCTGAATTGATTCTCGACGCACAAAACGCCACGGGCGAAAGCCCAGTGTGGAGCGCTCAGGAGCAGGCCCTTTACTGGGTGGACATCCCGGCTGGCCGTCTGCACCGCTGGAACGCGGCCGACGACACCACCCAAAGCTGGAAAGCCCCGCAGATGCTCGCCTGCATCGCGCGCTATACCAACGGCGACTGGATCGCGGGCATGGAAAACGGCTTGTTCCGCCTGACCGCCGAGGCAAATGGCAGCCTGAGCAGTACGCCGTTGATCGGCGTGGAGCATGCGCAGCCTGGCATGCGCTTCAACGATGGTCGCTGCGACCGGCAAGGTCGGTTCTGGGCGGGCACCATGCTGCTGGACATGGCAGCAGGTGCACAGGTGGGCGCCCTGTATCGCTACAGCGCAGGCCAGAGCGAACCACTGGTCGCACAGCTTTCGGAATTCATCGTGCCCAACGGCCTGGCATTCAGCCCGGACGGGGCCACGATGTACCTGTCCGACTCGCACCCCAGCGTGCAGAAAATCTGGGCGTACGATTACGACACGGACACCGGCACGCCGCATAACCGCCGCTTGTTTGTCGACATGAACACCTTTCTTGGCCGCCCGGATGGCGCAGCCGTGGACGCCGATGGCTGTTACTGGATCTGCGGTAACGACGCCGGGCTGATCCATCGCTTCACGCCTGCAGGCAAGCTCGATCAGTCGTTGGTGGTGCCCGTGAAGAAACCCACCATGTGCGCGTTTGGCGGCCCGAATCTGGACACGCTGTTCGTCACCTCGATCCGTCCCGGCGGCGACATCAGCGATCAGCCTTTGGCCGGGGGCGTTTTCGCTCTCAGGCCGGGCGTACAAGGTTTAATGGAACCCGCTTTCAGGGGGTGAAAGCGGCAGACCGTGTGAAAACTACTGCGCTCGACCATACAGCGTTAAAAACAGGGGAAAAATGCTCATTTAGAAAACCTAGACTCCGCTTTTTCGCCTGTTTTTGCCTTGTCTGGCCTTCGCTCGCTACGTTTTCACACGGTCTGCCAAGCTGCAACGCTTCAACAGGTATGTATCCAGCAACACCGTTACGCCAGCACCTAAAAACAACAACACTGGAGTTATCCATGGATTTCAAACGCAAGCTTCTCATCGCAGCACTTCCGCTGGCCTTCTGCATCTCGGGCATGGCCCAGGCTGAGGTCAAAATCAAATTCGCCGAAGTTCACCCCACCGGTTATGCCCCGGTAGTGGCTGAGCAGAACATGGGCAAGAAGCTCGAAGAGCAGTCCAAAGGCGAGATCAGCTTCAAAATGTACGCCGGCGGCGTGCTGGGTTCCGAGAAAGAAGTGGTTGAGCAAGTACAGAGCGGCGCCATCCAGATGACCCGCGTAAGCCTGGGTATCGTCGGCCCGGTTGTACCGGACGTGAACGTCTTCAACCTGCCATTCGTGTTCCGTGATCAGGCGCACATGCGCACCATCATCGACGGTGAAATCGGTCAGGAAATCCTCGACAAGATCACCAACTCCAACTTCAACCTGGTCGCCCTGGCCTGGATGGATGGCGGCACGCGCAACCTGTACACCAAAAAACCAGTGCGCCAGATCTCTGACCTCAAAGGCATGAAGATCCGCGTTCAGGGCAACCCGGTTTTCATTGAGACCATCAATGACATGGGCGGCAACGGTATCGCCATGGCGACCGGCGAAATCTTCAGCGCCCTGCAGACCGGCGTGATCGACGGCGCGGAAAACAACCCGCCGACGTACTTCCAGCACAACCACTACCAGAACGCCAAGTTCTTCACCATCACCGAGCACTTGATCCTGCCCGAGCCGATCGTGATCTCGAAAACCACCTGGGAAAAGCTCACCCCTGATCAACAGGCGCTGGTGAAAAAGCTGGCCAAGGAAGCTCAGGCTGAAGAGCGCGTGCTGTGGGACAAGTCGTCCGCCGAGGCTGAAACCAAGCTCAAGGCTGCAGGCGTGGAATTCATCACCCTGACCGCTGAGCAGAAGAAAGCCTTCTATGACGCGACCCAGCCAGTGCGTGACAAGTTTGGTGCGCCGTACAAGGATCTGATCAACCGTATCGAAGCGGTGCAGACCAACCCGGCCCTGGCCGCAGCAAAAAACTAAGCAGCCCATAAGCCTGTCCGATAACGCCGCGGGGGCGAACGCAAGTTCGTTCGCCGCCGCTGTGGTGAGCCTCCATGAAAAATACGCTGCTGAGCATTAACGACATTATTTATCGGGTGTGCGTCGGGATCGCCGGTCTGTCGATTCTGATCATGACCCTGATCATTCCCTGGGGCATTTTTGCCCGTTACATCCTGGGCAGCGGTTCCAGTTGGCCTGAGCCGACCGCGATTCTGCTGATGGTGGTCTTCACCTTCTTCGGTGCTGCGGCGAGCTATCGCGCCGGTGCGCACATGGCGGTTGCCATGGCCATCGACCGCATGCCTGCCCAAGTACGCAAAATCGCCGCGATCGCGGTGCAGGTGCTGATGGCGATCGTCGCCCTGTTCATGGTCATCAAGGGCTTCAAGCTGTGCGCCACCACCTGGAATCAATACATCGGGGAACTGCCATTCCTGCGGGTGGGCATCTCCTATCTGCCGATCCCTCTCGGCGGCATCGTGACGCTGATTTTTGTCCTGGAAAAACTTTTCCTGGGTGACCAAAGCCATCGCGCTGTCATGAAATTCGACGTCGTAGAAGCAAGCGAAGGGGCGGCATAAATGGACGCTTTTGTACTGTTGGGAAGCTTTATCGCGCTGATCCTTCTTGGCATGCCGGTCGCTTACGCGCTGGGCCTGTCAGCTCTGGTAGGCGCCTGGTGGATTGATATTCCGGCCGACGCTCTGATGATTCAAATCGCGGGCGGGGTGAACAAATTCTCGCTGCTGGCGATTCCGTTCTTCGTTCTGGCCGGGGCCATCATGGCCGAGGGCGGAATGTCACGACGGCTGGTAGCCTTCGCCGGGGTCTGTGTCGGGTTCGTACGCGGCGGTCTGTCCCTGGTGAACATCGTGGCATCGACCTTCTTCGGGGCGATCTCCGGTTCGTCGGTGGCCGATACCGCCTCGGTGGGTTCGGTACTGATCCCGGAAATGGAACGCGCCGGTTATCCCCGTGATTTCTCCACGGCGGTGACGGTCAGCGGTTCGGTACAAGCCCTGCTGACGCCACCGAGCCACAACTCGGTGCTCTACTCGCTGGCGGCTGGCGGCTCGGTGTCCATTGCTTCGCTGTTCATGGCCGGGATCATGCCGGGGCTGTTGCTCAGCGCGGTGATGATGGGCCTGTGCATGATCTTCGCCCGCAAGCGCAACTACCCCAAAGGCGAAGTGATTCCGCTGCGTCAGGCGTTGAAAATCGCCGGTGAAGCCCTCTGGGGCATGATGGCCATGGTCATCATCCTCGGCGGTATCCTGTCGGGTATTTTCACCGCCACCGAGTCGGCCGCCATTGCCGTGCTCTGGGCGTTCTTCGTCACCATGTTCATCTACCGCGACTACAAATGGCGCGACCTGCCCAAGCTGATGCACCGGGCAGCGCGGACCATTTCCATCGTGATGATCCTGATCGGTTTCGCCGCCAGCTTCGGGTACATCCTGACGCTGATGGAAATCCCGATGAAGATCACGACGGCGTTCCTGACCCTGTCGGACAACCGTTATGTGATCCTCATGTGCATCAACGTCATGTTGCTGCTGCTGGGTACCGTGATGGACATGGCGCCGCTGATCCTGATCCTGACCCCGATTCTGCTACCGGTGATCGTCGGTGTCGGCGTCGACCCGGTACACTTCGGCATGATCATGCTGGTGAACCTGGGGATCGGACTCATAACACCGCCGGTGGGCGCAGTGCTGTTCGTCGGTGCGGCAGTGGGTAAAGTCACCATCGAAGCCACCGTGAAAGCCCTGCTGCCGTTCTATGCTGCGCTGTTCCTGGTACTGATGCTGGTCACCTACATCCCTGCAATCTCCCTGTGGTTGCCGAGTGTGGTGTTGTAAGAAACTAAACGCGTAAGGTAATGCACAACGTACAACCCTGTGGGAGCGAGCTTGCTCGCGAAGACGGTATTTCAGACGCTGGATGTGTTGTGAAATGACCGCCCCTTCCCGGATAAATCCGGTCCCACAGGTTTTGCGCCCGCCCGCGAGTCCGGATTAGCTCCTGATGCCGCCCTCCGAAACTCCAGCCAAGGAGGCTGGTTGCTCATGTCCGCTTCTGCTTTATTCCCCCGCCACATCGCCGTACTCATCCTCGCTTTGCTGGCCTGCGCTTTCGCGGGTAACCACATTGCTGCGCGTATCGCCTTCGACCATGACACCGGCCTGTTGCTGGCGATTCTGTGTCGTTCGGGCGTAACCCTGCTGGTGCTCACCGGCCTGGTGCTCTGGCAGCGCGAGCGGCCGCAGATGACCGCACGCACCTGGCGCTGGCAACTGCTGCTCGGGGTACTGATCGCAGCACAGAGCTTTTGCATCTATTCAGCCGTGGCGCGCATTCCCGTGGCCCTGGCGCTATTGATTGCCAACGTTGCACCGATCCTGCTGGCGCTGCTGACCTGGGCCCTGGGTGGCTCTGCACCGACCCGGCGTGCAGCGTTGCTGATGGGCTTGATTCTGATCGGCCTGGTGTTTGCCCTGGACGTGCCAGAGCGCCTGTCCAGCCAGCACACCACCGAAGCCCGGTGGCTCGAAGGCATTGCCTTTGGTTTCGCGGCCGCCGGGGTCTTTGCCTGCGCGCTGTGGATCACCGATCACAAACTGTCGTCCATGCGCGGCACGGTGCGCAGCATGTTGACCATGCTGATCGTGTTCAGCGCCGCCGCACTGGCGGGTTTCAGCGGGGTGCTGCCCGGTGGCGTGTCGCTGCCGTCGACGTCCACTGGCTGGACCGCCCTGGCCTGCCTGGTAACGCTCTACGGCGTGGGCTTTTCCATGCTGTTCATCTGCCTGCCACGCTTGAACATGGCGCGCAATGCACCGGTGATGAACATCGAACCCGTGGCGAGCCTGATGTTTGGCTGGCTGATTCTTGATCAATTGCTCAGCAGCGGCCAGATCATCGGCGGGCTGATCGTGGTCACCGGCATTGTGCTGCTGACCTGGCGCCGCGCGGCCTGACGCACTACTCACCAGGGGCTAAATCATGCACTCGCAATTCCTGACCCTCGAAGATGGCGTGACCCGCCTGACCCTTGCGCCGCAAACCGGTGGCAGCATCGCCAACTGGATCGTCCTGGCCAGCGGCCAACCGCTGCTGCGCCCGAGTGACGATGAGGCCCTGAACGCTGGCACGCCGCGACGGCTGAGCGCCTACCCGCTGGTGCCCTGGTCGAACCGGATCGGCGCTGGCGGTTTTGAGACGCCCGATGGCTGGTTCGCGCTGGAGCCCAACAGCGCCAACGACGCCTTGCCGATTCATGGCAGCGCCTGGCAACAGCCGTGGGAAGTCATCGAACACAGCGCGAGCCATGCCGTGCTGCAACTGGACAGCGCCATTCCGTTCACTTATCGCGCGCAACTGCGTTTCAGCCTGCAAGACGGCAGCCTGAGCATCACGTTGAGCGTCACCCATCTGGCAGACAAGTCCGCCTGGCATGGTCTGGGCTTGCATCCCTATCTGCCACGCACCGCCAACACCCGCTTGCAGGCCAAGGCGGCGCAGGTCTGGCTGACTGATGACGCGGGGTTACCGACGGAGTTGCATGCGCTGCCCGCCGAGTGGGACTTCAATCAGCTGAATGAACTGCCGCACACGCGCCTGGACAACGGCTTCACCGAATGGGACGGCAAGGCACTGATCAGCCAGCCGGACCTGGGTTATGAGCTTGAATGCCAGGCAACCGGCAGCGAGTTCTTCCTGGCGTTCTGCCCGCCGGGGCTGGATTTCTTCTGCTTCGAACCCGTCAGCCACCCGGTCAACGCCCACCACCTGCCGGGGCATCCGGGGTTGCGGTTGTTGCAGAAGGGAGAAAGTGCGGAGTTGGGTTACAGGATGAGTTATCGCGCGATTTGAAGGCTGGAACATCTCCTGTAGGAGTTGTCGGAGGTTACGACGGCGACGAAAGCGGTATGTCTGATACACCGCTTTCGCAGCCTTCGGCAGCTCCTACAGGTCTTGTGTTAGGCGAGGAATATCAATCCTCCCGCACCACCTTCACCCCCAACGACTGCAATGCATCCCAATAACCCGGGTAGGTCTTGCCGACGCAGTCCGGGTCCTGGATTTTGATGCCGGCGACTTTCAGGCCAGCCAAAGCAAAACACATGGCGATGCGGTGGTCGGCGTGGGTGTCGATCAGTGCATCCACGGTGCGGCCGGCCAGTTGCGGGTCGGCATTCACGATCAGGTCATCACCCTCTTCCACCGCCAGGCCCGGTGCGATGGCGCACAAGCCGTGGGACAGCGCGGAAATACGATCGCACTCCTTGACCCGCAGATTCGCGATACCCACAAAACGCACCGGCTGATTATTGAAGGCGGCCAGCACGGCCAGGGTCGGGATCGCGTCCTGCATTTGCGACCCGTCGATCACCGCGGGCATGTTCGGGAAAAGCTCGATCAACTGGCTGGCTAAAGCGTCTGGCTGGGTGAAATCCTGAGTGGCCACGCCCAGATCGATCTGGCCTGCGGTCAGCGCCTGGGCGGCCCACAGGTAAGTCGCGGCCGAGGCGTCGGGCTCGATGTGGAAGTCAGTCGCGCGGTAGCCGGTGGCGGAGACTTTCCAGGCGGTGTCGCTAAGGGCCTCGACTTCAGCGCCAAAGGCCTGCATCGCGGCCAGGGTCAGGTCGACATAGCCACGCGCGCCAATGTCGCTACCGGTCAGGGCCACTTCCAGCGGACCTTTGCCGCAGGCACCGGCCATGAGCAAGGCCGACACATACTGGCTGGAGAGGTTGCCGTCGATTTCGATGCGCCCGGCAGCCAGACCACCCTGGCCTTTGATCGCCACTGGCGGGCAACCCGTCGGCGCGCTGGCTTCAACGCCCATGCGCTGCAAGGCATCGACCAACGGGCCAATCGGCCGCTTGCGCATGTATTCGTCGCCATCGACGACAAAATCACCCTGGAAGTTGGCCAGCGCCGCCGTCAGAAAACGCGTTGCCGTCCCCGCATTGCCCAGGAACAACGGCTGCGAAGGCACTTGCCACTGGCCGCTGCTGGTGACCACGAAGGTGCTGTCATCCGGCTCATCGACCTGCACGCCCATCAGGCGCAGGGCTTCGGACATCACCCGCGTGTCATCACTCTTGAGCGCGCCGCTCAAGCGGCTGGTGCCTTTGGCCAGGCCAGCCAGCAACAGCGCGCGGTTGGTAATGGATTTCGAACCTGGGGGGCTGACGCGCCCCACCAATGGATGGTCGACAGGGGTTACCGTGAGTGTGGATTGAGGTCGCATGATGTCCGTGATCGCTGCCGGAAAAATCCCGATCCTACCAGCAATCCATCGCTTATTCGTAAACCGACACCCTATTGCGACCGTTTTTCTTCGCGGCATGAAGCGCGTGATCGGCCCACTCGATCAACGTTCTGGGGTCATGCACTGACTTGGCAAGGTCCGCGACCCCAAGGCTGACGGTGCAGCGGATCGTCTGCCCTTCGTAAACCACCTGCAACGCCTCGATCGCTTCGCGCAGGCGCTCGCAGAACACACGTGCGCCCGCCTTGTCAGTGTCGGGCAGCAGCACTGCGAACTCATCGCCACCGTAACGCCCGATGACATCGACATCCCGCGCATGGCTACGAACCACCTCAGACACCGCCTGGATCATCGCGTCGCCCGCTTGGTGGCCGTAGGTGTCGTTAACCTGCTTGAAATGATCGATATCAATCATCACCAGCGAGGCCATTGACCCGTAGCGACCGTGACGCGACACCTCGCGCTTGAGCATTGCCTTCCAGTGCCCGTGGTTGAAGATGCCGGTCAGGCTGTCGGTACTGGACAACCTGTGCAGCTCTGCATTGGCGTTCTGCAGCAGGTGCCGGTTGGTCGCCACGTCGGTGACGTCGTAGATCACCAGGCAGATATGGGTGATTTCGCCCGTGGTCGAACGCAGCGGGAACATGGTGGTGTTCTGGTACATGAAGTCTTCCCGGCCGGTGATCGGCTGGTAGTTCTTGAACCGGACCAGATACGGGCGCTGCTCCCAGATGGTGAACGCAGGCGTGCCCAGCGTAATCACGTTGTCGACTTTCTTGCTGAACCACTTCTGGTTGAGTTCCGGGAACAGCTCAAAGAACGACCGATTGGACGCCTCATAAGGCACCACGCCAGAGCGGTTCTCCATGAAGGTGTTCCAGACCTGCACACGGTATTGGCGGTCGAGCACGACGATGCCCACGTCGATGTTCTGGGTGACGGCCAACAACCAATGCAGCTCTTTGATATCGATTTGATTGCTCATGGGTCAGCTCATCAGGTAAGCGAGTTTTTTGGTCAGGCGTTCGACCGAGTCTTCGGTGAACAGCATCAGCAGGTCGAAATTGATGCTATGCCCCTCCAGGCTGTAGCTGATTTCCACCGCCAGGGTTTTCTGCCAACGGGTCTGATTGATGCGGATCAGATCATCAATCCCGCTTTGCGAGCCCAGCACCTGAGGATGGCCCTGGGAGAATTCGATGTCGATCTGCTCGGCAATCCCGCTCAGGCACGCGCCGATCAGGATAGTGGACAGGTCCAGGAGCATTTCCTGATCCGAGTAATCGTTGGAGTCGCGGTGCATCAGCTGGCCCATGTCGGCAATGTCCGAGTCATGGAAAATCAGCAGTGCTTCGCCGGCGATACCCCCGCCTATATAGCCCTGGCACACGGCGGTCAGGCGGTCGCTGCTATGGGCGTCGGCCAGCGCCATGTGCAGCTCGCCGACTTCGAACATGTTGACGGTGGGCACCGGCAGTTGCACGAACACCCCCAGCACCTTGGCCAGCAGCGCCGCGGCTCGGCCCATGGCGACGTTTATGGTTTCCCGGAACGCATCCTGGAAGCTGATCACGGCACCGGTGATCGCGGGCGCCACCACGGGCACCGACACCGGCTCACCCAGCAGCCCCAGTTGGGCCAGGGTGGCCTTGAGCTGTTCAGGGTCGGCAGGTTTTTTCAGAAACGCCAGCGCGCCCAGCTCCATGACCCGGCGCACGGCTTCGTCCTGAACGTCGCCTGATACCACAATGATTTTTGCGTCCAGATTTTCCGCACGAATCGCTGCCAGCGTCTGATAGCCATCCATGACCGGCATGGTCAGGTCCAGCAGCATGACTTCGCCCAGCCCGCGACGAACTGCCTCCAGCCCCTCCTGCCCGTTGGTCGCCATGGTCACCGACACCCCCCATTCCGGAGGCAAAGCCCGCAACAACTGCTTGCGCGCCATGTTCGAGTCATCGCAGATCAGCAGGGGAATCATGGGCATGCATTCTTTCTCACTACAAAAAAGTTTGGGTCGAGTATCAAGGTCTTTCGCCGTATTAGCGAGTGTTTGAATCAACGGCGACTATTCAACCGAGTGGGATTACCCTCCGCTGCGCACGATGCAATATCTGTGCTCAGCACCTTGAGTGCGCACGGCCAGACACGCCGCAGCCCGCCCTGTAGGAGCTGCCGAAGGCTGCGAACAGCGGCGCGTCAGGCACACCGCCTTCGCGGTGCCTCTGAAATAACGCAAACCCTGTGGGAGCGAATTCATTCGCGAAGGGGCCGGTACATTCAATCCAGATGCATCGCCTGGAAGTCAGCCTTCGCGAATGAATTCGCTCCCACAAAGGGCCTGGCAGCACGCCCACTGCGGCATTAGCCTCCGGAGTTACGTTTGATCTATATGCAGTTGAAATCCGCCGAGCTTCGATGAGCTGTATTAAGGCTGAGTGTGTATACTTCGCACTACCGGCAAAGTGCCATCCATCTTCCCAAATTGCCGCCCGGGAACTTTCTTAAAAGTTAACTTGCACAAACCGCACTCCTGAACCAGACTCCAATTGCACCATGACAATATACAGGCGTCATTCAAGTGACATCCAACGAGTGCCTGTTTTATTACATCAGTTTGCTGACGCCGGACGACAACGCGATTAAAAAACGATTCAAACCATCCGACGAGCAGCACGACACATTTTAGAAATTCCATATTTATCAATAACTAACACTCCAAGACCCCCGCCATACCTCTCCGCGTCAAAATCCGCAAAACCTACTACTGACCAACACTTAATACCAAAGTTTCAAACTTCCGACTGTTTGAAAAATTCTGAATATTAAACTTTGCACTCATCGCGAATACTGCTAATAATCGACCTCGACCCGGAAGCAAGGCAATGCGCCATATCACACGAAGTGAATAATCACGCCTCCACGTTGATTTAAATCCGGCCCATCAAACTCGGCACGCTCGATTGCTCAAGACACTTCAGCCTTGAGTGAATTGCTGTGCGGCGCGTTAATTGCGCGAGGAGGGCATCATCGCTCGTAGTCAATCAAGGGTAAAAGTTCTGTCCATTTTCGGCACCCGCCCGGAGGCCATTAAGATGGCTCCGCTGGTGAAGGCCCTGGCGGCAGAATCAGGTGTGCATTCGATGATCTGTGTCACTGGCCAGCATCAAAGCATGCTCAAGCAAGTGCTGGATCTGTTCGAGCTCAAGCCTGACTTCACACTCGATGTCATGCGACCTCATCAGAATCTCAACACCCTGACCGCTGCGTTGTATGACGCTATCGATCCGGTGCTGGAGATGACGCAGCCTGATCGCGTTCTGGTGCACGGTGATACCACCTCGGCGATGGTTGCAGCGATGGCGGCGTTTCATCGCCGCATCCCGGTAGGCCACGTGGAAGCGGGCCTGCGCACTGGCGACATTCGCTCCCCATGGCCGGAAGAAATGAACCGTCGCTGCATCGACCTGGGTGCCGATCTGCTGTTCGCCCCAACCTTCGAGTCGCGCACCAATCTGTTGGGCGAGCGTCTGCAAGGGCGCTCCTTCGTGACCGGTAATACCGTGATCGACGCCCTGCAATTGACGGCCAAACGCATCGAGCAGGACAGCGAGCTGCGCGCCCGCCTGGACAGCCAGTTCTCGTTCATCAAGCCAGACCGCAAGGTGCTGCTGGTGACCGGCCATCGTCGGGAAAACTTCGGCGACGGTTTCCTGGACATCTGCAAAGCCTTGCGCCAACTGGCCAAACGCAGCGACATCCAGATCGTTTACCCGGTGCACCTGAACCCCAACGTTCAAGGTCCGGTCAACGAACACCTGGCAGGTCTGGACAACGTGCACCTGATCGAGCCGCTGGATTATCTGGCGTTTGTCCGCCTTATGCAGCGCGCCTACGTGATCCTGACCGACTCCGGTGGCGTACAGGAAGAAGCGCCTTCGCTCGGCAAGCCCGTGCTGGTCATGCGTGAAGTCACCGAACGTCCGGAGGCTGTCAAAGCTGGCACCGTGCGGCTGGTGGGGACTTCCCCGGAGTCCATTGTCAGCGGCGTTGCTGCGCTGTACGACGACGAACTGCTGTGGCGCCGCGCCTCTCAGGCGGCCAATCCCTATGGCGATGGCCTCGCCAGCTCGCGGATTGTCGACGTGTTGCTGGGTCGCCCCATGCATGAGTTCGTGGTGGGCAAGCCGCCGCTGTCGCTCGACCACCCCATGCTGATTCCGCACCAGGGGCAAGCCCGGCCGGTTTCATCCTTTCAATAAATAAACGCTAGCCCCTCCAACAGCCCGAGATTTGCCTGAATGAAGTTTTCCGTTGCCTCCCAATCGGGCGCGCTCAGCGCCCTTGCCTGTGGCGTGAGCCTGCTCGCGCTTATGCCGACTTTCGCCCTGGCCGCGGACAGCCCGCTCACTCAGGCAATCAACCGGCTCAACACCGACACCCGCCAGGAACGCCAGATTCGTCTGAGCGACCTGGGCATCGATGCGCCCATCATTCTCGGCTCCACTGACGCCCGGCGAGAGCTATATCTGCCGGTGCCAGCAGGCGTTGCGCTGAACGATGCGACGCTGCAATTCGATGCCAGCTACCTGAATGGCGAAGGTGGCCGCAACACCATGTTGCTGTCGCTGGACGGCTATCCGGTGCGGGCTGAAGGCCTGAACGAAGCGCAGGGCAATGCCAGCGTGACACTGGGCGTCGACAAAGCCGCGCGGGAAACCGGCTCGGTACGACTGGGCGTTGCCTGGTCGTCGATTGTCGACCGCGTGCTCTGTGAAGACGAACGCGTGATCGGCAACGTGCTGCGCATCGACCCGACGACGCGCCTGACCTACAGCTATGACGCCAGCCAGTTGCAGGATGTCGGTGCCGCCTGGAATGCGCTGCCCGGCAAACCGGGGATCATGGTTGCGCCCGGCAGCTTGTCGGCTGCCAGCTACGATGCGGCATGGCGGATGGGCGTGGCCCTGGAGCGGATCGGCAAACATGCACGCATCCTGCCCTTCCCGGTGTTGCAGGAAAGCGTCGACCTGAGCGGCCTGCGGGTGCCCGCCGAGCTGCTGAATATTCCAGCCTTCGCCAGCCTCAATGGCCAGGGCACGACCACCCTCACCGATCCGGCGCAGATCGGGGCGCTGCTGGTGTTGGGTCAGACCGCCAACATGCAGGCCGACCTGGCAATCAACGACCCGCAACTGCTCAAGGCCATCAATGATTCCCTCGATGCCTTGCACACGCAGATTCAGGGCCTGGACGCCACCGCGGCCAACGCTTTGAACCAGTGGCGTGAGCGGCACATCAACGCCGGGCTTAAAGCAGGCACCGATAACGTTCGCCTGGCCCTGCTCGGCGCGCGTCCGATGCTGATGATCGCGCCTGAAGCGACCGGCAAAGCCCTGACCCTGTTCAGTTCGGCCTGGAACAAACTGGCCCGCACCCGTCAGTTGACCATCAGCGAAGCACGCACCCCGCTGGAAGCCGATGGCCGTGTAGCGCTGTCGCGACTGGGCGGTAAAACCGGCACTCTCGACGTGCTCGCCAAGTCCGACTGGAGCACCTCGTTCCCGCTGGGCAGCGTGGCCTACGACGGTCGCGTGCCGGTCAAGGCAGTCATCGATGTAGCGGCTGCGCCGGGGGCTTCAGGCACCGCGCCGGTGGCCTCGCTGTTCCTCAACGATTACCTGATCGGCGCGCAACAGCTGATCACCAATGGCGAAAAACAACGCATCGAAGCGCGCATTCCGGGCTATGCCCTGGGTTCGACCAACGTGCTGCGGGTGTCTTTCCAGCGCCAGCCAGTCAGTGATCGCTGCCTGGAAACGCCGCAAGCGTTCCCGGTCGCGGTATTGCCGACCAGCCATATCGTGCTGGACAAAGCCACACTCAATGACGACTTCTCCGGCATGGCCGCGCGCTTCGCTGGCGAGACTCAAGTGCTGGTGCCGCAAACCTGGCTGGACCAACCCGCCAGCAGCCTGCCGCAAGTGATTGCCGTGGCCAACGCCAGCGGTGTGTCGCCCTTGCGCGCCCAGCTGACCGTCAGCGCCGACCCGAAAGCCTCGGTCACACCGGACAAACCCTTCCTCGCGTTCGAGTTGCCGGTCAAAGACAGCAAGGCCTCGGTGGACGTCGATGACCAGGGTCGCCTGCGCATCAATCACAAGGATCAGGTGCTGTTGGACCTGCAACCGCTGAACAACCTGGCTTCGCTGCAAGTGGTCGAGTCTGGCGGTCAGCATGGCCTGGTCTACCACGCGCTGGGCAACCAGGCGCCGGTGTTTGCCAAACCGATCCTGCTGACCCGTGGCGACGTGAGCATCCTCGGTGCCCAGGGCGCGCTGACCACACTGGACAGCAAAGACCCGAGCGGCAGCCAGATGATCGAAAGTGAAGAGCCAAAAGGCCTTGATGCATGGCGCCAACCGTCCATGTTGTGGTTGATTCCGGGCGCTATCGTGCTGTTCCTCGTGCTGTTGCTGGCTGGCCGTAGCGCCCGTCGCAATCGCCAATAACGGGAACCTGAGATGACGTCGCTCTATTGGCCGTACTGGCTGGCCCACTACTACAGCATCCTGGAAGTCGCGACGATTGTGGTCGCGGTGCTGATCCTGATTTCGAGCCTGGATGACCTGTTCATCGACCTCTGGTACTGGTCGCGCCGCGTGTTTCGCAAGTTCACGGCGGGGCGCAAGTATCGGCCGCTGACGGTTGAACAGCTGGTGGCGCGCGATGAGCAGCCGCTCGCAATCATGGTGCCGGCCTGGCTTGAGTACGACGTCATCGCACCGATGATCGAGAACATGGTGTCGACCCTGGATTACCAGAACTACGTGGTGTTCGTCGGCACCTACATCAACGATCAGCGCACCATCGATGAGGTGGAGCGCATGCGCAGGCGTTACAAGCAATTGCACCGGGTGGAAGTCCCGCATGCCGGGCCGACCTGCAAGGCAGACTGTTTGAACTGGGTCATCCAGGCGATTTTCCTGCATGAAAAAACCCACGACATGACCTTCGCCGGTGTCGTGCTGCATGACAGTGAAGACGTGCTGCACCCGTTGGAACTGCGCCTGTTCAACTACCTGTTGCCACGCAAGGACATGATCCAGCTGCCGGTCGTCTCCCTTGAGCGCAACTGGTACGAATGGGTGGCTGGCACCTACATGGACGAATTCGCCGAATGGCACGGCAAGGATCTGGTGGTGCGTGAAAGCATGACCGATACCGTGCCGTCGGCGGGCGTCGGCACCTGTTTCTCGCACCGGGCGCTGCGCGTGCTGGCCGACGAAACCCAGAACCAGCCGTTCAATACCGACAGCCTCACCGAGGACTACGACGTCGGTAACCGTCTGGCGAAAGTCGGCATGAACGCGATTTTCGTGCGCTTCCCGGTGCAGTACCGGGTGCTGCGCAAGTCGTGGTTCCGCAAGCCTTACGAGTCGACCTTGAACATGCCGCTGTGCGTGCGCGAATTCTTCCCGGACACCTTCCGCACCGCGTTCCGGCAGAAAGCCCGCTGGACCCTCGGCATCGGTTTGCAAGGCTGGGAACAGATGGGCTGGAGCGGCTCGCTGGCTAACCGGTACCTGTTGTTTCGTGATCGCAAAGGCGTGGTGACGGCGTTTGTCAGCATCATCGCCTACGTGATTCTCGTGCAACTGCTGGGCCTCATCATCCTGCGTCACAGCGGGCTGTGGAACGTCAGTTTCCCGACCCCGTTCGAAGCCAACGGCTTCATCAAATACCTGCTCCTGGCCAACGGCATCGCCCTGGCCTGGCGCATCGTGCACCGCTGCTATTTCACCAGTGTGTTGTATGGCTGGCAGCATGGTTTGCTGTCGATCCCGCGCATGGTGGTGGGCAACTTCGTCAACTTCATGGCCGCTTCCCGGGCGTGGCGCATGTTCATCGTCGGCAAGGTGCTCAACCGCAAGCTGGTCTGGGACAAGACCATGCACGACTTCCCGTCCACCGACCTGGTGGCCATTGCCCCGCGCAAACTGGGCAGCGTGCTGCTGTCCTGGCAGGCGATCAACGAGAACGAACTGCAAAACGCACTGGCCGAGCAGCAAACCCGGCACATTCCGCTGGGGCGCATCCTGCTCAACCACGGCTGGCTGGATGACGAAACCCTGGCCGAAGCGATCGCCTTCCAGAACGAATTGCCACGGGTGTTCGACGTGGCGGCCAAAGCGGATGCATCGTCGCAGACCCTGGCCGACGAGTTCGCCTTGCGCTGGCGCGTCGTGCTGTTGGTTGCCAATGCCGACGGTCAGCCGCAGGTTGCAGTCGCCAGCCCGTTGTCCGCCGAAGGGCTGCAACAAGTCAGCGAACAGCTGGGCAGCGAGCCGCAGCAACTGATCGCACGAGAAAGTGAAATCGTCGCGCAACTGCGTCGCGATAACGCCACCGACAGCCAGGCTGTGCCGAACGCCAGCGCGCCGTTGCTGGGCGATCTGCTGATTGAAAGTGGCCTGCTGGACCGCGCCGTCTTCGACCGCGCCATGCTCGGCTACCGCCCGCAACATCACGGCCGCATCGGCGATTACCTGGTGGACACCGGTGTTCTACCGCGCGCCACTATTGAACAGGCAGTGGCTCGTCAGCACAGCCAATACCAGACGGAACCTGCGTTATGAAGCGCTCTCTGCTGAGCCTGATGGTCACTGGCCTGAGCCTGCTGCCCGTCGTGAGCCATGCTGAAATATTGCCGCTGCCACTGACCGGCCCGGCGTACCAAACCGCTAACGAAGCCTACAGCGCCTATGACCGCAAGGACTACGACCTGGCCATTGCCAAGGCCCGTGAAGCCTTGCGCCAGCGCGCCGATGTCACCCGTTTGAACCGGCTGATCGCCCTGGCCGAACGCGACAAAGACATGCGCGACAACCCTCGGCGCTACCCGCAAGCGCGTCCGGCACCCGGCTTTGGCGCAGCGGCCCAAGCGTTCAAGGCGTACGACCGCGACGACTTTGCCGTGGCCGCACAGGCTGCACGCAAAGCCATCAGCCAGGCGCCAAAACGCATGGATTATCGCCTGCTGCTGATTGAATCCCTGCAACGCCAACAACATCTGCAGGAAGCCGATCTGGCCACCAGCGATGCGCTGCGGCTGTTCCCTGACGACGACACCTTGCTGATGCGCCGCGAGGCCATCCGCCGCCAATTGGCCGCACCATTGGCCATCGCCAGCTACCGCGCCCTGCAAGCCGACAACCTGCCGCTAGCGGTGGATCAGGCCCGCAAGGCCGTGGCCTGGGCACCGGAAATCGGCGCCCATCAACAATTGCTGATCAGCACCCTGATTTCGGCCAAGGACTACCGCGCTGCCGAACTCGCGGCAACCGGCGCACTGGCTCAGGACGATGGCGAAATCGCGCCGTGGATTCTGCGCGCCTATGCACTGGATCGACAGGGTAAAACCCAGGCCGCCCAAAATGATTTGAAACAGGCACTGGCCATCGATGGCCTGCTGGATTCGGAAGTGCGGGAAATCCGTTTCTTCGCCGCCGACCTGGCGCTGTCCAACAACGATCCGCAACTGGCACTGGCGCAACTGCAGCAATTGCCGCCAGACGAAAGCGGCGAAGTGGCCCGCCGTCGTGCCGCTGCTCAGGCCGCTGCCCGGCAGAAATCCAACGGTTTGAAAGTCGCGACTCGCTTCCCGGCGCCGGCACTCAATTGCCAGGAAAGCGCCTTCGGTTTGATCTGCGACATCTGGCCGGGCAACCAGCGCGATGGCGGCACCGACATGGCCGTTCAGGCTTATGCCGCGCTGGCCCGCAAGGATTCGGCCTCCGCCGCGACCCTGGCCAGCGAAGCCATTCGCCGCGCACCGGACAACCCGGCTTATCGCAGCCTGCTGGTCAGCGCCCTGACCGATCAAAAGCGCCTGCCCGAAGCCCTCGACGCCGCCAACCGTGGCCTTGAAGTCAACGGCGACGACGCCCGCCTGCTCTCTCAACGCGGCCGATTGCATCAACAGATGAGCGAGGATTCCGCCGCCCGCCAGGACTGCACCAAGGCCCTGGCACTGGGCAGCCTGCCCGCCTATGAAGAGGCCAGCCTCTACGCGGCATTGGGTCAGCGCCGCACTGCTCGCGAACGCTTGCAGCAGGCCAGGGACACCGGCGAGCTGGAATCCATGAGCGACCTGCAAGTGGCTTATCTGTCAGTGCAAGCCGGTGACGATGAGGCTGCGCACGAATCATTTCGCAAGGCCGATGCCGAGACACGGCTCGCGCCGACGGCCACTCAGGACGCCGCCTACACCGCCATGCGCGTCAACGATGACGAGCACGCGGTGGGTTATTTCAAGCGGGTGATCGACGCGAAGAATGCAGGTGAACTGGACATGCCCGCCCAACAGTTGTTCGACACCCGGCGCGCCGTGGCCGACGTCTCGCGCACCTGGGGCCTGACCAGCACCACCAGTTATCGTGGCAACAGTTCCAGCAGCGGCTTGAGTTCGGCGCCGTCCACCAGTGCCAATAATGGCAACGGCGGCAGCAGCAGTGGTGGCAGCAACGACAGCCTGCAGAACAGCACCGAGCTTTCCTATCGCCCACTGGGTTATCGCAACGCCCGCTTCGTCGAGCTTTACGGCCGCGTCACTGACACGCTGTGGAGCAAGAATGGCGATTCCGACACCGGTCTGGATGCCTTGCAAGGCGCCTTGGGTGTACGGGTCAAACCCTTCTCGTCCCTGAACGTCATGGCGGCAGTGGAACGCACTTTCCCGCTGGGTTCGTCCGATGTCGACGGCGACTGGCTGGTGCGCCTGGGCTACGGCTCAAGCATCGGCACCGACCTGCGGGTCGACACGCCAAGCTGGTGGACCTCACAACTGTTCGCCGAAGCGGGTCATTACGTCAATGATTCACGCAACTACGTGAACAGCGAATGGCAGGGCGGCCGCAGCTACGCCATCGGCGGCACCGGCTCGCGCTGGGTCACCTTCCCGCACGTGGTCGCGGCCTACGATTACGATTCGAAGATGAACAGCAAAACCGGCAGCGACGGCCGCGCCGATTACTCGTCAGGCCACGCGGCTGGCGTCGGTATCGGTAACAACGTGCGCTACTGGTTCCGCGAAGACGCTTACAACGCGCCGCGCTCATACGTGGATTTTTCCCTGCAATACCGAGTGAAAGTCTCCGGTGATGACCGCGCCAAAGGCGTCTTCGCTCGCCTGACTTACTCCTACTGAGGAATGTGTATGTACCCTCGTCTCTCTCATTTTCTAAAGCTGGGGCTTGGCCTCGGTTTTGGCCTGACGGCGATCAACGCCCAGGCCGCGTCTGAAATCGCCCAGCTCTACGCATCGAAACTGCCCGAAGGCTCGGCCTGGGTGCGGGTGGTCAATCCCTCCGACACCGCCGCCCAGGTCAGCGTCGACAAGAGCACTCAGTTTGCGCTGTCGACCCAGTCGGTCATCGCCAGCCCGTTCCAGGTGGTGGACTCGCGCCAGCCCTTGCAGGTGACGGTCAACGGTCGCGAGATCAAAGACCTGAACGTGCCGAAGAACGCCTGGGTCACGCTGATTCTGAACAGCAACCCCGCCGCGCCACCGCGCATGGTCATCGACCCGCCGGTGCGTGGCAAAGACCTGCGCGCCGAGCTGAACATCTACAACCTGAGCCCCGGCTGTGAAAAAGCCACGGTTCAGTTGGCCAATGGCGCCAGCGTGTTCAACCAGCTGCCGCTCAATGGCCAGGCGCAACGCACCATCAACCCGGTGCAAGCGACCCTGATCGCCAACTGCGGCAAGAACGCCAGCCTGCCGCTCAAGCTTGAGCCGTTCAAGGCCAGCGATCGTTACAGCCTGTTCCTGATCGGCCCCGCGCAATCGCCGCGTTTGATCGGCCTTGTGGACCAGACAGCCCCATGAGCCAGCCATTGAAAACGCATCTTTTGCGGCGTCGCCTGCCGGTACTCGCCGGCTTGCTGATCTGCCTGACCGGCACCGGCGCGCAGGCGGCGTCGGCGGTGATCACGGGCAAGGACGGCTGGTTGTTTCCGGCCTGGGAAAGCCTGAGTAAAGTCGACAACGCAGGCAATGCGCGCACGGTCGCGCTGCTCAAGGATGTCCAGCAGCAGCTTGCCCGGGAGCACATTGCACTGGTCGTTCTGGTGGTGCCCATGAAAGCGCCCTTCTACGCCCAACGCCTGCCCGCTGACCAACCGCTCAGCCCCGCCGTTGCCCAACGTTATGATCAACTGCAAGGCAACTTGAGCAAAGCGGGCCTGACCACGCTGAACATCAAGCCGATCCTGCAGAAGACCGAGCAAGGTAAACAGACGGCGTTCTACCGGGCGGACTATCACTGGACGGCCTGGAGTGCGGAAAACACCGCCGACGCGACCGCGAAATTGATCACCGGCAAGTACCGCCTACAGGGCGAACCGGGTGGCGGCGCCGTGCTGGGTGACTGGTTCGACAAGCGCGCCTTTGGCGACCTGGCGAGCAACTTCCTGCCCGCCATCAAGCGCAAGGCCATTGGCCGGGACATCTACACGGTGCGCCATCAGGTGGAAGAAGATCTACTGATCGACGACGCGCCCGCGCCGGTGCAAGTGATCGGCAACAGTTTTGTGCAGCCGTACCTGGGCTTCACCCAGAAACTGTCCAACGCGCTGGACCGTCCGGTTACCCTGACCTGGAACCCCGGCGACGTGGGCCCTTGGGCAACATTGCTGCAATACCTGGAGTCGCCGGACTTCGCCCAACACAAACCCCAGGTGATCGTCTGGCAATTCAATGAGGGCCAGTTTCACCTCGGCCCCGACGCTGCTGCCAACTGGAACGCCAAAGGCGTGACCTCGCTGAACCAGTGGCATCAGCGCATCAATAAGGCGCTTCCTTGAAGATTCTTGGTAAAACCCTGAGCCGTGCCACCGTCGTTGCGCTGTTACTGGCAGCGACCGTGGTTTCAGGCACCACCATGCTGTACGTCACTCGTTTTAAACCACTGGATCCCGGCATCGTGGGTATCGTCTGGCAGCCGGACAACAAAACCGTGGGCATCAAAGGCGACTGGCACACTCTCGGCGCGCGGGAGCTGCTGGTGCAATGGACGGTGGTCGACGATCAAGCCTTCGTGCCTGGCACGGGTTTGCCCAGCGTCCCGGTATTGCCGGACTGGGCACGCATTGCCAAAGAGCCTTGGGCTCAGGATGTGATTGTCGGGCTGGCGGGTTATTTCAGTGAGAACCGCTCACGGGACAACATCGAGCAACTGGCGGCTATGTCTGAAAAAATCGCCAAACTGCCGATTCCAATGCATGTCACCGGCTGGTATTTCCCGGCGGAAGTCGACCCCAGCTGGACCCGCGCCAAGGAACTGCCCGCGCTGCTGGCCAAGCTGCCACGGCCGCTGTGGATCAGCGTCTACGACGGCGCCAACATCGGGCCAGAGGCCACCGCCGCATGGCTCAAGCAATGGCTGCCGGATGGCATCGGCGTGTTCTTCCAGGACGGCGTCGGCGTTTATGCGCGCACCGCCCCCGTCGCCCGAACCTACGCCGACGCCCTGCGCAAAAGCCTGGGCAAAGACCGCGTAAGGATCATCGTCGAAGCCTTCCGCCCCAACTACGGCGGCGGCTTCCGCTCGGCCACGGCAGCAGAACTCAAACCCCAGCTGGCGGCTTACGACGGCTACCCCCTCTACCTGTTCGACGGCCCGCATTACGTCACGCCGGAGTTGGTGAAGCAGTTGCAGAGGTGATGGACGCCGAACCTGTAGGAGCTGCCGAAGGCTGCGAACTGCCGTGTGTCAGGCAAAACGCCTTCGCGACCGTCGTAACCTCCGATTGCTCCCACAGGACCGCGGTATTCCTGAAGAAACACAGGACCTGTAGGAGCGAATTCATTCGCGAAGAGGCCGGCACATCCGATAGAGATTTACCGTGCGCACCACCGCTTTCGCGAATGAATTCGCTCCCACAGGGATTGCATCATTTCTTGCTGAATTGATGTAGCCACTGATGACGCCTCGCCAACAAGTTGGCTCCCACAGGACCGCGGTATTCCTGATGAAACACAGAACCCTGTAGGAGCTGCCGAAGGCTGCGAACTGCGGTGTGTCAGACAGACCGCTTCGCGGCCGTCGTAACCTCCGGCGGCGCCTACAGGACCGCGGTATTTCTGATGGAACACAGAACCTGTGGGAGCGAATTCATTCGCGAAGGGGCCGGTACATCCGATCGAGATTTACCGTGTGCACCACCGCTCTCGCGAATGAATTCGCTCCCACAGGGATTGCATCATTTCTTGCTGAATTGATGTAGCCAGTGATGACGACTCGCCAACAAGTTGGCTCCTACAGGACCGAGGTGTTCCTGAAATAACACAGAACCCGTGGGAGCGAATTCATTCGCGAAGGGGCCGGTACATCCGATAGAGATTTACCGTGTGCGCCGCCCCTTTCGCGAATGAATTCGCTCCCACGGGTTCATCATTGCCTCTTATTGCGCAGCCTCCGGCAACGCCATCCCCTTGGGCCATAACAACCACACGTTGCCCTTCTGCTTCATGTCCCCCGCCAAATGACCGGCCTCGTCGCCGGTACCCCAGAACAAATCGGCACGGACTTCGCCGGCAATGGCGCCGCCGGTATCCTGCGCGGCGACCGGGCGTACCAGAGGCGTGCCGTCCGGGCGAGTGGTAGACAGCCACAGCAAACTCCCCAGCGGGATCACTTTGCGATCAATTGCCACGCTGTAACCCGAGGTCAGTGGCACATTCAGCGAACCGCGCGGCCCTTCGTTGCTGTCCGGGTTGCGGGCGAAAAACACGTAGCTGGGATTGCTCGCCAACAAATCCGTGATGCGCTCCGGATGCGCCTTGGCCCAGGCGGCAATGCTACCCATGGTCACGTCTTCTTTCTTCAACTCGCCCTGCTCCACCAGCCAGCGACCGATGGCGCGATAAGGCCTGCCGTTCTGGTCGGCGTACCCGATGCGCAGTTGCTGGCCGTTATCCAGACGCACCCGGCCCGAGCCCTGAATCTGCAAGAACTGCAGGTCCATCGGGTCAGTCAGCCAGGCGATCACCGGCGCATTCAGCCCTTGAGCGTTGATGGTGGCAGCATCGTCGTACGGCTTGAGTACCCGCCCTTCGAGCCGACCGCGCAAGCGCTTGCCTTTGAGTTCGGGGTAGATGCTGTCCAGATTGACGATGATCAAATCGTCCGGCACGCCATACACCGGCACCGAGGCCTGAGGGGTTTGGGTCAGGCTGCCGGGGTAGACCGGCTCGTAATAACCGGTGATCAAACCGTCGGCACTGCCGGTTGCCGAGCGCATGCTGTAGACCTGCAACTGCTCCTGCAAAAAGCTACGGATCTTTGTCACGTCTGCATCCAGCGGCACATTGGCCGCCGCTGCACAGGTCGCGCCCCACACGGTATCGGCCTTAAGCCGCACACACGCACTGCGCCACGCAGCAAAACCGGCTTGCAGATCGCTATCGGCCACGGCAGGCAATGCATCCCAGGTTGCCGGGGTGTAAGTGGTGTGCGGCGGCGCGGGTGGCTCAGGTGGCGGCGTCGGGGTTTTGTCCGAGTTGTCGCAACCGGCGAGAAAAAGGGCAAACGGCACAGCCAGGGCCAGGCCCGTGCGCCAGTGTTTGAAAGAAAGAGTCATGAGCGCAGCGGTTCCCCTGAAGCGGCTTTTGGTCCGCAAGAGTACGCAATGCGTGGGTGAGGGGGAAGCCGTGGGAGCATGGCCTATTGAGGGAATTCACTACTTCCCCTCAACAGATGACGACGTGGGACCGGCTTTAGCCGAGAAGAGGCCAGTGCATCCAAAGGTTATTTATCGCCTGAAATACCGCCTACCTGTGCGGCGTCGTCCTGTAGGAGCTGCCGAAGGCTGCGAACGATGTTCGACAGGTCCGGGGGTTTATGAATGAAAGAGCAATCAGACCGATAATCTAAATAAAGAAGCCCCGGAAATCCGGGGCTTCTCAACACATCTTGTACATCGAGCGCGCAACGTGCCGCCAGATTATCGGTGTTACGGCACCAACTTCAGGCTGAAATTCACGATTTCAGACGCGTTGTTCGGACTCTGCCCAACCAATACGATCGCTACCGCATCCAAGACATTGCTTGTATCCGAGTCCCAGGCAACCAGCGTGTCAGTGCCGTAGGTAGCTTGAGTGAATTTACCGTCGAGAGCGTTATAGCTGCCTTTGACAAACGTGTAGGTATTGTCAGTCACGTTGCCGGAGAAAGACTGAGCCAATGCCGTACCACCAAGCACGTCAATATGATCCCGATCAGGAATGGACGGGCTGCCATACAAGAAGCTGAAGGAGTCAAAGTTGCCGTCCACCGCTTGGTAGACGCCCGTGCCTGGCGATACAAAATGATCGGCTTGAGCTCCGGAGCTGTACACGATGTTGAGATGCCCGTCGGTGAGATTACCGCTGAGCGTGTCCTCACCCGTTGTAGCGCTCAATGTCACCGAGCTGGCGTATTTGAACGTGTAGTTGTCCAAACCCTCAGCCTCTGTCACCGACCCGCTAACGGAATATTTGTTGATGTAGTCATTGCTATTTGAAGCCTTGGCAACAATCTTCGCCTCCTCAATCGACAAGTTGGAGGACGTCAAATCGCCTGATATTTTGTAGCCATCCGCATCGGTAAACGTCGAGGAAGACTTGCTAGCGAGCAGGTTACTTACCGTATCGACCAGAATGTACCCATTTGGCGTAACGGGAGTCTGACCCTCTTCGCTTTGCCATTGTTGGACATGCTCCACGGTATCCGCGACGTAGTAGCCTTGCTTGCCGGCAAACACCGGATCGCTGGAAGTAATGGCGTTTTCAAGGTTGACGACCGTGTCAGCAATGACGTAGCCGTTAACGAGCCCCTCACCTTGATTGGCAGTCAGATTGGCTAACGTGTCGACGACTGTATATTCAAAGTTCAAAGCAGTCAGTGATTTGAGCGTCGCGACCTCAGCAAGGCTCAGCTCGGCGTTGTCGTTAACAGTGACCGTTCTAACATAGAAGTTAAAGATGTCAGGGTCGGCCGCGTGACTGGCCAGCAAATGCTCAGCGGTATCCTTCAGGTTGAACTTCCAGTCGGAATCATCCACGTAGGCCAGCATCTTGGCCAGATCACTGCGCTGCTGAACGGTCAGCGTACCCGCATCGTTATTGGTCAGCGTGACGTCGACATTACGCGTGTCGCCCTGAGAAACGGTCAGCAGATTCGTCGCGGTATCAACCAGCGTGCCCGTCCAATAAGTAGTCAGCTTCAGGTCGGACAGCTCCTTCAACTGTGCAACGCTGGTCAGATTGAAAGCAATCAGCGCCTCACCGCCTATCTTGGCCGCCAGCGCTTCCAGCCCCGTAGATGTGGTCGGCAGATCGGTCACCAGTACATTGATGTCAGCCTTCACATAGATGCTGGCCTTAAGCTGTGCAAGGGTGCCGGTGACACCCTGATATTGCAGAGCGCCAGTAGTTTTAGCGTCGATCGTGACCAAGGTAGCCAGTGGCACATATTCATCTGTAACAAACAGATCGACCTTGCCGAGGCCGATGACGTCGTTACGCGCATACAGGTCAACAATCTGAGTCGCATTGCCGCCTAGCGACTCGACAACCCCGTAATCGACACGAATGTCCAACAGGTCGAGCACAGACGTTATTTGCTCAACGCCGGTCTCGTATTGCTGCTTGAGCGAGAGCGATATGTCCGCAACGCGGGACTCGATCAGAGTAGACGGATTGGCTTGCGGCACGACCAAAGTACCGGAACCTGAGATTTTAATACCACCTATAACCACACCAGCCATCAAATAGCTGAACGCATCACTGCTCGGCACCAGCGAGACGCTGTTTACAACCAGACCGCTGGTGATGAGCGATGAGTCAACGTCCACAGCAGTGCCATTGGCCGGCTTGAACGTAAAGACACTACCGTCTACATAGAGGCTGACGTTGCCGTTTTGACTGCCGACGGTAAACAGGCCGGGGGCCGTCTGAGTCACCGCAAACACAGCCACTTCACCCGTGGTCGGCGTCGCAGTAACCACATCCGAGCCAGCCTGAGCGGCAGGGTTATCGAGAGCACTGGGGTTGGTCAAGGCTGCGCCAGCTTTGGTGTTGATGCTGGTGAACAAGGTGGTGAGGTTGGTCGTGCTGCCAGTTCCGGTCACCACGGCGTTGAGGTAAGTAGCCAGATCGCTCAGCTCGCCAGGCGCGCCTTTGACCAGAGCAGCAACCTTATCCAGGGTCGACGACACCAGGGTCAGCAGAGCGGGAGTCTGGGCTGCCGTCGAGGCCGGGATCAGTTTGATCAGGTCCAGCGTCGCGTTCAGGGTGTCCGTGTTGGCCGACACAGAGGTCAGCACCTTGGCCGCCAGGGCAGTGTCGTTCAAACCCTTCTCCGCGAAAGCCACGCCTACCTGAGCCTTGTTATTAACCAGCGCAGCATCGGCCAGACCTTGGGTAGAGGTGTTGGCCTTGGCACCGTTAAGGACTGCAGCAATGAACGAATCGCGGCTGAGGCTGCCGTTTTCCAGACCGGCCTTCCAATAAGCAGCGCCTTCAGCGTCGCTGCTGCGACTGAAAACATTGCCATATATCGCTTCGATGAAATCATCGACCGACAAGGTGTCAGGGTATTTTTCCTGAGTTTCCGGCTGTGCGCCTTCCCAGTTCCGGGCGATGGACTCAAGAGTCATGTTGCCGTTATTCAACTCGTTGACCCAGTACGCCAGACCAGCGGCATCCGGTGCGCGATTATAAAATGCGGTGTAAAGCTCGGCTAAATCTGACTGTACGCTCATTGCAACGCTCCTTGGCCGACGCGCCTTGGGGCACCACTTCTAAAGGCGGAGTCAACCAAGGTCATCAATTGTTTGGAAAGATAAACACCCGGATGGGTGTTGATCGGAGAATCGCAGATCAGTCAATTAACTTCTATTTCATTCTGTGGGCAATCAGCCACTATCCAGTTAATTGGCTGGAGATGTGAGATCAGTCACAGAATCCTTAAGGCGAAGTGCATCTACCAACTGGAAATTCAATATCAAAAGGTATATAGCGGCGGATAGTTGACGTCAAATAAAGCGCTACTGCTATATAAAGCACGGACCTTAAAAAGTAATTGAGCGGAATATTAAACTCGGGGTTACTTGCAGTTCGGCAACGCCTTTTGAAATTTTTCAGTAGGAGCCTACTTATTCGCGAGACGATCCTGCTTACGAAGGACCAAAGCCTCGCCAACAAGTTGGCTCCTACAGATCGGTGTTGCACACAGCAGCACTACTTCAATTGATTGGCAAACCGACTCACAGCCCCCACCACTTGCCGCGCGCCTTCCTGGATTTCGACGATCACCGCCCCGGCGTCATTGGCCAGCCCCAAGCCTTGCTCAGCCTGCCCGCGGCTGTTGGCGATGCCGCGCACGGCTTCGTCCACCAGATTCTGGTTCTGCTGCACCACGTTGACGATTTCCTCGGTGGCTGCGCTGGTGCGACCCGCCAGTTGCCGCACTTCATCGGCCACCACCGCAAAACCCCTGCCCTGCTCGCCCGCGCGGGCGGCTTCGATCGCGGCGTTGAGCGCCAGCAGGTTGGTTTGCTGGGCGATGCCGCCGATGGTCTGCACGATGGAGCTGATCAACAGTGATTGCTTGCCCAGCGCCTCGATGCCATGGGACGCGGACTGCATCTCTTCGGAGATCTTGCGCATGGTCTCGACCGTCTCTTTGACGACCACTGCGCCACGCTGGGCGCTCACATCGGTTTGCTGGGAAATCTCAAACGCAATACCCGCCGCATCGCTGACTTCCGCCTCGCGCTCGACTTGATCCGTGATCACCGTGGCGAACTTGACCACTTTATACAGATGGCCCTGAGGGTCATGCACCGGGTTGTAAGTCGCCTCCAGCCACACTTCGCGGCCATTGGCGTCGACACGTTTGAAGCGATCAGCCACAAATTCGCCGCGGTTAAGGGTCGCCCAGAACTCTTTGTACTGCGGCGAGGCCACCTCAGCCGGATCACAGAAGATGCTGTGGTGTTTGCCCTTGATCTGCCCGATGTTGTAACCCATCCCGCGCAGGAATTGATCGTTGGCCTTGAGCACATTGCCTGCCAGGTTGAACTCGATCACGGCGGTAGAGCGCAACAGCGCTTGAATGAACGCGGCGTTTTCAGTCGCCAGTTCAATCGCCTCGGTAATGTCGCTGGCAAAACAGCGGATGTGCGACAGCTTGCCGTCAGCGCCCATGATCGGGTACCAGATGGCCCGCACCCAGGCCAGGCTGCCGTCTACTTTAAGGAAGCGGTAGTTGTCGATGACCGACTCGCCCTTGGCGATGCCCGCCCGCAGATTCCGGTAGCAATCGAGTTGCTTGACGTAAGACGGGACGATTTCATCCATGCCACGTCCCTGCAAATGCTCGGGGGTATAGCCCAGCACTTTGGAGAAATTGGTATTGGCGTGAGTGATGCGGTAATCCGGGTCGAGGGTCACGGACAACATCTGTGCGTCCATGCCTCGCTCCATTTGCCGATAGATAGAAAGCTCGGCTTCTTGCGCCTGTAATTCCTTCTTCAAGCGGGTGTTAAACATGGTGGCACCGATCCTAGTGAGTTCAGACGAGTTATCGGCATTGAAAACGGGAGCTAAATCGACCCTTCGTCCGAATGCTTAATCTAGTTATAGCCACTCGATTAACGGCACGCGAAAAAAAACCCGCAACCATTGGCGCGGGTTTTTCAGGCAGCGATTGGGCGTTACTTCGGCAAACGTCCGTAACGGTCTTCAAACCGCACGATGTCGTCTTCACCCAGGTAGGAGCCGGATTGAACTTCGATCAGTTCCAACGGCACCTTGCCAGGGTTGGCCAGCGAGTGCTTGATGCCCAGCGGGATGTAGGTCGACTGGTTTTCTGAGAGGATCAGTTCTTTGTCGTCGCAGATGACCTTGGCGGTACCGGATACCACGATCCAGTGTTCGGCGCGGTGGTAGTGCATTTGCAGCGACAGGCATTCGCCCGGCAATACGCTGATGCGCTTGACCTGATAACGCTCGCCACGGTCCACGGTGTCGTAATGGCCCCAAGGGCGATTGACCAGCGGATGGGTCACGAACTCAGCGCGCTCTTCAGCCTGCAAGCGCTTGACCACGCCCTTGACCTGCTGGCTGTCGTTCTTGTTGGCAACCAGCACGGCATCCTTGGTTTCGATCACGATCAGGTCTTCAAGACCGACGGTGGCGACCAGGCGGTGATGGGACTGCACAAGACAGTTTTTGGTATCGATGGCCATGACGTCGCCTTCTAGACGATTCATGTCGGCGTCATGCGGACCCACGTCCCAGATCGCCGACCAGCTGCCCAGGTCGTTCCAGCCGGCATCCAGCGGCACAACCAGGCCCGCGGCCGTGTGTTCCATGACGGCGTAATCCACCGACTCATCGACGCACTTCGAGAACTCTTCAGCCGGTACGTGCAGGAACGTGCGGTCAGCTTCAGCACCGGCCAGCGCGGCGCGGCAGGCAGCCAGCATTTCTGGACGATGTTCGTTCAGCTCATTGAGGAACACCGAGGCGCGGAACATGAACATGCCGCTGTTCCACAGGTACACGCCTGAGGCGAGGTACTCGTCGGCCATTTCCGGCGAAGGCTTCTCTTTAAAGGCGGAAATCGCAAAGCCGCCCTGCTCGATGGCAGCGCCGCACTGGATGTAACCAAAACCGGTTTCGGCGTGGGTTGGCGTGATGCCAAACGTTACCAGCCGCCCGGCTTCGGCGTGGGCTTGCGCCACTTGCACGGCGGCGCGGAAGGCTTGTTCGTCATGGATGTGGTGATCGGCGGCCAGCACCAGCAGGATCGGATCGCTGCCATCGGCGCTCGCTTCAAGTGCCGCCAGAGCAATGGCAGGCGCAGTATTGCGCGCCAGCGGCTCAAGGATGATGCGACGGCTGCCCATCTTCGCGACACGCAGTTGCTCGGCAACGATAAAACGATGATTTTCGTTACTGACCACCACCGCAGCCGAGTGCTCAAGGCCTTGCAGCCGAGCCAGCGTGCGCTGAAACATCGTGCCCTGATCCTGGCCATCCAGGGCCAGAAATTGCTTGGGAAAGCTCTGGCGCGAAAGCGGCCACAGACGCGAACCATTACCGCCAGCCAGGATTACCGGGGTGAACATAGCAACTCCATTCTTGTACTACGTGCGTGTAGTGAGGGGCGCATTATCCGGGGGCTGGAGGGGGGATGCAACACAGATAACTGACGCAAACAGGCGCCTGAAGCCAAAAAAGATGGGAACCATTCTTCATTGAGCGAGTCAGAGCGCCTAAGAATTTCAATTTGTATCAGTTTTGAAACAGTTTGCTTGTTTGGCTCACGCATCGAGTCAGCGGACCTGAAGTCTGCCACCCACAAGTTATGAGTCGATGCCCGAATTCAGGATGATCTATGGCGACCCTCAAACTGCACCAACCGATCAACATGAACACGCTGGAGGCATGGGACGGTGACTTCACCGTCGTGGCGTCCGACCGAATCAGCGTCACAGACGGCTTTAGAACCCAGGATTACTTCGGCAACTTCCAGTTTGCCAACGACGAAGTATCCGGCGGCACGCTGACCTCTACAGTCGCCTATCAGAATGGCCTGTACTACGAACTCACCGACCTGAATGCCGACGCCGCAACTGTGGCTGAATACATTGGTGGGTTTGATTTCACGGGTGCGCTGAACGAAGTCCTCAAGGGCGATGACACGATCATCGGCTCGGCCGGAAACGACGTGATCAGAGGCGGCGCCGGTAACGACACCATCACCGGTGGTGCCGGAGTCGATACGGTTCAATACGGCAACAAGAGCGGCCTGATCGTGACCCATACCGCCGACGCCAATGGCCCGGCATTCGCGGTCACCGTTGACGGCAAGATCGACGTGGTATCCGGCGTCGAGCGTCTCGCGTTCAACGACGGCTCAACCCTCGCACTGGACGTGGGCGTTGGTGAAAACGCCGGTTCCGCGTATCGCCTGTATCAGGCTGCGTTTGATCGCACCCCCGACAAGGCTGGCCTGAATTACTGGACCAACGATCTGGATAAAGGCGCCAGTATTCAGCAAGTCGCTAAAGGTTTCGTCGACAGCGCCGAATTCAAGACGCTGAACCCGTCCAATGATCAGAATTCGATCATCAACAACTATTACCTGCACGTGCTGCACCGCGATGCGGATGCGGCAGGCTTCAAATATTGGCAAGACGCACTGGCTAACGGCATGACCCCCAGCGAAATGCTCGTTTCGTTCTCTGAGAGCCAGGAAAACATTAATAACACCGCCGCTGTACTCGATAACGGGGTGTGGCTGGTCTGATCAGGCCGCAACGTCTTTGCGCCTGATTTATTCACTTAGTATAAGGACGACTTAAAATGGCACGCATTACCTTCAACCAACCTCTGGACAACTTTGACCTGAACCGCGCAGCCGAGGTAGGCATCAGCGGCAGTGTTGAATCCGTCTCCAGCACCCATATCGTGTTCACTGACGGCACTTACAAGTCGGATTTGACCGGTATCTTCCCGGCAGGCACAGATAATGGGGTCTTCACCGGTGTTACGTATTCGCTGAATAACACGCCATACGTGACCATCACCGGGCTCAATGTCAAAGTGTCCGACGCGGCGAACACCACGTCGCTGTACAGCGGCAATGACACCTATATCGGTTCCACTGGCAACGACCATTTCTACGCTTGGCCGGGTGATGACAGCTACAGCGGCGGAGCCGGTATTGATACCGTGCACTACGCTGCACTCAAGAGCGATTTCACCGTTTCGTCCGTAGGCAACGTTGCTACCGTCAAAGGTCTGGGCAAGAGCGATGCTCTGTTCGACGTTGAGCGTATCAACTTCCAGGAAGACGGCTCGACGCTGGCTCTGGACGTGAATGCGGGCCAGAACGCAGGCTCTGCCTATCGCCTGTATGAAGCTGCACTGGGCCGCACGCCTGATAAAGCTGGCTTGAATTACTGGGTGAACGAACTGGACAGCGGCATGAGCATCCAGCAAGTCGCCAGAGGCTTCGTCGACAGCTCCGAGTTCAAGACCCTCAACCCGGGCAATGACGCGCAGTCGATCATCAATAATTACTACCTGAACGTCCTGCACCGTGAAGCTGACACTGCCGGTAGCCAATACTGGACCAACGAGTTGGCCAACGGCATGACCGGCAGCGAAATGCTGGTGTCGTTCTCCGAAAGCGCCGAGAACATCGCCAACACCTCGGCTGAGCTGAACAATGGGGTTTGGTTGGTTTAATTACCAAATCGCCAAATCGCAGAAATAAAAAAACCCGTCTTCGCGAGAAGACGGGTTTTTTGTTTAAGGGGGATGAAGCTTTTTGGTATACCTCAGATCCCCCACTTTTTACGATTTAAACAGACGGGCTGCTGACGAAGTAGTCAGCTACGTTGAGGGAGCCAGCTCCACTCGGAAGAGTGACGCCAACCAATTTGATGACGACATCATCAGTCGCACTGAATGCATCATTGTTGTCGTTGGCAAACAGATAAGTACCCGCATTCACATTCCCTGCGGCGATGGTCACCAAGCCTGCGTTACCTGCAGTGATTCCGCTGAAAGCAGTTGTCAACTGAGTAACGAGGTCCGTGCCGGTTGTTACATCAGCAACGTGCGTGAGAGCCGAAGGAGATGTGACGGGACCGCCAAATGTGAACAACTCGACTTTGTCCGTCCCCGGGGTGAAGCCGGTCAAAACATCCAGAGTCCCGACCGCCGAAAGCGAGTCAGCAGCAACCAGATTAACTTTGGTATGCGCGACCGAAGCGGTTTGATTGTCAGTACCAACGACTGCAACCTGATTGACTGTTGTGTGTGCCAGATTAACGGCCTGCGTGTTATCCCCGACCACTTCCGGCGCGTTCTGCGTTGTGTGTGCGAGGTTAACGACCTGAGTGTCAGCACCGGCGGGAACTGCAACCTTATTGGGCGTTGTGATCTCGACAGTTGTCTCTAGACGGCTGTCAGTAGCAACGGCAGTGAATGGGTTTCCTGCGGTCAGTGCCGTGAGAGTTACATTGGTCGCATCGACAACATCCGCTTCTACCGTTAAACCACCAGCGGCATTTATGAGAGCTACAAGATCTGCAGACACGGTTGTTGGGTCGGAAACGGTGAACACGATGTCGTTCGACGCCACGCCAGTGACAGTAATGGTGTCGCCGATGTCATAAACGCTAGCAATCTTAACCGTATCAACCTGTTTGACCGCGTCTACTGCTGGTTTGTTGGTCGAGCTAGCGATTGCGGTGAACCCAGTCCCAGCAGCGTTTGCAGTCAGGGCCAACTTCGAGTCAACGACGCTGGCCACTACTTTCGCGCCCGTTGCGTTGTTCACAGCAGTAGCGACATCTGCAGCCACAGTGGATACATTAGTCACCGTGAACACGACGTCAGCGGTGGCAACACCTGCGATCGTCACGATGTCCCCTACCTCGTACGCAGTGAACGTGAGCGTGTCGACTTGCTTAACGGCATCAACCGTAGCTTTGTTGGTCGAGCTAGCAACTGCGGTGAACCCAGTCCCTGCAGTATTTGCCGTCAGGGTTAAGTTCGAGTCAACGACACTGGCTACTACTTTCGCGCCGGGCGCGTTGTTCACAGCGGTAGCGACATCTGCAGCAACTGTGGATGCATTAGTTACAGTGAATACGACGTCAGCGGTAGCAACACCAGCGATAGTCAATATGTCGCCCACTTCAAACGCAGTGAAGGTGATCGTGTCGACCTGCTTAACGGCATCAACCGCAGCTTTGTTGGTCGAGCTAGCAACTGCGATGAACCCAGTGCCAGCAGTGTTTGCAGTCAGGGTCAACTTCGAGTCAACGACGCTGGCTACTACTTTCGCGCCCGCTGCGTTGTTCACAGCAGTAGCGACATCTGCAGCCACAGTAGATACGTTAGTCACAGTGAACACGACGTCAGCGGTGGCAACACCTGCGAGAGTTACTATGTCCCCTACTTCGTACGCAGTGAACGTGATCGTATCGACCTGTTTGACAGCCTCCCCCCCAAACTTGGTAACGAAGGTATCCACACCACTGGTCAAGCTGAAATCATTTTTAGCATCTGTTGCTGTGAATGTCGTAGCACCCGGCGCAGGCGTACCACCCCCAGTACCCGGCGTAGCCACAACAACAGCCGCTTCACCCTGCGCAGCCGGGTTATCCAGCGCAGCCGAGTTGGTAGCAGCCGAGGTAATCAGCGTGTTGGCGTTGCTCAGCAAGGTGGTGATGTTGGTGCCACTGGTGATACCGGCGGCCAGTGTCTGCAGGTAGGTCGTGGCGTCAGCCAGTTCGCCTGGAGCAGCGGTGATCAGGTTGGCGAAGTTGGTCAGCAGCTGGTCGGTGGCGGCCAGGATCGCCGGGGTCTGTGCGGCGGCGGTGGTCGGGATCAGGGCGATCACGGCCAGGGTGCTGTTCAGGGTCGACGCGTCAGCAGTGACGGTGGTCAGCACTTTGGCGGCCAGGGCGGTGTCGTTCACACCCTGCTCGGCGAATGCAACGCCAACGGTCGCCTTGTTGGAAATCAGAGTTGCGTCGAGCACGCCCTGGGCCGAGGTGTTGGCCTTGGCGCCGTTGATGATCGAGAGCGCGAACGAGTCACGGGTCACGGCGCCGCTTGCCAGCTGGTCGAGCCAGTACTGAGCACCGTCGGCATCTGCAGTACGGCTGAGCACGTTGGTGTAGATCTTGGCTACGAACTGAGCATCGGTCAGTGTCGTCGGGAAGTTGGTCTGGCCTTCGGTTTGCTCGGTCAGCCAGTTTTCAGCGATTTGGGTCAGGCTCAATTGGCCGGTATCGATGCTGTCAACCCAGTACGCCAGACCGTCAGCATCCGGTGCGCGGTTGAAAAACGTCGTATACAGCTCAGCCAGATCAGATTGCGTGCTCATGTACTACTCCTTGTGGGAACTGCGCATTTGTAAAGCCTAGGGATTTCTTACAGGTAATATATTTCAGATCCACGACAGCGGGCGTTTACGGAGCACGACGCTCCGCGCCCATATCTTTAAACGGATAGACGGTAGAGTTATTTGCAAATAAAAATAGAAATGCTCAACGCTTGAAACAGGCTACATATCGAAAGTATTAATCGGAGGCATTAACCGGCCTATGCACCGATGACTGCGCTTGAAAAATTTATAGTTGTGCGTAAAGCATTCCGAAATATCAATGACCACAAGCTAGCAAGTGGCCACACCTTTGTCTATAGAGGTTTTTAGAATGAAATGATCTAGGCCAAGCACTCACTGCGCGGGGACGTTGTAGCTGAGCCAAGCCCCACCACCATGGGCGTTCGGGAGCCATGGCACGACAGAAGGTGCGAATAGATCGCTGAGCTTTCAGGTGCCGGATGGGCCGGGCAGGCTAGCGTGGCGCGCACGGGAGGACGGACTGATGGCGCCATCGCCGCCTTTATCTACAAGGCCTGTAGCTGCACCGCCAGGTGTAAAGCCCGTGTGTCATTGGAGGTGCTTTCTGATAACATCGCCGCCCTCGAGTCGGCGGACGCCGGTTAAAAATTACAATCAACGGGTTCAGGACGCAGAGATGTCAGGTAAGGAAATCGCAGTTGTTATTCCCTGCTATAAAGTAAGGCAGCATATCCTCGGGGTCATCAAGAGTATCGGCCCGGAAGTAAGCAGCATCTTTGTGGTCGACGACTGCTGTCCGGAAGCCTCCGGCGATTACGTCAGAGAACACTGTATCGACAGTCGAGTCGTTATCCTGCGCCATGCCGAGAACCAGGGAGTGGGCGGCGCGGTGATGACGGGTTACAAGGCCGCCATCGATGCCAACCTTGATGTAATCGTCAAAATCGACGGCGACGGTCAGATGGATCCGGGGTTGTTACTCAACTTTGTCGAGCCCATTTTGAACGGCGAAGCGGATTACACTAAAGGTAACCGCTTTTATGACCTTGAAAAAATAACAGCCATGCCTAAGATGCGTTTGTTCGGCAATGCTGCGCTCTCTTTCCTGACCAAGCTTTCATCCGGATACTGGACACTTTTCGATCCAACCAATGGTTATACGGCCATTCACCGTGATGTCGCCCGTCATCTGCCGTTCCACAAGATAAGCCGCCGCTATTTCTTCGAGACCGATATATTGTTCCGGCTTAATACGCTGCGCGCAGTGGCCGTGGATATCCCAATGGATGCCAAGTACGGCGACGAAGTCAGCAACTTGAAGATTTCTAAAATCATCGGAGAGTTTGCGGCCAAACACATGCGCAACTTCGCCAAACGTATCTTCTACAACTACTACTTGCGTGACATGTCGCTGGCGTCAATCGAGATGCCTGTCGGCGTCCTGATGATGGTATTCGGCACCCTGTATGGCGGATATCACTGGCTGGGAGCAGCGTACTCGGGCAACTACGCGCCAGTGGGCACGGTCATGCTATCGGCGCTGCCGATCATCATTGGCTTGCAGCTTGTGCTCGCGTTCCTGGCCTATGACATCAATTCGGCGCCCGACCAGGTCATCCACCGTAAATACAGAAAACGTCACTCACAGCCTCAGGAATTCTGATGTCCATTTCTCAAGTAGTGTTCATTTCGCTGACGGTGATCGCATTGGCCACCGGCCAGATCCTGTTCAAACTTGCGTCGAGCAGTGTCGAGTTCTCCATGGCCGGGCTGATGAATGCCATGGTCAACGTCAAGCTGATCGTCGCCTTGGTAGTTTATGCCGGTGCCACCGTCTTGTGGCTGTTCGCTCTGAAGACCACGCCTCTGAGTATTGCCTATCCGTTTACTGCGATGGCTTTCTTCATCGTACCGGTGCTGGCTCACTTCTTTCTGAACGAGACGCTTAGCTGGAACACTTTTGCCGGTGCGGCCCTGATTGCAGCGGGCGTATGGGTTTCGGTCTATCAGCATTAACACCTGAGCTGAATTCAAACGGACAGGAGCGCTCTCGTAACGCCCTGCGAACACGGATTTTCTGTCATGCACATATCGACTTCTGAACAACACCAAAAAATCAGTGGCTATGCGCTACTCGTCATCATGCTCTTTGTCTTTTTCGCTTTACTGCTAAAAAACACCGGGCTGTTTCCATTCATTTTTGGCGACGAGTATACGTATAGCCTGTACTCGCGCCTGCAACCGTTATCCGAGTCGTCAATCCCGGGCTACATCTATCAAGCCATCTACCGCCTGACCAACCATTGCGCCGCTGACTTCCTGGGTTGCGCAAGAATTTTCAACGCATTTTTCTTCGTCTGTGCAGCCCCGTTTATCTATCACGTGTCGCGCCGCGTGATGAGGGAGTTACCCGCCCTCGTCATTACGCTTTGCGCCCTGCTCGCGCCAATCAATACCTACACCGCACACTACATGCCCGAAGCGTTTTACTTTTTCGGCTTTTGGGCTTTTGTCTGGGCGATGACCCGAGCCAGGATCGACACCCCACGGGATTGGGTCATCGCAGGTTTCATTCTGGGCTGTACAGCACTCATCAAGCCTCATTCGATGCTGTTCGTTCCCGCCGCGGTCCTCTACATCGGCTATGTTTCATTGGCTGCGGAGCAAGGCAAGGCCATGCTGGCAGTGCGCAACATTGGCCTGTTCCTGCT
Organism: Paucimonas lemoignei; assembly: GCA_900475325.1. Classification (GTDB taxonomy): domain Bacteria; phylum Pseudomonadota; class Gammaproteobacteria; order Pseudomonadales; family Pseudomonadaceae; genus Aquipseudomonas. Next base: position 5,246,230 of record LS483371.1, read on the forward strand.
CGCGGCCATCGCGGCCAAGTTCATGATCAGCTTCATACTGGCGGGCTCTGCGGGGCTTACGCTTTTCGGGCCGTCGTATAGCAAGATCGCATCCGAGGCGAGCGGCCTGGATCGGCTGATCCTGTTAACGCGGCTCGCGCTGGAAAGTATCAAAGGTCATCTGCTGGGACTGTGCATGACGATGGGCCTGGCAACCGCGGTGACGCTACATGCCGGACTCAAACCCCTCCTCGCCCGCCACACCCCGGATGAAACGCAGAAAATTGCCGTGTTCGCCCTGCTGCTGATCGCCAACCTTGTGGCCGTTGTCGCACTGTTTACGGCGTCGGTGGTGAGCGTCAACGCTCATGAGTCGGTCACTCGATTGCACGTGCGCTACTACGATTTCGCCTTCCCGCTGCTGTGGATCGTGGTGGCCTCGCTGTTGAGCAAAGTGGACACGCCCCAGCCACGTCGCTGGCGCATCATGCTGGCGACGCTGATCGGACTGGCGATGATCTACGGTGTCATCACCCACCTGGCACCGTTCGAGCCAAGCATCACTGACAGCCCTGAACTGCGCGGCATGCTGGCTAACTCCACGTCTCTCTATCTCATGGGAACGCTGGGTCTGATGGCCCTCGCTGCCTGGGCCTATCGCCCGCGCTTGGGCGCGAAGGTCGCGATCTATCTGGTACTGCCCATTACCGTGGTGCTTTCCAGCTATTGGGCCACCAAAGATCAAAGAGCGTATCTGCTGCCTAGCGTGGCTGACCGTGCAGGCGAGTTCACTCGTCAGTACCTCAGTCAGGAGGAGCGTGCGCAAACAGTGATCGCAGGTTCGGACCTTGGCACGCTGATGAAAGCGGCCTTCCATATTGATATCCCTGCGCTTTGGCCTTTCATCGTGACACCGAGCACCAGCTACGATTTCCAAGGGATTGCACCGGAGAAACAGTGGCTGCTGTCCATCGGCAATTACGCACCACCCGCTGAAGGCCGCGTCCAGATACGGATGCCTGGGTTCACGCTGACGAAGATTCATTTGCCATAAAGCTAAGCGCATCGCCCGTGGGAGATTCCGCTATGTCCCTGCCACAGCGCTGTCGCGCAGCAAACATAGGACCTGTGGGAGCGAGCTTGCTCCCACAAATACTGGCACGCTCCCACGGGTTCAGTGATCCAGGCAACCGGCCCACGCATCAGGCAACTTATTGAGCTTCCACCCGTCAAATAGCGACATCCGGTTTACACAGCAAATGCTCCAAAGAGCCACTCGTGATAGGCTCCGCCCCCTGATTCCTGTTATCGCGCCGCTTTTGCGCGCGACTAAGTTCGTTCTGAACGGCACACCTTTAAAAGAGTTGTATACACATGCTTGAAGTGGAAAACGTCTGCAAGGAGTTCAAGCTCTACAGCAGACCTTGGCACCGGCTCAAAGAAATCGTCATGAGACGCAGCTATCACCGCACGCATAAAGCGCTGGATAACATTACGTTCACCGTTGCGCCTGGCGAGACTCTGGGCATTCTGGGGCGCAATGGCGCGGGCAAATCCACTTTGCTCAAGATGCTCAACGGCGTTTTGCTCCCGGACTCCGGCCAGATCAAGATCACTGGCCGCGTCACCGGCCTGCTGGAACTGGGAACGGGCTTCGACCCTAACCTCAGCGGCTCACAGAACATCGTCGGCAACGGCCTGTTGCTGGGCATGACTCGGGACCAGATCGAAGAACGCCGCAAATCCATCGTCGAGTTCTCGGAGCTGGGTCAGTTCATTCACGAACCGATCCGCACGTACTCTTCGGGCATGAACATGCGTCTGGCGTTTTCCATCGCTATCCACGCTGATCCGGACACCTTCCTGATCGACGAAGCACTGTCGGTCGGCGATGGCCATTTCCAACAGAAATGCATGCGTCGCATCAAGGAATTCCGCGCCAACGGCGGGTCGATCATTTTCGTCTCTCACGACCTGAACGCCGTGAAAATGATCTGCGACCGGGCCATCGTGCTCAGCGAAGGCAAAGTTGTAGCCGACGGCCATCCGGAAGAAGCCGTCAATATCTACAACCAGTTGCTCGGCGCTGAAGATGAGCAGGATTACAGCGAGCGCCCGGTCCTGGAAACGGGTTATGGCTCACGTCAGGCCGTACTGGAGACCATTACTTTCAACGGCGAAAACTCCAAAAGCCCGATCCTCGCCTGTGGCGACACCGGCCTGCTGCAAGTGACTATCGCTGCCGAGGTCGACCTCCCGGATATCTCCCTCGGGCTGATGATTCGTGACCGGTTCGGCCAGGATATTTATGGCACTAACAGCCATTACCTTGATTTTCCGATCGCCATGACCAAGGGCGAGCGCAAGCAGTTGGTGTATCGCTTCCCGATGCGTCTGGCACCCGGCAAGTATACGATCACGCTTGCGTTGCATGACGGTGCTGATCACACCATCAACTGCTACCACTGGCACGACAACGCCATCGGATTTGAAGTAGCCGGTATCAACGCGACCATTTTTGGTGGTGTCTGCGACCTGAGCGCAACGCTCGAAGAGTTGCCGATACCCTCTGAGACTTTCCACGGAACCGTAAGCAATGCTCATACCGAATAATCCTGACCTCGACTTCCAGGAACTCAATCGTCGCATCGAGGCCGAGGTTCAGCGTTATCGCCTGGACAACAAGGGTCGCGCACTACCGGCGTTCAACCCGTCTCCAGCAGAAACCTATGATCAGCCTTACATCTGGATGGAACTGATCCAGCTTGATGACGAGCCGCTGATTCGCGCGGCATATCCGACATTGCTGGGACGCAAGGCAGAGAACACCGAGATTCAGCAAGGCCTGATGCAGTTGCGGTCCGGCTTCGACAAGTTCGAAGTGCTGGCGGCGCTGCGTTACTCTCCAGAAGGCATCGCTCACAACGCAGAAGTCCATGGCCTGCGTCGCGCGCGTCTGAAAAACCGCCTGCGTCAGATCCCGATTATCGGCAAGCTGATCCTCAGCGCTTACGGCGCCACGCTGATCGAGCCGCGTCATCGCCACACCAACGCCCGCCTGGACCTGCTGACGCGTCAGAACAAGCTCGTTCAGGACGGCCTGCACGCGCACAAAGACTTGATGCAAAGCCAGCTGGATATTCAGCAGCGCGCGCTCAACGACCAGCACAAAGCACTTCAAGAGCAGAAAGCCTTGCTGCAACAGCAGCAGAGCCAGGTGCAGGAACACTACACCTACTTGAAAAGCCAACAGCAGATTCTGGATCAGCATCATCAGGCACAGCATCAGCAGGCAGACGAATTCAAGCGTCTGGTAGCCGAGCTGCAGCAAGCCAAAAACGTCCAACAGGAACTGCGCGCCCGCCTCCAGCATCTGGAACGCCAGCCGCGTCAGGTTGCCGTGGCGGCTGACAGCAACACGTCGACCATCGTGGCGACCGTTGAACCGCAGCAGCATCAGAGTGCCGTCCCGGACAGCTTCTATCTGGCCTTCGAGAACCGCTTCCGTGGCGACGCAGAAACCATCCGCGAACGTCAGTCGTATTACCTGCCGATGCTCGAAGAGCTCGCGCCGCTCAACAGCGGTCTGCCGCTGGTGGATATCGGTTGCGGTCGCGGCGAATGGCTGCAAATGCTGCCTGAACGCTTCAAGCGCATCGGCATTGACCTGAATTCGATGAACGTCGAAGCCTGTCATGCCCAAGGCCTGGACGCGGTGCAGCAAGACGCCTTGATCTGGCTGGCGAACCAGCCGGAAAACAGCGTTGCGGCAGTGACTGCCTTCCATGTGATCGAGCACCTGACGTTTGAACAATTCAACGTCCTGCTCGACGAGTGCCAGCGAGTATTGGCGCCGGGCGGCGTGGTAATTTTCGAGACGCCAAACCCTGAAAACCTGATCTCGGCGGCGACTCACTTCTACACCGACCCGACGCATCTGCACCCATTGCCGCCCGCCTTTACTGAGTTCCTGGTGGAGTTCAAAGGCTTTGACGACGTGCAGATCCATCGCCTGAATCCGATTCCGCGCGAGTACGCCCTGAACGAAGACAGTGAAGTCGCTCGTCGTTGTGATGCACTGTTTTACGGTCCGCAGGACTATGCGGTCACGGCCAGCAAGAGCGCAGCATGAGTCCAGTGCGTATTGATCAGTTTGCCGCCAGCGTGGCCGCCGGTGATGGCGTAACCAACAGCCTGCTGTTTACCCGCGCACTGCTGCGCGATCTGGGTTACGAGTCAGACATCTACAGCTTCTCTATCCCTGACCCATTGGTCGGGGATATTTTGCCTGCGCTGACGTTTCACCCGTCGCAATGTGCACTGATGCTCTATCACCATTCCATGGGCCACGATCATGGCCCGTGGTTGCTCAAGCAGGAATGCCCCAAGGCACTGGTGTATCACAACATCACGCCACCGGAGTTCTTCCCGGCAGATAGCGGTTTGCGCCGCTATGCCGAACTGGGCCTGGAGCAACTCAGGAACTGGCGCGAAGAGTTTGTACACGCCATTGCCGTCTCGCCCCTCAACGAAGGCGAGCTCAAAAAAGCCGGTTACCTGCGCAGCAAGACCTTGCCGCTGTTGGTGGATACCCGGCGCCTTGAAGGTTCGCAAAGTCAGCCAGCGTTCATGGATCATCAGCCCGCCGGTAACCGCTTCTATCTGGCGGTGGGTCGTCTGGCGGAGAACAAGCGCCAGTATTTGCTGATTGAAGCGTTTTACCACTTGATGAAGCTGCAGAAGGCCAAGAACCAGCCGCCCCAGCGCCTGATCATCGTCGGCGGGACCACCAGCGAAGATTACGCCCGCGGCTTGCGTCATCATATTCTGCAATTGGGCCTGCAAAATCAGGTGCTGCTGGTGGGCAAATGCTCCGATCCGGAACTGCGTTGGCTGTACCAGAATGCACACCAGTATTGGTGTACAAGCGCCCATGAAGGCTTCTGCATGCCGTTGCTGGAAGCGAACTATGCATCGCTTCCGGTGGTCACACAGGCGCGGTCCAATATCCCCGACACATTGGGTGAAGGTGGCCTGTTGCTGGAAAGCGACGACCCGCTCGACTTCGCGCTGGCTTGCCACTTCCTGAACGAGGAGCCGGGCCTGCGCGAGAAGGTCATCGCCGCCGGACTGCGAAACCTGCAACGCTACGAGATCGGGAACCTGCGCCAGGCGCTCAAGGAATGGCTCGCCCAGCTCGATTTTCTACAGCCCGTGAAGGAGTAACCCCCCATGTCACGCCTACTACTCACTGGAGCTAACGGCTTCGTTGGCAAGCTGTTCACTGCTCGTCTGCAGCAGGCCGGATTTCATGTCATCGCGTTGAGCGCCAGCCCTGCGCCAGCGCAAAGCCAGGCCGATGAGCATCTGCAATGCGATATCCGCGATGCCGATGCTCTGGCCCAGGCGGTTGCCCAGGCAAAGCCCGAGTACGTGGTGCACCTGGCCGCTATTTCACATGTACCCACCAGCTTCAAAGAGCCGCTGCTGACCTGGCAGACCAACGTCATGGGCAGCATGAACCTGCTTGAAGCCATCCGCCTGCAAGCGCCGGACGCCTTCGTGCTGTTCCCTAGCTCGTCGGAAGTCTATGGCGCGGCGTTCAAGCAAGGCGATGCCGTTGGCGAGCAGACTCAGTGCGAACCGCTCAACCCGTACGCGGCCAGCAAAGTCGCCGCCGAAAGCGCCTTCCGCGAGTATTTTCGCCAAGGCATCGATGGCGTGATTGCCCGGCCGTTTAACCATATTGGCGCTCAACAGAGTGCCGATTTTGTGACCGCCTCGTTTGCCCGTCAGATCGCTTTGATCGAAGCAGGCAAGCAGGCGCCGGTGCTCAAAGTCGGTAACCTGGAAGCCGTTCGCGATTTCCTCGACGTTCAGGATGTATGCAGTGCCTACATCGAACTGCTCAAGCTGAAAGGCAAAACCGGTCACCCCGTATGCCTGAACATCGCCAGTGGCCAGTCGCGCAAGATCAGTGAAGTGCTGCAGATGTTGTTGTCACTCAGCACTGCAACAATCACCGTCGAACAGGATCCTGAGCGCCTGCGCCCTTCGGACATTCCGGTCGCGGTCGGCAACGCTTCGCAGCTCAAGGCAACCACCGGCTGGCAGCCGCAGATCGCCCTTGAAACAACCCTGTCCGAATTGCTGGATTACTGGCGCGCGCAGGTCAGGGTCCAAGCCTGATCCGCGCTTTGCCCGCTGCCCCGAAACCGTTTCGGGGCCAGCCTGACCTCTACGCCACTGCGCCGAATCGAGAAATAACGAAATATGGAAATTGGTTTTAGCTGTACCGTCTGGGCCGGCGGCGAACGTGCGGGCCACCTGGACGGTATCGGCACCTATTCAAAAGCCCTGTGGCACGGCCTGAATGACGTCGCAATCAAAACCGACGCAGACCTGACGATCAAACCTTATGCCTTTGGCCGGGACTTGCCGCAGCTTGACTGCGGAACCCCTGAGCAGTTGGCCGTACGTTTTCCCGTACACGCCCTGCTGAGCGGCTTTCTGAACCTGCCACTGAGAAACTCTGCCACGGTCCGTAGAGACGTCCAGCTGTTTCACGCCACTGATCACCATATCCCTCGTATCTCGGGCGTCCCTACCGTGGCCACTGTCATGGACGTGATACCGATGCTGCATCCGGAGTGGATCAAGAATGACCTGCGCAGCCTGAAAAGCTGGCTGTTCAACACAGCGGTGCGCAAGGCTGACCACGTCATCACCATCTCTGAGCACAGCAAACAGGACATGGTCGAGTACCTGGGCATGGCGCCTGAAAACATCAGCGTCACGCCGCTGGGTGTCGACCCGATCTACTTCCGACGCATCGAAGAAAACCAGCGTGCCGCGGTGCTGGCAAAGCACGGCATCAGACCCGGCTTCTTCCTGTTCGTCGGCACGCTGCAACCGCGTAAAAACCTGCCGCGTATTCTCTCGGCATTCCAGCAGCTGTCGCCGGAGCTTCGCAAACAGCACCCGCTGATCATCGTTGGCCGCGATGGCTGGAACAACGAAGCGTTGTTGCCGCAGCTCAAGGCACTTGAAGCCCGCGGTGAAGGCCGCTGGTTGAGCTATTTGCCGCAGTCTGAAGTGATGGCGCTGCTGCAAAGCGCCCAGGCCCTGCTGTTCCCGTCGCTCTATGAAGGCTTTGGTCTGCCGGTGGTCGAAGCCTTTGCCGCGCAGTGCCCGGTAATCGCCTCCAACAGCACCTCGCTGCCGGAAGTCACGGGCGATGCCGCCTGGCCGGTTGACCCTTACGACGTCGACAGCATCAGCGCTGCCATGCTGGACTTGCTGTCCGATCCACAGCAGCGCGCCGCCAAGATAGAACTCGGGCTCGCCCGCGCCCGCCACTACACCTGGCATGAATGCGCACTGCAGACGATTGACGTCTATCGCAAGGTGCTCGCGGTTAGCTGACAGCCGGTGTCTCCAGAAATGTTTGGGGGCGATACAGAACCTGTGGGAGCAAGCTTGCTTGCGAAGAGGGCGGTACATTCAGCACATCTGCTTTGCCAGAGACACAGCCTTCGCGAGCAAGGTGGAGCGCCACCCCGGTCGTCCCACAAGTTTGAGGACATTCACAGAATCTGCGGGCCAGCCCAGAACCTGTGGGAGCAAGCTTGCTTGCGAAGGGGCCGGTATATTCAGCACATCTGCTTTGCCAGATAGACAGCCTTCGCGAGCAAGCTCGCTCCCACGGATATGAGGATATTCACAGAATCTGCGGGCCAGCCCAGAACCTGTGGGAGCAAGCTTGCTTGCGAAGGGGCCGGTACATTCAGCACATCTGCTTTGTCAGATACACAGCCTTCGCGAGCAAGGTGGAGCGCCACCCCGGTAGCTCCCACGGATATGAGGATATTCACAGAATCTGCGGGCCAGCCCAAAACCTGTGGGAGCAAGCTTGCTTGCGAAGAGGCCGGTACATTCAGCACATCTGCTTTGCCAGAGACACAGCCTTCGCGAGCAAGCTCGCTCCCACGGGTCCGAGGGTTCGCAGAATCTGTGGGCCAACCCAGAATCCGTGGGAGCAAGCTTGCTTGCGAAGAGGCCGGTACATCCAGCACATCTGCTTTGCCAGAGACACAGCCTTCGCGAGCAAGGTGGAGCGCCACCCCGGTCGTCCCACGGATTTGGAGTCAGCCACAGCTTTGAGGACATTCACAGAACCTGTGGGAGCAAGCTTGCTTGCGAAGAGGGCGGTACATCCAGCAGATTTGCTGAGCCTGAAACATTGCCTTCGCGAGCAAGCTCGCTCCCACGGATATGAGGATATTCACCGAATCTGTGGCCCAGCCCAGAATCCGTGGGAGCAAGCTTGCTTGCGAAGAGGGCGGTACATCCAGCAGATTTGCTGAGCCTGAAACATTGCCTTCGCGAGCAAGCTCGCTCCCACGGATTTGGAGTCAGCCACAGGTTTGAGGACATTCACAGAACCTGTGGGAGCAAGCTTGCTTGCGAAGGGGCCGGTACATTCAGCAGATTTGCTGAGCCTGAAACATTGCCTTCGCGAGCAAGCTCGCTCCCACGGATATTAGGACATTCACAGAATCTGTGGCCCAGCCCAGAATCCGTGGGAGCAAGCTTGCTTGCGAAGGGGCCGGTACATCCAGCACATCTGCTTTGCCAGAGACAAAGCCTTCGCGAGCAAGGTGGAGCGCCACCCCGGTCGTCCCACAAGTTTGAGGACATTCACAGAATCTGCGGGCCAGCCCGGAACCTGTGGGAGCAAGCTTGCTTGCGAAGGGGCCGGTACATTCAGCAGATTTGCTGAGCCTGAAACATTGCCTTCGCGAGCAAGCTCGCTCCCACGGATATTAGGACATTCACAGAATCTGCGGGCCAGCCCGGAACCTGTGGGAGCAAGCTTGCTTGCGAAGAGGCCGGTACATTCAGCACATCTGCTTTGCCAGAGACACAGCCTTCGCGAGCAAGGTGAAAGCCAGGTCCTGACTTTTCATGGTTTTCAGGTAGGATGCACCGCTTATCGCCAGTGCCCGGACCGGGGCGCTGGCTTGACGTCTTTATTGAACTCATCCATCACGCGATGAATATGGTCCCAGGATGACAGTGCATGTCTGAAGTAAAACCCCGCTCAGCTCATTACCCGTACATCGACGGGTTGCGGGCAATCGCCGTTATCTCGGTAATCCTTTATCACCTGAAAGACAGCTACCTGCCCGGCGGCTTTTCCGGCGTAGACGTGTTCTTCGTGATTTCGGGCTTTGTTGTGTCGTTGTCGATGGCGAATTTCCAGGGGCGAAACTTCTTCACCTTCGTCACCACCTTCTACGCGCGACGCATGAAACGTATTTTGCCTGCGTTGCTGTTCTGCGTGCTGCTCACGGCTCTGGTCTCGGCGATGTTCATCCCCGGCTCCTGGCTGAGCGACACCAACCAGCGGGCCGGTCTGTACGCCCTGTTCGGCTTGAGCAACTTCGTCCTGGCCGCCACCGGCAATGACTACTTCTCACCGAAAACCGATTTCAACCCGTTCACCCACACCTGGTCGCTGGCCGTTGAAGAGCAGTTCTACTTTGTCTTCCCGATCCTGTTCTTTGTCTGGGTCGCCTTCAAGAACCTGCGCTGGCTTTCAACCGGCCTGTTCGTCACCGGCCTTGTCGCCTCACTGATCTGGGCTTCGCAATTCTCCGCAGGCCGCGAAACCTCCATGTTCTACATGCTGGCCCCGCGTTTCTGGGAGCTGGCAGCCGGTGTACTGCTCTATCAGGCCATGGCGCGTTACAAGACAATCCACGCCCACCGCCCCGCTACGCTGGCCTCAAGTGCCGGTGTGCTGCTGGGCCTGGCGCTGATTGCCTGCGCGGCCGTTATTTCCGTGCCCGCGAAGTTCCCGTTCCCCGGGGCAGTACTTCCGGTGATCGGCCTGCTGTGCGTAATCGCTTTCGGTCATGGCCGCACCGGCGGTGTATTGATGGGCGCCCTGAGCCATCGCATTCCGGTGTTCATCGGCAAGATTTCCTACTCGCTGTACCTGTGGCACTGGGCAGTCTTCGTCCTGTTTCGCTGGACCGTTGGCCTGGAAACCATCCCGACGCAAATCGCCGCCCTGGTGCTGTGCGTGTGCATGGCGCTGCTGTCTTATCGCTTCATCGAACTGCCGCTGCGCCATGGTGGCTGGCTTAGCCGCATGCCCAACTACGCGGTGATGGCGCTGGGCTTGGTAGTACTGGCGGGCTCCTACAAGGCTTATTTGCTGACCCTGACCTATCAGCCACAGCTGACGCAAAGCACCGTCTCGCAACATCCGCTGGACTGGTATCCGTACGGGCGCGAAAGCAGCGCTGCGTCACCCGGCTGCGTACCGCTGCCCGTTGCGAAGAACGTCAATGGCAATCTGGTGCTGGTCTATAGCCGTGGCGGCTGTGACAAGCCTGCCACCTGGAACTTCAAGCTGTTCGTGGTGGGTGATTCCCACGCCATGGCCTACGTGCCGATGTTGACCCAACTGGTCATGGATACCGGCGTGGAAGTCCACCTGTACAACAACGGTGGCTGCCCGTTCATGAGTTTCCAGACCATTCGTGAAACCGAGCAGTGCAAACAGAACAGCATCGGCTCGCTGAACGACATCGCGGCACAGGCACAAGGCAATGACGTGGTTTTCCTGCCGTCCCTGCGCCTGGCCCGCTTTGCCGATCAGTACGCGCACTTCTCCCGTACCAAAACCATGAACGAGATGTTTGGGCCCGAGGCCGTGGCCGGGCGTACCAGCCTGGAAGCCAACGCGCCGGACTACCTCGCCCCGGTGCTGGCAACCGGTGCCAAGGTGGTGTTCGAAGCGCCGAAGCCGATTTTCGAGATCACCCCGTTCCGCTGCTCGGACTGGTTCAACCGCAGTAACGCTGCCTGCAAATACGGCGATGCGGTGTCGAAAAAACAACTTGAGGAATACCGTCAGCCAGTGACTGAGCTGATGTCGAGGCTGGCGGAAAAAGTCCCGGCGATCAGCGTCTGGGACCCATTGCCAACCCTCTGCCCTGATACCGAATGCCATACGCTGGCAACCAATGGTCGTCCGCTGTTCTTCGACGCGGACCACGTCAGTGGCTACGGCAACATGCTGCTGACACCGGACTTCCAGCGCTTCATTTCCAACCTCAAGCAACAACACGCTGGCAACTGAGCACGACGGCTAAACCACTCCGGGCGTGCAATGCGCCCGGAGCATTGCCTCAGGCTGCTCCACCACACTTGGCGAACTCAGGCTTGACCAGCTCGATGATGTGCCGGGTATAAACCTCGCGTGATGCCGCATTGAGGTGGAAGTTGGTGTCCATGAAGCGCTCCATTGGATAGAGCGTCTGCAACGCAGAACCCACGTAGTTCAAACCCTGAGCACGAGCCTGACCCGCAAAGCTTGCGTAAAAGCGCCCCTCCTTGCCGTGATGGTAGGCAGGCCGGTCGAGCATCGGCGGCGGCACAAAGACCGCGCATCCACCGGCTGCCTCAATCTCGTCAGCCAGGGATTTCCAGCTTGCCCAGTTGGCTTCCCACGGATGCGCCTGCGCGCCGTAGCGCTCCACTGGCGAGCGGGTGACCAGCTCTTTCATCCAGATTTCCTGCTGACTGGCGTCACTGTTGATCTGATCACCCCGGGCATCAAGGTTCTGCGGCCCGTAGAGCCCCGTCACGGGGCCGTCGACCGCTACACCCCGATAACCCTGAAGCACGCGCGAGACCGGCGTGTGCCAGATCAGCTGAGCGATTTGCGGGACTGTCACATCCAGGCGCCTGAAGCCGGGATGGGTCCACCAGTAATCCACAAATGGCTGGCTGATGGAGTAACGCCCGCTGAACAACGGATACTCCACCGGCAGCAGCACCCAGTCCCCAGGCTTGATAGCTTGCCGTGCGTAATGCTGGATAAAGGGCGAAAGCACCCCGGCGTTCACACCCAGATTAACCACCGGACGATTCAACGCCGCTGACATCAGGCCCGAATCCACGCCGAACATCGCAGCCGACCCCCCCACCACCAGCACCTTGGGCTGCTCCACCGCAGCGGCCAGCGACAATTTGTACTGGTAAGCCTGCTCGATCCAGCGATTACTCGCTACAGGGCGACCGGCCTGCCCGAGCAGCAGTAACAACCAGACAACAGCGATCACAACCAGACTGGCTGCCATCCCCAGGAAAAACCTGTCACCGAACACTTTCAGCTTCACGGCAACCTCAAAAATTGAAATACAGGAATGCGCGATCCGGTGCGCCTGCCAGGGCCTTGAGCACCATGAACAGGCCCACACCCACCAACACGCCGCGCCCAGCAGCCCCGAGGCGCAGACACAGACGTCGGCTCGCGGGCGCAATCAATGCCACGAGCAGCCACAGGGCACACACCCACGGCAGACTTTTTTCAATGTGCATCGAGGCGATTTCGCTGAGCATCAGCGCTGGATCAAATGCCCAGTTCCAGCGCCAGTCACCCAGCCCTTCGAACATCAATAGGCTGGTGTGCAGAGAGTCAGCCCGGAACGGAATCCAGGCCAGCATCACCACCAGCAATGTCAGTGGCAACGCAACAAAGGCAGGCAACCGCCACGGGCTAAGTTGCCGCCAGTAATGGTTAATGACCAGCAACAAGCCATGAATCGCGCCCCACAGAATGAATTGCCAACCCGCCCCGTGCCAGAGCCCGCCCAACAACATGGTGATCAGCAGGTTGCCGTTGGCGCGCAGCCGCCCGAAACGGTTGCCGCCCAGCGGGATGTACAGGTAGTCGCGCAGAAAGCGGGACAAGGTGATATGCCAGCGTCGCCAGAACTCGACAATGGAAGTGCTTTTATAAGGCGAGCGAAAGTTGGTCGGCAGCTTGATGCCAAACATCAGACCCAGCCCGATGGCCATGTCTGCATAGCCGGAAAAATCAAAGTACAGCTGCAAGCCATAGCTCAGGCCTGCCAGCAACACATCGGGAGCGGATAACGCATTGCCGCCCTGCGCGTGATCGAACAGCATGGCCACGCCGGGTGCCAGCGGGTCGGCCAGCAAGACCTTTTTCATCAGCCCGACCGTCAACAGGCAGATGCCCAGTTGCCAGGTCAGCGGACGATTGAACCAGCCGGGGGAGATCTGCGGGAACAGCGTGCGGGCATGCACGATGGGCCCGGCAATCAACTGCGGGAAGAAACACACGAAGAAGCTGTACTGCAGCGGCGTGCCGGTGTCCGGTAAGCGACGCTGGTAGAGGTCGACGTGCCAGGCGATTTTCTGAAAGGTAAAGAACGAAATACCCAGCGGCAGAATGATGTGCCAGCTGGCAGACGTCGGCAGGAAAGAGAAAAAGAAGCCTGCGTATTTGAAATACACCAATACAGACAGGTTGAAGATAACCGCGACAACAAGCCAGAACTTGCCACGCCGTCGTACTTGCTGCTTGCCCAGCAGAAAGTTGACCACAATCAGGACGACCAGAAGCCCCAGGTATTTCCAGCTCCACATGCCGTAAAAAACCAGTGAGGCAAGGACGAGCATCGCCAGCGCCGGTTGTTCAAGCCGCCAGGCACGCAGAGTGAGGAACAGAACGTAAACCGCGGGAAAGAACAACAGCAGGAAGGCATACGAGCTGAAGATCATGAGCAACTACTTGTTGAAGCGTGAATGTACGGGCAGCTGCAGCCGCCTCTTGGGTTTGGCAACTAATACACAATGTAATGACGTCAGGCTGAGCAGATTAGCGGGATTACCACATAACGCAACCGCTCTATTGGCGGAATTGTGCGATGGGCGGATCTCGTATGACCTTGGGCATATTTAGATTCCCGTGGGAGCGAGCTTGCTCGCGAAGGCTGTCTTTCTGGCAAAGCAGGTGTGCTGAATGTACCGCCCCCTTCGCAAGCAAGCTTGCTCCCACAGGTTCTGTGGCTGGTCCGCAGGTTTTGTGGCTTACACAGCTCCCGTGGGAGCGAGCTTGCTCGCGAAGGCTGTCTTTCTGGCAAAGCAGGTGTGCTGAATGTACCGCCCCCTTCGCAAGCAAGCTTGCTCCCACAGGTTCTGTGGCTGGTCCGCAGGTTTTGTGGCTTACACAGCTCCCGTGGGAGCGAGCTTGCTCGCGAAGACTTTCTATCTAGCAAAGCAGGTGTGCCGAATATACCGCCCCCTTCGCAAGCAAGCTTGCTCCCACAGGTTCTGTGTATGTCCTCAAACTTGTGGCTTACACAGCTCCCGTGGGAGCGAGCTTGCTCGCGAAGGCTGTCTATCTAGCAAAGCAGATGTGCCGAATGTACCGCCCCCTTCGCAAGCAAGCTTGCTCCCACTAGCCCAGTGCCGAAACATCCGCTGAAAACTCCGGACTTGAGCCTTCTCCAATTGGTACTAGATTAGCCCCTAACCCAATCCTGGAGGGCAATGGAATGCCTGGGAAAGCTCACTCTCATTCCCTTAGATCAGGACGATTCTCTGCGCCAAGCCAGATTTATATGGTCACCACCCGACTGTCCAATGGCAGCCGGATTTTTACCGATTGGCGGCTGGGTCGGCTTGTCGTGAATGAGTTGCGACTTGTGCACGAACAGGATATCGGCCACTCCCTGGCCTGGGTCGTCATGCCGGACCATCTGCACTGGTTGTTTGAATTGCGCGTAGGCACGCTTGACAGGGTGCTGCAGCGTGTCAAATCCAGAAGCGCCATTGCATTGAACAGGGCCACCGGCAATACCGGGCGTGTCTGGCAGACGGGTTATCAGGATATTGCAGTGCGTCATGATGAAAGCCTGAAACACTTCGCCCGCTATATCGTGGCTAACCCTTTACGGGCAGGTTTGGTGAAATCTGTCAGGGATTACCCGTTGTGGGACTGCAAATGGGTTTGATGGGCTGGGACAATTCCTGCGTGCACCCCTCCCACAGATTCGGTGGCGTGCTCGAGTCCGTGGGACGACCGGGGTGGCGCTCCACCTTGCTCGCGAAGGCTTTCTATTTGGCAAATCAGATGTGCTGAATGTACCGGCCTCTTCGCAAGCAAGCTTGCTCCCACAGGTTCTGTGGCTGGTCCAAAGATTCTGTGAATATCCTCACCCCCGTGGGAGCGAGCTTGCTCGCGAAGGCTTTCTATTTGGCCAAGCAGATGTGCTGAATGTACCGGCCTCTTCGCAAGCAAGCTTGCTCCCACAGGTTCAGGGCTGGCCCACAGATTCTGTGAATATCCTCACCCTACGTGGGAGCGAGCTTGCTCGCGAAGGCTTTCTATTTGGCAAATCAGATGTGCTGAATGTACCGGCCTCTTCGCAAGCAAGGTGGAGCGCCACCCCGGTTGCTCCCACAGGCTCTGTGGTGTGCTCAAGCCCCTTTTGGGATTACAGGAAGTCGCGGATGTCGCGTTCCAGCTTGCGGCCGACGAAGATCGAAATCGACAGCAAGACCACGGAGAACGCCACCAGGATGCCCATTGAGAGCATTTCCGGGCCTTGCCCGCCGATCAGGGCCGAGCGGTAGGCCAGGACCAGGTGGTGGAACGGGTTGAACGCCACCACGTGTTGAATCGAGATGGGCAGGATGTTCGCCACGTACACAATCGGAGTCAGCCAGAACCACAGCTGCACGATCACGCCGACGACCTGGCTGATGTCGCGGATGAACACCGACAGAATCGCGCAGGTAATGCCCAGGGCATAGGCGAGCAATTGCTGGATCAGAAAGACCGGGATCCACCACAGCAGATGCCAGGTGAAGTCAAAGCCGATGGCGATCAGGAAGATCATGAAAAAGCCGGTCGCGATCAGGTAGTGCACGGTTTCGCTGAGCACCACGTACATCGGCAGCGACCACAACGACATGCGCACTTTGCCGATCAGGTGGGCCTTCTCATGGAAGACCTGGGTGATGCGGGTCAGAGTCGCGGCGAAGCAGTTCCAAGCCAGCAGGCCGCTGACCAGGTACACGCTGTAGCCCCACGGGCCCAGGTCCTGCCCGAGGCCGCCCAGGCGCATGCCCATGATGTTGGAGAACACCAGGGTGAAAATCAGGATGTTGATCAGCGGCAGGATGAAAGTCCACGCGGCGCCAAGCATCGAAGCAGAGTGCCGGTCGATCAGATCCTGGCGGGTGAAATTTAAAATCAGGTTCCAGTTCATCAGGCATTCCGGGTGCAGAAGTAGGGGCAAGAGGATACGCACTCCCGGCCCATAAAAAAACCCGCCTTTTAAGGGGCGGGTTTTTTCGATTCAGTAACAGGCCCGAAGACCTGTTGCTGAGACTACCAGGCTGCTAATTAAGCAACGTGGGAGATAACGCCGTTTGCGAAGGAAACCTGCGCAACGTCGGTAACACCGGTCAGGGTGATGATTGCAACTTTGTCAGTGGTGCTAGCAGCCAGCGCGTTGGAGGTAACAGTGGTGTTACCTTCAGCAGCGGTTTCGACGACAGCTTTAACGTTGCCCGAAGTAGCGTCCTTGAAGAAGAACACTTCCAGAGCGCTGTTGTTGCCGCCTTGGATGCCGGTCGAAGTCAAAGTAGCTGTGGTGTTCAGGCTGTAGCCTTCGCCCAGGTACAGTGCATCTTTAGCGCCGAAGTTGATTGCGAAGTCATCAGCAGTAGCTACGCCGCCAGCGAAGTGGAACACTTCGTTAGTGCCAGCTACACCAGCGTTCGCAGCAACGTCTACTACGTACGAAGGGATAGCAGTGTCAGCGTCGTCAGAAGCCTGAACAACAGCATTGTGCGCGTCGTTGATCACTTTAGCTTCAGCAACCAGAGCGTCAGCAGCCTGAGCGTTAGCCAGGGTAGTGTCAGCAGTGGTCTTTTCAGTCAGAGCGTTTTTGTAAGTAGTACCAGCAGAACCAGTGATCGCCGCAGCAGCATCAGCTTCAGCATCAGCAGCTACGTTTTTGGCGTAGTCAGTTGCAGCCAGAGTTTTTACAGCGGTGAAATCAGCAGCGCCAGCAGTACCGAAGAAGGTATTGAAAGCGTTGGTGATCGCAGTGATCTGAGCTGGAGTAGCGTCTTCGTTGGTCAGAGCAGCGTACAGAGTAGCCACGTTGGTAACAGAAGTGCCAGCAGCAGTGTTAGCGGTAGCCAGAGCGGTCGAATCAGCAGTAACAGCAGCGTTGAAATCTACGGTCAGCTTGTCGCGAGCTACGCCAACAGCAGCGGTGTCAGCAGCAGTCAAAGCAGCGTTAGCAGTTACAGCGGCTTCGTAGGTGTTAGCCAGATCAACGTTACCAACTGCTGCAACCTTGTAAGCGTCACGAGCGGTATTCAGCTCGGAAGCTTCGCGAGTTGCGTCAGCTTGCAGAACGGTAGTAGTCGAAGTGCTGATAGCAGTGCGCAGTTCGGTAGCGTTGGTGATCGCTTGATCAACGTCGGCATACTTCTGTGCAACGCCAGCGCCCGGAGTAACCAGTGCGTCCAAGTCAGCGTTTGCGTCAGCTTTGGTGTCCAGCGCTACGATTTTAGCGTTCAGCGCAACCAGCTCAGCAACTTTGCTAGCTTCGAAGTCTACCTGTGCTTTAGCAGCGATATCAGCAGCTTTCAGAGCGCCAACGCCAGCTGGGATAGCAATGCCGGACAGGCTGCCGTCTTCCAGTTTAGCTACAGCAGCAGCGATAGAAGAAGCATCGCCTGTAACGCCAGTGAGGATCGAAACCGAGTCAGCTTTAACGTAGTTTTCAGCTGCAGTGGAGGTGTAAACCTCAGCAACCAGAACCTTGTTAGCAACTACTTTAGCGTCAGCGGTGGATGCACCAGCAACGAAAGCGGTCAGCAGTTGGTCAGCGTTGACGGTAGAACCGGCACCGGTGGTCCAGTAAGTCAGGCCAGCTGCGTCTGGAGCACGACCGAACAGGTTGTTGTAGATCTTGATAACGGTGTCGGAACGGGACAGGCCGCCGTATACGTCAGCGTATTCTGCTTGCTCGGTAACGAAGTTAGCGCGCAGGTTTTCCAGGGTCAGAACTGGGGTATCAGCGTTCAGCTCGTTCAACCAGTAGTCCAGACCAGCTTTGTCAGCTGCGCGACCCAGGTAAGCAACATACAGCTGTTGAACTTGTGCAGAAGTAGTAGCCATTACGTTTTCATCTCCAATATGAGTCGAATCGACATCCAGGCTTCCGTTTGCGGATGCGGAGCCCGTCGGCCCCAGCCTGTTGCCATGTCCCTTAAGGGCCACGGCCCCCGTTATGGGAAGTCAGCGACTTAAAGCCGACTGCTGCTGGTCACTTTTTGAGCTTTTTTTCAAAGCAGTCAGAGGGATAACCAGCATTGCGAGCCGATCATACATGGCAGAATGGCGGCGTAACAATAGCTGACACCCGACTTTTTTTGTCTTGTCTATGAGAAATTCCTTATAAACCTGTAGGAACTTTCTTTACACATTGTGAGGTAAAGCTTTAGGCTTTTCGGCCGACAGCGCCAGCAAAACATTGCGCAGGCGGGCTGAAACGGTTGTCCACCCGTGATTACGCAGCCAATTTTCCTGTAAAGCTGTTGAACCACGTTGAAGATTTATATACAGGCCATCGGCCATTGATACGCTATCAGTGCCCGGAAGGAACGTGACGGCCTCCGCAACGTCTTCAAAAATCGCCAAAGGCGTGCAGAAAACCGGACGACCGGTACTCAAACCCCAGCGTACCGCGGCGCTCGACGATTCTTGAGTGTGCTGATAAGGGAACACAATCGCATCCGCGATGCCTAACCACGCCAGCGATTCTTCGTCAGCCAGGTAGTCAGTTATCAAGGTCACTCGACCGTCCAGATCCGGTTGCGCGATGCGCTGACGGCAGGTTTCAGCCAGCTCGGCGGAGACCGCTACCGGGTACTCGGCATTCACCAGCAGCAAATGCATCTTCGGGTCTTTCTTGGCGAGCAAAGCGAAGGCTTCGATCAGCTCCGGCATGCCTTTATGGGGCAGCAAGAAACCGTAGCTGGCGATGACAGTTTTCCCGCTCAGGTTGGCTGCCTGTTGACGCAAACCGGGTGCAGGTGGCGGTGTGTCGATCACGCCGTGGGGGAACATCAGCAGGTTATCGCGCAAGCCGAAGTCTTTCAGGCGGTTCAAGTCACCCACGCTGTGCACCATCAAACGGGCGCATCCGGCCAGGGATTCCTGCATGTCGCGCAGGGATTTGAGCTGTTCGCCGTGTTGCACGTCCGCCGTGGAGTGGAACACCACCAGGGTGCGGATGCCACGACCGTGGGCCCAATCCAGCAGTGAAGCGAAGGCCTGCAATTCAAAGAACGAGAAGTTGAACTGGATCAGCAGCGTGTCGACGCCAGACAGTTCGACTGCCGCCTTGAGGCGATCCAGGTTGTCCTTATCCCCCGCCGTCCAGCAACGCAGGATGTTTTCGTCGTCACCGGCGGTGAGCACCGCGTCATCGTTGGCGAAGACCTGGCAGTCCAGACCGAACGCAGGCTCCAGCAACTTGGTGCTATAGGTGGCGATCCCGCAGGCGCTGTTCCAGGTGGTGATGCTGCCCAGGCGCGGGACTTTCTTAAGCAGCGGCTGCTGACCGGCTTGAACCACCGCATCCACGCTGGCCTTGGCGACTTCGGACCAGGTGAAGCGGCTGCGGATCAGGGCGTCGGCGGCTTCCACGCGAGCGGCAGTCATGCTGGTGAGCTCGCCTTCGGTATAAGCCTGATGGAATTCACCCAGGATGCGGGCCAGGTCGTCGGCACTCGGCTCGAACCACACGGATGCGGCGCCTTGCAGGTGAGTCTTGGCCCGCTCGTAGCGATAGTCGATCAGCCAGGCGGTATCCGGGGTACAGAAATCGGTCTGACCGCCCTGCCCTGTCACGATCACCGGCAGGCGATGCAGCATGGCCTCGGCCAATGGCAAACCAAAGCCTTCGCCACGGGACGGTGCAACCAGAGCATCGGCCATCTTGTACAGCGCGCGCAGGGCGGAGTCCGGCAGGTCCTGGGAAATCAGCTCCACAGCTGGAGCGTTGGGGAACTCGACGCGCCAATCGGCTAGATCCTGCTCGATGTTGTGATGCGGGTTCGGGAAGGTCTTGATAATCAGCACGACCGCGTCATCAGCGGTGAACGCCTGGCCGAAGGCCTTGAGCAGCACGTCCACGCCTTTGCGCGGGAAGCACGAGGACACGTGGAGGAATTTCAGGCGTTCGGGCGTGACCTGCGGCATGGCGGGCAGCGCGCTTGGGTCGATGTCGGCGCGCAGGATGTGATCAGCGCCGAGGCCGACGGTCACCAGTGGCGCGGTCACACCACTGTCTTGCAAGGTGCGGGTCACCCAGCTGGACATGCTAGTGACCAGATGCGCCTGATGGTTGAAGTCATGGCAGTAGCTTTGCGGCAGGCTCGACTCTTCCCAGCCGTAGCAGGACACCACGTTGAAATCACCCTGCATGTCGGTGACGCGCGGCGGGTACATCAGGCGCAAAACGTTGGTGGCCGGCAGTTCGGCATGGCGATGCAGCTCGGCGCAGTCCGGATTGGCTTCAAGGAAAGCAGGATCCACCGGGATTGGACCGGGGCCTTCGGTCGCGCGCAAGGCCACTTTATGGCCGTGCTCGGCAATCGCGCGGCCCAGCTCACGGTTGACCAGCGCCAGGCTGTAGGTGCTGTCGAACGGACCTTCGACGCGGTAATCCATGACCGGACGCGGGACGACCTGCGGGAAGCTGAATTGCGGCAGGTTGAGGTCGAACTTGGCGAGGAAGCTGCTCAGGCGGTCGTAAAGGTGCTGATAACCGAACTCTTGCATACGCTCGACGCCACGGCGGCGCAGGTTGCGGCGCAGGGCCGGGTTTTCCATGACCTGAGTGATGGTCGCCGCGACTTGATGAGGGTCCGGGCTGTCCAGCAACAGGCCAGCGCTGCCGAGAGTGTGCACGACGTTGCTGTTCGGCGCGTCGTAAGCAATCACCGGCAATTCGTGGGCCATGGCTTCGATCAGCGGCATGCCGAAGCCTTCGTGATGGCTGAGGGAAACGAACAGGTCACTGCGGCGGTACAGGGAAGTCAGGGTGTCGTCATCGACCTTGCCGGTCAGGCTGACGAAATTCTGGATACCCAGCTCGATGATGCGTTCCTGTAGGCGGCTTTTATAGTCCGGCACGGTGAAGCCGCCGACCAGATAAAGCTGCAACGGCAACTGAGCGCTGCGCAATAGCAATGCGAAGGCGTCGATCAGGCCCAGCTGGTTTTTGTGCGGCATGATTCTGCCGACGTACAGGATGGTGAACGGGCGCGGGGTGTCGTGACGCTTCACGGCGTGAGGCTGGATGCGCTCAAGGTCCACCAGCAGCGGGATTTCGGTGACGTTTTCGGTGGAATAACCGCGTTGCAGCAGTTCCTGCAGGTTTTGCTGGGAGTCGGCGATGCTGCCGGTCAGCCAGTCTTTCCAGGTGTCCACTTGTTCCCAGCCGTGGGCGAGCATGGGCTGGATGGCGTGATCCGGCGGGAACAGCTCGCCCGGCGTGATGTTGTGGAACACCATGAATTTCTTTTCAGGCAGGTCGCGCAGCCAGGTCTCTACGGGGTTGGCAATGCCGTGGTGAATCAGCAATGCATCGGCGCTGCCAGGCTTGTAGTCGTCCATGCACAGGACATCACCCGCCATCTGCTCGGTGGGCCGGATGCAGTAAATCTCCGACTTGACCCCCGCCAGGCGCAGCAGCTTACGGGTCAGCATCATGCCATTGCTGATGCCGTCGCCGGGGCTGACACTGATTGCGAATTGATGGATGGTGACCTGTACTTCACTGTGCATGGGGGACCTGGTAATAAATTGATGAATATAAATTTAAAAAAGACGAGGGCGAATACTAATACAGAGTGGCTCGCGCGGCTTGTCCGCATTGGGTGTGGAACGTACAAAAAATGAAATGTGTTGAAGCAGGGCTTGCTTGCGAAGGGGCCGTGCACCCAATACATATCTGGAAGCTTCACCATTGCCTTCGCAAGCAAGCTTGCTCCCACAGGTTCTGGGCTGGTCCGCAGATTCTGTGAATATCCTCAAATCCGTGGGAGCGACCGGGGTGGCGCTCCACCTTGCTCGCGAAGGCTGTGTATCTGGCAAGGCAAATGTGCTGAATGTACCGGCCTCTTCGCAAGCAAGCTTGCTCCCACAAGTTCTGTGAGTGTTCTCAAACCTGTGGCTGACTCCAAAATCCGTGGCTGACTCCAAATCCGCGGGAGCGACCGGGGTGGCGCTCCACCTTGCTCGCGAAGGCTGTGTATCTGGCAAGGCAAATGTGCTGAATGTACCGGCCCCTTCGCAAGCAAGCTTGCTCCCACAAGTTCTGTGAGTGTTCTCAAACCTTTGGCTGACTCCAAATCCGTGGGAGCGAGCTTGCTCGCGAAGGCTGTGTATCTGGCAAGGCAAATGTGCTGAATGTACCGGCCCCTTCGCAAGCAAGCTTGCTCCCACAGGTTCTGGGCTGGTCCGCAGATTCTGTGAATATCCTCAAATCCGTGGGGGAGCTTGCTCGCGAAGGCTTTGGATCTGGCAAAGCAGATGTGCTGAATGTACCGGCCCCTTCGCAAGCAAGCTTGCTCCCACAGGTTCTGTGAGTGTTCTCAAATCTGTGGCTGGCTCCAAATCCGTGGCTGACTCCAAATCCGTGGGAGCGACCGGGTGGCGCTCCCACAAGTACCAATGAAATCCCAAAGAACTCCACCCTGGCCGCTGCCACTGGTTGATGGTTCAGCACCAACAAAAAAGGCCGCGTTTTCACGCGGCCTTTTGGCTTGCTATATAAGCAGGCAGCTACACAGCGGCAATCAGAACGATTTGCCGGTCTGTACGCGTTGCAGGTCAGCATCAACCATCAGCTGGCACAGCTGCTCAAGCGTGGTGGTCGCTTCCCAGCCCAGAACGCGCTTAGCTTTTTCCGGGTCGCCGATCAGCAGTTCAACTTCAGCAGGACGGTAGAACTTCGGGTTGACCTGAATAACGGTCTTGCCGGTGTTGGTGTCGATGCCGTGTTCGTTGTCGGCGCTACCTTTCCATTCCAGATTGATATCAACGGCCTTGAACGCCATGGATACGAAATCACGAACGGTTTCGGTGCGGTTGGTCGCCAGAACGAAGGTGTCCGGCTCGTCAGCTTGCAGCATGCGCCACATGCCTTCGACGTATTCCTTGGCAAAACCCCAGTCACGCTTGGCGTCCATGTTGCCCAGTTCCAGCACGTCTTGCATGCCCAGGGAAATGCGCGCCACGGCGTCGGTGATTTTGCGGGTCACGAATTCTTTACCGCGCAGTGGCGATTCGTGGTTGAACAGGATGCCGCTCGAACCGAAGATCCCGTAGGACTCGCGGTAGTTGATGGTCATCCAGTGGGCGTACAGCTTGGCCACGCCGTACGGGCTGCGCGGGTAGAAGTCTGTGGCTTCAGTTTGCGGAACCTGCTGCACCTTGCCGAACATTTCTGAAGTCGACGCCTGGTAGAAGCGGATTTTCGGGTTAACGATGCGGATAGCTTCCAGCAGGTTGACTGCGCCCAGGCCTGTGATTTCAGCGGTGGTGATCGGCTGATCGAAGGAAACGCCCACGAAGCTCTGAGCAGCCAGGTTGTAAACCTCGCTTGGCTCGGCTTTCTGCAGCAGGCGGATGCTGGCGCTGAGGTCGGTCAGGTCGTGCTCGACCAGTTCCAGGTTCGGGTGGGTCGCAACGCCGACTTCTTCAAGACGCCAGAAGTTAACAGAGCTGGTACGGCGATAGGTGCCGTAGACCTTGTAACCTTTTTCCAACAAAAGCTGGGTAAGGTAAGCGCCATCCTGGCCGGTTACGCCAGTGATGATTACGGATTTGGTAGGTGTAGTCATTATTTGGTTTTCCGCTCTGGGGCTGGCGCAGTCTTGCTGTTGTTGCTCAGCCATACGTTCACGCTTTCTACGCTTTCTGCTGACAACTTGCCTGCCCAGCGATTGAGAATGAACAAATTGGTGATGAAGTCGTATTGAGTCTTGAGCAAATCCCGACGAGCCTTGAACTCGTTCTGGGTTGCGGTCAAAACGTCCACGGCATTCACGACGCCATAGGTGAAGGCTTTTTGCGAAGCAATGCTTGATTGCTCGGCAGAAGCCAGGGCATTTCGATTGGCGCGTATTTTTTCGACACTTGAGTCTGCGGTCAAGTAAGCATTGGTAGTTTCTTTCACTACCTGACGTCGCGTGGCTTCCATCTGTAGCTCAGCGGTCGTCTGATCCTGATAGAGACCGCGTACTCGGGCAGACGCCGAGCCACCGCTGTAGATCGGGACCTGTAAGCCAATACCGGCAACATAGCTATCGGTTTTTGGCGCGAGTGCGTTGTTGTAGCCTTCGTTCGTATTCTGCGCGCTCAAGTTCAAGCTAAGCGTCGGATAATGAGCGCCTTTGCCACCGCGTAACGCGGCACCTGCTGCTTCAACGGCGCTCTCACCGGCTTTGATTTGCGGGTTGGACCCAATGGCGAGATCGACCCAGCTCTCCAGACTTTCCGCCGAAACTTTCAATTCGACATCATCACGAACCCGGCTGAGTTTTTCCTTCACCGGACGCCCGACGATTTCCGACAACGCAGCACGCGTCAGACGTACCTGATTGCGCGCATCGACCTCTTGAGCGGCGAGAGAGTCAACCCGCGCCTGGATTTCGAGTTTGTCGGTAATCATCGCCAGTTGCTTGTCGTACAGGGCGCTGACCCGATCAAGGTTCTTCTGGGTGGCGCGTCGTTCAGCCTGAACCAGCTCTAGCTCATCGTCGGCAGCCAAGGCGGCAAAGTAGCGCTGAGCGAGGTCAACGGTGGCCTCGGCCTGAGCTTCTTCGGACTCGGAAGCCGATTGCTTGGCGAGGCTTTTGTAACGCTGATAGTTCTCCCACGCTGCCTTGTTGTAGATGTGCTGGCTCAACGTGATGCTGTAGTTCTCGCTGTTGTAAATCTGATTAATCTGTTCGTTGACCTGTTTGATGCGGTTGGCACCTGCATTGGCGGTGATTTGCGGCAACAGGCCACCCAGCGCCTCGCGTTGCTGCTCTTCACTGGACTTTGCCCGTGAATAGGAAGCCAGCACGCGGGGATCTTCAAGACGCGACTCTTTGAAGAGCTGCATCAGGTCCGCGGAATACTCTTTGGCGCTGACACTGCTTGGCCCAGGCTTGGGGTTGGCAGGTTCAGCAGTCTTGGGCTCGGCAGCATGTGCTTGCAGCGCGAACATTCCCAACAACAGACATGGAAACAGACGCACTGTCATTCCTCGATCATCGACTGGGAGATTGCGTTACGCGCCGGCTGCAACAGGTATTCCAACATGGTGCGCTCACCCGTCTTGACCAGCACTTCAGCAGGCATACCCGCCAGCAGTTTTTTATCACCCAGCTTCTTCGCACCCTCTGCAGTCACGCTTACACGTGCCAGGTAATACGGCATGCCGGTCTTTTCGTTGGTCAGGCGGTCGGCTGAAACGCTGGTTACAACACCTTCGATGACAGGGGTTGTTGCGCTGTTGAACGCGCTGAAGCGGATATCGGCATTCTTGCCAATCGCCACTCGGTTGATGTCGTTAGGCGGAACCTGAGCTTCAACCACCAAATCGGAAACCGAAGGAACGATATCCAGCAAAGGTGTCGCCTGCCGCACTACGCCACCGATGGTATGTACAGTCATACCGATAACCATTCCGTCGTCTGGTGCGCGGATAATCACGCGAGTCAGGCGGTCGGCCATGGCAGCAGTACGTTCCTGAAGGTCATAGGCCTTGGTCTGGACTTCTGACAACTGCTTGGCAACGTCTGAATTGAAGTCTTTGTTGATCTGCAGAATCTGCAACTGAGTTTCGTTGATCTGCAAACGGGTCTTGGTGATCGACGATCGCTGGTCGGCAACTTCCGACTTGAGCATGTCTAGCTTGCGCTGCTGCTCCAGCAGGCGCTGCTTGTCGACAAAGCCCTGAGTCAACAGCTCGCTCAACTCACCGATCTCGCCGGTGTAGGATTTCTGCAGATTGACCTTTGTGCCGATCATGTCATCGGTGCCCTTGATCTGCTGCTGCAGCTGGCCGATTCGCTCCTGCAGAACTGCAATCTGCCCCAGACGTGCGCCACGTCGGGCATTGAAAACCTGGGTTTCGCCCATTCGGGCTTCGATGCCACGCGGGGTATCGGCTTCAGTCATGGTGCCGAAGTCGATGGCTGGCAAGTTGTCACGCTCAGCTTCAAGCCGTGCTTCCATCGCCCGAGCAGCAATCAACTGGTTGTGGTTCATGTCGTACTCGGCACGCAGCTGAGCGTCGTCGAGGATGATCAATGGATCACCCTTCTTGACCATATCGCCGTCGCGGGCGAGTACATCTTTAACGATGCCGCCTTCGAGGTGCTGAACCGTCTTGCGATAAGTCTGTACGGTCACTACGCCAGGGGCATAAACAGCGCCATCAATAGGCGCAACCGCGGCCCAGGTGCCGAAAATACCAAATACAACAATCAGGATGGTAAAACCCAGGCGACGCGTTTTGCGGTCAGAGGTTGGCAGATCAGCGAAGTTATCAACTTGATTCTTGGACATACTGGTCATCGATATCTTCCTGTCAGACGCCGGCAGAAGCCGAAGCGCCTGTTGCCGCGAGAGCGGCTTTCTGTTGAGCAGCAATTTGTTGCTTGTTGAGCTCTTCCATGACCTGATCACGCGGACCATACATGCTTACGCCACCGGCATTCATGACCAGAATCCGGTCAAGCTGGGAAAGAATGGTGGTGCGGTGGGTAATCACGAAGATCGTCGAGCCGGTTTGCTTCAACTCATGGATGGCGGAGGCCAATGCGCGCTCGCCCACTTCGTCGAGGTTGGAGTTGGGCTCATCCAGCAGAATCAGGCGCGGGGTGCCATAAATGGCACGTGCCAGACCAACGCGCTGGCGCTGACCGCCGGAGAGGTTGACGCCCTCGCTACCAATCACGGTGTCGTAACCCTCAGGAAGCAGGAGGATCATTTCGTGGACGCCAGCAGTCTTAGCGGCCTTGACGACCTTATCGGCGTCAACGTCGGCAAAACGCGCGATGTTTTCGCTGATGCTGCCTTCGAACAGTTCGATATCCTGAGGCAGGTAGCCGATGTAAGGCCCCAGCTGCTCTTTGTCCCAGTTGCTGATGTCGGCGCCGTCCAGTCGCACGGTGCCGTGCTGCGGTACCCAGACACCCATCAGGGCGCGGGCCAGTGTCGATTTGCCAGACGCGCTCGGGCCGATGATGCCAACCACGGACCCGGCAGGAACGCCGAAGCTGATCCCGCGCAGGATCGGGGTCTTGCTGCCAGGCGCACCAATAATAAGGTTGTCCACGAGCACATGGCCCTGAGGCGCAGGCAAAGGCATGCGCTCAGGCTCGGCCTGCAGCTTGTCCATGATGCCGTTGAGACGGTCGTACTGTGAGCGGGCGGCGATAAAGCCTTTCCAGCTACCAATGATCAAGTCGATAGGGGCCAGTGCGCGACCGAGCAGTACAGAACCTGCGATCACCAGACCGGGGCTGATTTCGTGATTGACTGCCAGGTAGGCACCCAGGCCGAGAATCAACGACTGGATCAGCATCCGGAACGTCTTGGATACCGAACTGACGATGCCGCCCTTGTCACTGGCGAAGGACTGGAGCACCAGAACTTTTCTCTGGCGGTTGCTCCAGCGCTGAATCAGGGTGCTGAGCATGCCCATCGATTCAATGACTTCGGCGTTGCGCAGGTTCTTGGTGGTCTGCAAGGTCGCCGCGATGTTTTCCTTGTTCGCTTCGCCCAGCGCCTTGCCGGTGCCTTTCTCGTTGAGATAAGCCAGGATCAGCAGGATGATTGCACTGCCGATCGCCACCCAGCCATACCAAGGGTGGAACATGAACATCACCGCGATGTAGATCGGTAGCCACGGGGCGTCGAAGAACGCAAAGAGCCCGTTGCCTGTGATGAACTGTCTTAGCCCGGTCAGGTCATTGAGGGGCTGTGCGGATGCGTCCATACCGCCACTCTCAAGAGCACGCTTGAAGCTGGCGCGGTAGACATCCCGGCTGAGCAGTACGTCAAGTTTGGTGCTGACGCGGACCATGATTCGCGAGCGGATCCACTCCAGCGAGCCCATGGTGATGACGAGAATAGTCATGATGATCGTCAGCATCACAAGCGTGGAGATACTCCCGCTCGTGACTACCCGGCCATAAACCTGGAGCATGTAGAAGGTCGGGACGAGCATCAGCGCGTTAACAAATAGGCTGAAAATGCCGACCGATATGAAACTGCTCTTACAAGCCTTCAGGGCAGCTTGCAAGCTGTTGTCATGACTACTACGCATATTCGCAAAACTGCCAAGGGGGTATGGAAAAGCGCGCGAGTGTATCACTCACCTAACGATGCATAAATGAAAAAGGCTTTAAGTTCCCACGCCGACTGTCCATTTTTCGTACAACACGGGTCGTCGCGCCATGCTTGCAGATGGCGCACTGTCGAGAGTAAAGTCCCGCGCCTGATTATCCGTTCGGATAAGTCACCATTTCTTCTGCTGCCCAACGTTGTTTTCCAGACGCTGGACGACTGTCCCTGAAAGTTACAGCTGGTACCTCATGCGCATTTTGCATTTCTTCAAAACCTATTACCCCGACACTACCGGCGGTATCGAGCAGGTGATTTTCCAGTTGTGCCAAGGCAGCCGAGCGCTGGGGATTGAGGGCGAGGTGCTGACGTTGAGCCCTGACCCCTCCCCTGCCCGCGTGCAGGTGGCGGATCATCAGGTGACGCGGGTGAAGGAGAACTTCAATCTGGCGTCTACCGGGTTTTCCCTGAGTGTGTTCAAGCAGTTCAAGGAAATGGCCGCCGAGGCGGATCTGGTGCATTTCCACTTTCCGTGGCCGCTGATGGACCTGGTGCATTTCGCGACGCGTCATGGTCGGCCGACGGTGCTCAGTTACCACTCGGACATCATCAAGCAGCGTACGCTGTTGAAGCTCTATACCCCGCTGATGAATCAGTTTCTGGGCAGCATGGACCGCATTCTGGTGGCCTCGCCCAACTATCAGCGCAGCAGCGAAACCCTCAAGCCATTCGCCGACAAGACCGTCGTCGTGCCTTACGGGTTGAATCAGGCGGAATATCCCACCGTTTCAGAGCAGACCCGCGAGCAATGGCGCCAGCGGGTACCGGAGAAGTTCTTCCTGTTCGTGGGCGTGCTGCGTTATTACAAGGGCCTGGACAGTTTGCTCAGCGCGCTTGAGGGCGTTGATTATCCGGTGGTGATCCTCGGCGCTGGCCCGCAGGAACTGGAATTGAAGGCCCAGGCTGAAAAGCTGCAGCTGCGCAATGTGCTGTTCGTTGGCCGCCTGGACGATGAAGACAAGGCCTGCCTGCTGCAGATGTGTTACGCGCTGGTATTCCCGTCGCATCTGCGTTCGGAGGCGTTCGGGATTTCGTTGCTGGAAGCGTCGATGTACGGCAAGCCGATGATCTCCTGCGAGATTGGCACGGGTACGACGTATGTGAACATCCACGAAGAAACCGGCCTGGCTGTACCGCCCAATGCGCCGTTGGCGTTGCGCGAGGCGATGCGCCGGTTGTGGGATGACCCTGCGTTGACGCAGCGGTTTGGGGCGAATGCCTTGCTGCGGTTCCAGAAACTGTTCACCGCCGACCACATGTGCGCGACGACTGCACAGGTGTACCGCGAAGTGCTGGGCAACGGCTATGCCCCGGTGCTTTCTTCGCAGAAGCGGTGAGCGGCGCAGCGTGGTGAATCAGGAGAATTTGAATACACCACAGAATCTGTGGGAGCAACCGGGGTGGCGCTCCACCTTGCTTGCGAAGGGGCCGGGACATTTAGCACATCTGCTTTGCCAGACAGACCGCCTTCGCGAGCAAGCTCGCTCCCACGGATTTGAGCACAACCCAGTATTTGTGGGAGCAAGCTTGCCTGCGAAGGGGCCGGGACATTCGGCACATCTGCTTTGCCAGACAGACCGCCTTCGCGAGCAAGCTCGCTCCCACGGATTTGAGTACAACCCAGTATTTGTGGGAGAAAGCTTGCCTGCGAAGGGGCCGGGACATTCGGCACATCTGCTTGCCAGATACACCGCTTTCGCGAGCAAGCTCGCTCCCACGGATTTGAGCACAACCCAGTATTTGTGGGAGCAAGCTTGCCTGCGAAGAGGCCGGGACATTCGGCACATCTGCTTGCCAGATACACCGCCTTCGCGAGCAAGCTCGCTCCCACGGATTTGAGTACAACCCAGTATTCGTGGGAGCAAGCTTGCTTGCGAAGGGGCCGGGACATTTAGCACATCTGCTTGCCAGATACACCGCTTTCGCGAGCAAGCTCGCTCCCACAGGGGGTGTGGATATTCACAGAATCTGCGAACCAGCCCAGAACCTGTGGGAGCAAGCTTGCTTGCGAAGGGTCCGGGACATGCTGCACATCTGTTTGCCAGATACACCGCTTTCGCGAGCAAGCTCGCTCCCACAGGGGGTGTGGATATTCACAGAATCTGCGAACCAGCCCAGAACCTGTGGGAGCAAGCTTGCTTGCGAAGGGTCCGGGACATGCTGCACATCTGTTTGCCAGATACGCAGCCTTCGCGAGCAAGCTCGCTCCCACAGGGGGTGTGGATATTCACAGAATCTGCGAACCAGCCCAGAACCTGTCGGAGCAAGCTTGCTTGCGAAGGGGTCGGTACATTCAGCACATCTAATTGCCAGATACATTGCCTTCGCAAGCAATGTGGAGCGCCACCCCGGTCGCTCCCACGGACTCGTGGTACACCACTGAATCTGAGCTGACCGAGGTTACGAAGGCTGCGAACAGCGGTGTGTCAAGCACTCCGCCTTCGCAGCCCTCGTAACCTCGGACAGCTCCTACAACTCGATGTCGCCTTTAATGCAACGACGCTTCCCGTGATTTCTTGACGTCTTCAGCTTTGACTTCCCCATTGCTCTGCCCGAAGCGGCGCAGGACGTAGGTGCTGACGGCGGCCAGTTCGGTGTCGTTGTAGTTGCGGGCGAAGTCCGGCATGCGCTGGTCGACGCGGACGGCCCCCTGGGTGTGCCCTTCCAGTAATGTCGAAATCAGGTTGGTGCCGGTAGGATCATTGACGGTTTTGAGGCCGATCAAGGTGGCGATAGGCGACTGATTGCCGGTGCCGTCCAGACGGTGGCACGCCACGCAGGATTCGCTAAACACCTTGCTGCCCAGGCCTTTCTCAGCCTGTGCGTTGATCGCCAGCATCGGCCGCGCGACGCCCTGGCTGCGGGCCGGGGTGGATTTGAGGTACACGGCAATCGCGTTCAAATCCGCCGGGCTCAGGAAGCGCAGGCTGTGTTCGACCGCATCTGCCATGGGCCCACCCGCCCCGCCATAACCTGGCGCGTAGCCTTTGGACAGGTAGCTGACCAAGGCTTCTTGCGGCCAGGCGCCGATGCCGTGTTTCGGGTCGGAGCTGATGTTATAGGCCTGCCAGTTGCCAATCTCGCCACCGGCCAGGGATTTGCCGGAGCTCATGGCCTGGAAGATGTTGCGCGGGGTGTGGCACTCGCCGCAGTGGCCAGGGCCTTGCACCAGGTAGGCGCCGCGATTCCATTCTTCGGACTGCTTGCTGTCCGGCACGAAGCGCTCGTTGTCGGCGAACACGGCGTTCCAGAAGAACATGCCCCAGCGCTGGTTGAACGGGAAGCCGATGTCGTTTTCTTTAGGCTTCTGGCTGATCGGCTCAAGGCTGAACAGGTACGCCTTGATCGCCAGAATGTCTTCGCGAGGCATCAGCGTGTAGGAGGTGTACGGGAAGGCCGGATAGTAGTGTTTGCCGTCCTTGCCCACGCCTTTTTGCAGGGCGCTGACAAATTCGTCTTCGGTCCAGTTGCCAATCCCGGTTTCTTTATCAGGGGTGATATTGGGCGAGTACAGCGTGCCAAACGGCAGCTTGAAGGACAGGCCGCCCGCGTAGGGTTTGCCACCCGGCGCAACGTGGCAGGCCACGCAGTCAGCGGCGCGGGTCAGATATTCGCCTTTGCTGATCAGGGCCGGATCGGCAACCTGGTCGGCGGCATAGGTGTTCAGTGCAAAGCTTGCTGCCAGGATGGCGAGCGCAGCATTCAACGTTTTCATGACGGCGCTCCTTAAACAGTGAAATAGCCGGAACGGCTCAGTGGCAGACGGCGCTCGCGGACTTTGGACGCGGCGAACAGGGCATTGACCAACGCAGCAGCAGCCGGCACGGCGCCGGTTTCACCGACACCGCCGGGGCTTTCCTGGCTTTTGATCACGTGGACCTGCACCGGCGGCGCGTCACTCATGCGGATCTGGCGGTAGGCATGGAAGTTGGTCTGCACCACCTGGCCTTTGTCGATGAGGATTTCATTGAACAGCGCAGCCGACAGGCCGAACAGCGTGCCGCCTTCCATCTGCGATTCCACCGAGGTCGGGTTGTTGGCAAAGCCGCAGTCCACGACCGTGATCAGGCGCTTGATGCGCAGACCTTTGTCGCCCTGCATCTCCAGCTCGACAACGGTCGCCACGAAGCTGCCAAACACCGAGCTGACAGCAACACCACGGCCACTGCCTGCGGGCAGCGGGGTTTTCCAGTCGGCCAGCTCGGCGGCTTTTTTCAGCACGGCCTGGGCGCGAGGGTGGTCTTGCATGAGGCTCAGGCGATAGTCGATCGGGTCAGCCTTGGCGTTGTGCGCCAGCTCATCGATGAAGCATTCCACGGCATAGGTGCTGCGCAACGGGCCAACCCCACGCCACCACGAAACCGGAATCACGTCCGGGTCCTGGCGGATGTAGCGCACTTGCAGGCTGCCCATCTTGTAGACCGGGTCGATGGCCACTTCAACGGCGTCAGCATCGACGCCGCTTTCCGGCAATTTGCCGACATAGGCCGCCATCACTGAAGCCCCGGCGATGCGGTGTTCCCAGCCGACCGGCTTGAGGTCTTTGTCCAGTGCGGCGTTGAGGCGATCCACGTAATGCGGACGATAGCGGTCGTGGGTCATGTCCTCTTCGCGGGTCCAGATCAGTTTGATCGGGTAGCTCAGCTGACGGGCGATGTCCACGGCTTGGTAGATGAAGTCCGACTCAAGACGCCGACCGAAGCCGCCACCGATGAGCTGGTTGTGGATAACTACTTTATCCACAGGCATGCCGCAGATTTTCGCGGCACCCATTTGCGCGAAGCCAGGCGCCTGGCAACCGACCCACAGCTCACACATGTCCGGACGCACATGGGCGACGCAGGTCATGGGTTCCAGGGGCGAGTGGGACAGGAATGGCTGCTGGTACACCGCTTCGAATTTGCTGGAAGCGTTTTTCAGGGCCGCGCCGATGTCGCCGGTCTGCTTGGCGAACACGCCGTCTTTGGAACTGGCGTCCATCAGGGCCTTGTCCAGCTGCGCCGAGTCAATCGACGCGTGCGGGCCGAAGTCCCACTCGATTTCCAGCGCTTTGAGCGCCTGCTGGCAGGACCAGAAATTGGTGGCGGTGACGGCCACGGCGTTTTCCAGGCGGATCACGTCGCGAACGCCGGGGATCTTGCGCGCTTCGTCTTCTTTCTTGACGCTGCGCAATTTGCCGCCATGCACCGGGCAGGTCAGCGTGGAGGCGATCAGCATGTCGGGGATTTTCACGTCGATGGTGAACACCGCCGAGCCGTTGACCTTGTGCGGCGTGTCCAGACGCGGGGCGGAGGTGCCCAACAGTTTGAAATCCGCAATGGCCTTGAGGGGTACGTCTTTAGGGACCGGCAACGCCGAGGCGGCTTGGACCAGTTCGCCATAAGCCAGCGTCTGGCCGTTCGGGCCGACCACCTGGCCGTTTTCGGCATGGCACTGGCTCGGCGCGACGTTCCAGCGAATCGCCGCCGCTTCAATCAACAGGACGCGAGCGGTGGCGCCCGCCTTGCGCAGTGGCTCCCAGGCATAACGGGTCGAAGACGAGCCGCCGGTGGCCTGGAACTGCAGGATGGTGTCGGTGTAAAGCGCGGCGTTGGGCGGGGACTCTTCAATGCTGACCGAGGCGAGCGGGACTTCCAGCTCTTCGGCAACCATCATCGCGATGCCGGTCTGTACGCCCTGGCCCATCTCGATTTTTGGCGAGATCACGGTGACTTTGCCGTCCAGCGCAACCCGGACAAAAGCGCCGAAGCCCGGCGACGCGGCGTCACCCAGCCGGGCGGCATTGACTGCTTCGGCCGCCATGCTGCGGCTGGCCAATGGCGGCAACCAAGTGCTGATGACCAGACCACCCAGAGACAGAGCGCCGCCTTTGAGCAGGCCGCGACGCGAAACCATCGCGGCAGATGTTTTGACTTCTGACATGGTGATTACCCTCAGGCCTTGCTGACGCTTTTGATGGCCGCGCGAATCCGCGTGTAGGTCGCGCAACGGCACAGATTCCCGGCCATGGCCTCGGTGATCTGTTCGTCATTGGCGTCAGGGTGCGCTTGCAGCAAGGCGACCGCGGACATGATCTGCCCCGGCTGGCAGTAACCGCATTGCACCACTTCGTGGGCGAGCCAGGCTTGCTGCACTTCCTGGCCGAGGGGGATTTCACCCACGGCTTCAATGGTGGTGACCTTGCGGCCCGCCACAGCGCTGACCGGCAGCACGCAGGAGCGCACGGCCTGGCCGTCCAGGTGCACGGTGCAGACGCCACACTGGGCAATGCCGCAGCCATATTTGGTGCCTGTCATGCCCAGCACATCGCGCAGGACCCAGAGCAGTGGCATGTCTTCTGCGACATCCAGCTCATGCTCCTGACCATTGATCAGTAGTTTTTGCATCGTAAGGCCTCAAGCATCAATCACGGGTGAACGCCGATACGTCGGGTTGGCGACGCTGGTCCACAGCGGTTCTGTTCTAGTTCTTTTTTCGACAATCAGCAGCAACGTGCTCACCTTAGGCGTTAACCCGGTGGGCAGGAGCAGAATAAAAAGATAGCAGTGGGCAGGGTGAACGCGCTCTGCGGCGCATGATTCACGTGATGCCCTGACGATGATCGTCGTGAGTACGGTCGTGCGCGAATAGTACGCTTGTGCTGGTGCGAGACGGAATGCCTATAACTCCGGGTGTTGTGCCTGATTCGGGGAGATGGTCGCGATTTGAAGAACGATGACCCTCTGTAGGAACGAACGTGTTCGCGAGGCGATATTCCAGTGTTCACAGGCCCAAAAGCCTCGCCAACAAGTTGGCTCCTACAGGGGTGGGCGCATTATTTTCGGCGGGACACCGAACCTGTGGGAGCGAATTCATTCGCGAAAGGGTCGGTACATTCGACACAGATTCATCGTTTGTGCCACCGCATTCGCGAATGAATTCGCTCCCACAGGGGGTGACGGTGTGTCAGGCAAACCGAGGTGACTTGATTACCCGGTGATGCCAGGCTCCCACGGATTTGAGTTCGCCATAGTACCCGTGGGAGCAAGCTTGCTTGCGAAGAGGCCGGCACATTCAGTACATCTGCTTTGCCAGATACACAGCCTTCGCGAACAAGCTCGCTCCCACGGAGGTTGA
Organism: Paucimonas lemoignei; assembly: GCA_900475325.1. Lineage (GTDB taxonomy): Bacteria > Pseudomonadota > Gammaproteobacteria > Pseudomonadales > Pseudomonadaceae > Aquipseudomonas. The sequence continues at coordinate 5,281,658 of LS483371.1, forward strand.
GGATATTCACAGAACCTGCGGACCAGCCCAGAAACTGTGGGAGCAACCGGGGTGGCGCTCCACCTTGCTTGCGAAGAGGCCGGCACATTCAGCACATCTGCTTTGCCAGATACACAGCCTTCGCGAGCAATGTGGAGCGCCACCCCGGTCGCTCCCACAGGGATCTAAGGAGCCGCTCATAGCGCTGCACCGATACTTCAGAAATCTCTGAACTATCGATTTGAGCTTTCCTATTCTTTCCGCTCGTCACCGGCACCTAAGATCAGCGCGCTTGCTTATCTTTGGGGTTGATCGATGAAGCTGGATATTTTTCGCACCCTCTGGGGCTACACCGCCAGCAAGGCGCAGGCGGTGGAAGAGTTGCTCGAAGCCGGGTTCGACGGCATGGAGGCGCGTTTACCGCTGGCGGCTGCCGAGCGGGCTGAGTTTGCGGCGTTCCTGCGCGCCAACCGCCTGGGCTACATCAGCACGGTGTTCACCGCCTACGACGTGCTGCCGGAACAATCCGCCACGGTGGCCGAGCACCTCGCCGATCTGGACAAGAAGCTTGGCTGGGCGGGTGAGCTGGCGCCGCGTTTCGTCAACGTGCTGGCCGGCAATGACCGCTGGCAGTTGCCGCAGCAAGTGGACTTTTTCGGTCAGGCGCTGGAGCTGGCGCGCAAGCACGGTCAGTTGTGCTCCTTCGAAACTCATCGCTCGCGCTCGTTGTTCAACCCATGGGTCACGCTGGAACTGATCCGCCAATTGCCGGACATGCTGTTCACCAGTGACATCAGCCACTGGGTTGTCACCTGCGAGCGTTTGCTCAACGACCCGGAAGACGACCTCAGCGCCTTCATCGAGCGGGTTCATCACATTCAGGCCCGGGTCGGTTATGACCAGGGCCCGCAGGTCCCGCACCCTGCCGCCCCCGAATACGCCAAAGAACTCGCCTTCCACCAGCAGCATTGGGAAGCGATCTGGCGTTCGCAGCAGGCGCGGGGCTATCAGGTCAGCACGCTGACGCCCGAGTTCGGCGCCGATGGTTACCTGCATCACCTGCCCTTCACCAATGTTCCCGTGGCTGACCTGTGGTCGCTGAACATCTGGATGGGCCAGACCGAACGCGAGCACTTCCAGCGTTTCACTCATTCGACTCACCGTTAACCAGGAGCCTGTCGTCATGCCCGATCACACTCAAGCCGTCGCCAACTTCAGCAGTATCCCGGTGGTGGACATCGCCGGGTTGTTCAGCGCCGATATTACCCAGCGTCAGGCGGTGGCCGAAGAGTTGGGCGCAGCGGCCCGGGAAGTCGGCTTTCTGTACATCAAGAACCACGGCATTGATCAGCATTTGATCGACGGCTTGCGTCAGGCGGCCAAGGATCTGTTCGCCCAGTCGCTGGACTACAAGATGCAGCACTACATCGGCACTTCCCGTAGCCATAAAGGCTTCGTCCCGGAAGGCGAAGAGGTGTATGCCAAGGGCAAGCCGGACCACAAAGAGGCCTTCGATATCGGCTTCGAGGTGGGCGACGAAGACCCGCTGGTGATCGCGAAAACCCCGCTGATCGGCGCCAACGAATGGCCGGACTTGCCAGGCTTCAAGCCCGCCGTGCAGGCCTATTACGCCGCCGTGTTTGCCTTGGGCCGTCGGCTGTTCGATGGCTTTGCGTTGGCGCTGGGCCTGGAGGAAGGCTACTTCGATGCGATGGTCACTCGCCCGCCCTCCAAGCTGCGCCTGATCCATTACCCGTTCGACGGCGCCGCCCAGGACGCGCCCGGTATTGGTGCGCACACCGATTACGAATGCTTCACGATCTTGCTCGCCGACAAGCCAGGCCTGGAGGTGATGAACGATCTGGGTCAATGGATCGACGCGCCGCCTGTGGAAGACGCGTTTGTGGTCAACATCGGCGACATGCTGGAGGTGATGACCGCTGGTACGTTCGTTGCAACCGCTCACCGGGTCAGGACCGTCAGCGAGGAGCGCTACTCGTTCCCGCTGTTCTATGCCTGCGATTTCCATACGCAAATCAAACCGTTGCCGCAGTTCGCCAAGACCGGTGCGCAGGATTACGAAGAGATCACCATCGGCGAGCACATGTTCGGCCAAGCCCTGCAGACCTATCAGTATTTGCGTAAAAAAGTGGAGAACGGCGAGTTGAAGCTGTACGAAAAAGCCCGCAAGCCTTCGAGCTTCGGCCACTTGAAGAACCAGGCATCAGCGCCTTCCTGAATGCCCTGCATGACATTTTCCACACCTACCGTGCCGCACCTTTCTACTCTGGAGTCCTCGACGATGCGCAATACAAAGAACATTGCTGTCCGCTTGACCGTGCTTGCCGCCGCCGTTTTCGGGGCGACTCTGGCTCACGCCGCCACGACCGTTACACCGGGCGTGTTCAAAGTGGGGATGGAGATTACCTACCCGCCGTTCGAATCCTACGACGAGAAGAAAAACGTCGTCGGCTCCGACCCGGAACTGGCTCACATGCTCGCCAAGCACATGAACCTCAAGGCGGACTTCGTTGATACCAAGTTCTCCAGCCTGATCCTCAGCCTCAACGCCGGGCACTACGATGCGATCATTTCCGGCATGTACATCACCCCGGAACGCCAGACCCAGGCGCAGACCATCCCGTACGCCAAGACCGGGGCGGCGATCATGGTGCTCAAGGACAGCAAGGTAAAACCCAAGGTGCCGGAAGATCTCTGCGGCCTGAAAGTGGGCCTGGAAAAAGGCACGACCTGGGTTGCGCAGTTCAACAAGCTGTCGACTGATTACTGTGTGCCGAACAACAAGGGCGCCATTTCGGTCAGCGAATTCCCGTCAGCCCCTGAAGTGACTCAAGCACTGCTGTCGGGCAACGTTCAGGCCCAGGTGGAAATCGACGGCGCGGCCGGCATGATCGCCGAACGCACCAAAGGCCGCGTGGTGGTCAGCACCGAACATTCGATCTATCAGCAAACGCTGGGCATCTACGTGAAGAAGGGCAACGAAGAGTTGTATCAAGCACTGCTCAAGGCCTTCGACGAGACCAAGAAGTCGGGTGAATACGACGCGCTGTTGAAGAAGTACAACCTGGAAGCGCCGGGTAACTGAGTTCTGATTACAACGGCAAAACGCCGGTGAAACGCGGACCCTGTGGGACCGAATTCATTCGGGAAAACGGCCTATCAAACGCTAAAGATGTAGCGCCTGAACCTCCGTCTTCCCGAATGAATTCGGTCCCACAGTTGCGTCCGGCGTGAGTTTTCCGTCTAGCCCGACGGTTTGAGGTGTACATGCAATTCGAATGGTCTTACTTTTTTTCTCTGTTCTCGATGGCGGACTTCTGGAAGTCGTGCATCACGGTGATTCAGCTCAGTGCGCTGGGCTGGTTCATCGGCATGGTGCTGGGCTTTCTGTTGGCTTCGGCCAAGTTGTCGACCTCGCGCTGGTTGCGCGTACCGGCGTCGATTTATATCTGGTTCTTCCGCAGCGTCCCGCTGCTGGTGCTGGTGGTGTTTGTTTATAACCTGCCGCAGATGCTGCCGTTCACCCGCGACGTGCTGTCTGATCCGTTCTACTCCGGGCTGTTTGCGCTGGTGGTGACGGAAGCGGCGTACATGGCCGAGATCCATCGTGGCGGGCTGATTTCCGTGGCCAAGGGTCAGAAGGAAGCAGGCCGCGCGCTGGGTATCGGCGTGCTGGGCATGCAACGGCTGATCGTGATCCCGCAGGCGTTCCGGATTTCTTTGCCGACGCTGATCAACGAATACATCACGGTGGTCAAACTCACGTCGATCATTTCGGTGATTTCCCTGACGGAATTGCTCACCGTGGGCCAGCGCCTGTATGCGCAAAACTTTCTGGTCATGGAAACGCTGTCGGCGGTCGCGGTGTATTACGTGATGATCGTCACGGTGTTTGGCTGGCTGTTCCACTGGCTCGAACAGCATCTGGAGCTGAACAACCGCAAGCCGCAGACCCTGGACGATACGAGCGTGCAGCAACTGCGCGCCAGTCTGCCTGCGCCAACTGTGAAAACGGCCACGCAGACCGCAGGCATTGCCCCCGCGCTTCAGCTGCACACGATTCACAAGAGTTACGGCCACCATGAGGTGCTCAAGGGCATCAACCTGGATGTGGAAGTCGGCCAGGTGATTTCCATCATCGGGCCGTCTGGCTCGGGCAAGACGTCGCTGATTCGTACGGTCAACGGCCTGGAGAGCATCGACGACGGCGAGATCATTCTGTTTGGCGAAAGCTTTATCCATGCCGGGGACAAACCCAATAACCCACAGATCCGTCGTGGCGTGCAGAATATTGGCATGGTGTTCCAGAACTTCAATCTGTTCCCGCATCGCACCATCCTCGACAACGTCACCCTCGCCCCGCGCTATCACGACCGCGACCGGGTGATCAGCGAACAACGTGCTTATGCCTTGCTGGACAAGGTCGGCTTGCTGGCCCATGCGCACAAGTACCCGCATCAGTTGTCCGGTGGGCAGCAACAGCGGGTGGCGATTGCTCGGGCATTGGCGATGGATCCGCAGATCATGTTGTTCGATGAGCCGACTTCGGCGCTGGACCCGGAATTGGTGGGTGATGTGCTCAAGGTGATCAGTGATTTGGCCAAAGAGGGGATGACCATGCTGATCGTGACCCATGAAATGGACTTCGCGATGTCCATCTCGGATCGGGTGATTTTCATGGAGAACGGCGTGGTGCAAGCCGATGCCGGGCCGCAGACGATTCGTGCGGGCCAGGCGGGGGAACGGGTGATGCAGTTTATGGGGTTGGATAAGTAGGCTGTCTGACCTGCACTGCTCTTGTGGGAGCGAATTCATTCGCGAAGAGGCCGGTACAGTCGATAGATATGCATCAGCTGTACGTCCGCATTAGCGAATGAATTCGCTCCCACAGGAAAACTACGCGTGCCTAGTTCAGCTGAAGCTCGGTCGCCGTCGCCTCACCCAGATCCCAGAACAATCCGGTCGCTGCCTTGAGGCCTTGCTCCACAACGCTTTCGAGCAAGTGTTCATCGGGCGCATGTTGCTTGCAGGACGGGTAGGAATGCGGCAACCAGACCGTCGGCAAGCCCAGTACATCCGCGAAGCAATGGTTGGGGATGGTGCCGCCCAGGTTCGGCAGGATGCTCACCGGCTCGCCGAGACTCTGGCTGACCGAGTTCTGCACAAAGCCCACCCACGGGTGGCGCGGGTCAAGGCGGGTGGCGGCGTAGCCACCTTCGACATTGATCTGCACGTCGTTGAAGCCGTGCTGATCCAGATGCGTGCGAAGGTTGGCTTCCAGCGCCTGCCAGTCAGTGCCCTCGACAAAACGCAATTGACACACCGCCTCGGCACGCCCCGGAATCGCGCCGATCACTTTGACCGTGCTGCCGGACGACAAGCCGACGATTTCCAGGGTGTTGCAGCCAAACAGCTTCTCGCCGGTGGTCAGGCCTGGCTCGCCCCAATTGGGGTTGAGTTGCGGGTCGAAGCTTTCGCCACCAACGGGCAAGTCACGGATCAGCGCCGACACATATTCCGGCATCGGTGCCGGACGCAAGCAATCGGCAAGCAACTGACCCTGGGCAGACACCATTGACGACAAAGCATGCCCCAATACGATGGCGGGGTTGGTGATGATGCCGCCCCAGTTACCCGAGTGGCGGCCGCCGTTGCCGGTGTCCACGGTCAGGCGGAATTGGCAGACGCCACGGGAGCCGAGGAACAGAGTCGGCAAATCATGGCGCACACGCGGGCCATCCGAGGCGAGGAACAGGTCGGCGGCCAGCTCGTCCGCATTGTCGCGGCACGCTTGCTCAAGGCCCGGCGAGCCGACTTCTTCGCTCATCTCGAAAATGATTTTCAGGTTGTAACCGAGCTTGCCTTCGCGAGCTTGCAGCACCGCCTCAAGCGCCGCCAGGTTGATACTGTGCTGGCCCTTGTTGTCGGCAGTGCCGCGCCCATAAATGCGGCCGTCCTTGATGCTCAGCTTCCAGGGCGCCGTGCCTTCTTGCCAGAGTTCGTCCTGGCCGCTGGTGACATCGCCGTGACCGTAAGTCAGCAAGGTCAGCAGGGCCGGGTCTTCAATACGGTGTGCGAACAGCAGCGGTGGCTTGCCCTCGTGGGGGTTGTCGACGAAACGGCAGACGAAGCCCAGACGTTCCAGCAGCGGCTGCATTTCGATCAGCAGATAGTCACGCAGCGGTTCGGCGCAGTCCGGGTTCTGGCTTTCGGTGCGCTGCGCCACGCGGCGGCTCAACGTCTGGAAAAACGCGCCGGAACTCAGGGTTTCAACGGCAAGCTTAATGGCGTGCTCTCGGCCTTGCGGGGAAGTTGAAGACATCAGGGTTACCTTTCACGGGGCACTTTGATCGCGCTTGAAAGCAGCTCGACCAGTAATGAAATCAAGGGTAACGTGGCCAGCTGACTTGCAACAATTATCAAGTTAGCAAGCTATCCTTGCTTTTATAACAAGCCAAATCTGCACAGCCATGAGGCAGGAATGGAGCACTGACATGCATGATCTACCCCTGCGTTATTTCCACAGTGTGGCCCGGACCGGGTCGCTGTCCGCTGCCGCCGAAGAACTGCACGTGGCGGTTTCTGCGGTCAGCCGCCAGATCAGCAATCTGGAAGAAAACCTCGGCTTACAGCTTTTCGAACGCAAGCCTCGGGGCATGCAGTTGACCGAACCTGGCCAATTGCTGCTGGCCTATGCCACGCGCAACATGTTGGAGGTGAAAAACGTCATCGCCGAGATGCGCGGCGTGAACACCTTGCAGCAGCACCGCATCGCGCTGGCGTGCCCGGAAGGCATGGCGTGGGAGTTCTTGCCGAGGGTGACGGCGGAGTTTCGCAATTTTCACCCCGGGGCGAGTTTCGATGTGCACGTGGTGGATGCGGCCCGCGCCTCGCAATTGGTCAAGGAGGGTTCGGTGGACATCGCCCTGACGTTCAGCCTGACACCAACGCAAGGCGTGGAAATCGCCCTGAGCTGTGATTCGCCTATCAGCGCCCTGATGCCGGCCGGTCACCCGCTGGCCAGCCGTGAATCCCTGGCCGTGCAAGACCTGCGTGATTGTCCGCTGGCCCTGCCCTACACCGGCTCGACGTTACGCTATCTGTTCGATATCGCCTGCCACCTGCAAGGCATCAACGTGGTACCCGCCTACACCAGCCAGTCTCTGGGCACGATCTATAACGTGGTGCGTTACTCCCAGGACGTGATCGCGCTGTGCGGCACGGTCACGGTTCTGGGAGCGACTGCCCGAGACAATCTGGTGCTGGTGCCCATGAGCGACCCGCAACTGCGCCAGCGCAGCCTGCAAGTGCAGATCATGGCGGGGCGCAAATTGCCGGTACTGGTGCGTTACTTCCTGAGTTTTCTGGAAGAGCAACTGGTGACGGCGAGCCGGGTTACCAGAGACTGACGGTGTAGGTCAGGATCATACGGTTTTCCTCATACTGCGAAGTGTCCCGAACATTGACGCCGATGTTCATCCAGGTCGCGCCGAAGCCTTTCAACGCGCCGTCCTGCACCACGTAGCTGAGAATGGAAGTTCGTTCGGTTTCGTGGCTTTGCTGGCCCAGGTTGATGCCATTGCCTTCCATCCAGCGCGCCATCCATTTCAGGCCCGGCACGCCCACTCCGGCGAAATCGTAGTCGTAGCGCACTTGCCACGAGCGCTCACCCGGCTTCACGAAACCCAGCGCGGACCAGTTGATGAGATACGGCGCAGGGGCGTAGCTGTTGAAGGTCGGAAACGTATCCTGGCCGAGCATGCGCTGATAGCCCGCGCCGAAGGTGTGACTGCCCTTGAGCAAACTGAACATGGCGCCATAGGTGCGGTTGTCGACGCGGCCGGAAAGCGCCTGACCTTCCTCTTTGTTGTTGTAATAACGCACGTCGGTTTTCAGCGCGTAGCCGCCACCCAACGGTAATTTGTGCGCGACGCCGACATAGTGCTGGCGATAGATGTCTTCCAGTTCGCCGTAAAAGTAGGTGCCGGTCAGGTTCGGGGTAAAGGCGTAACTGGCACCGGCGAAGTTTAGGCCATTGCTGGTTTGCGTTGCGGGGTTGTCGCCCCACAGGTAGAGGTCCTCGGTGTTGGAGGACTCACGCCCGGCGATGCTCCAGAAGCGCCCCGCTGTCAGGGTCAGGTCCTTGATCTCTCTGGATTCGAGCAGCGCACCTTGGTAAGAGGTCACCAGTTGCCGAGTTGGGTCAAAGGACGCTACCGGCAGGTTGGGACGCTGTTCGCCGATGCGCAGCTCGGTTTTCGAATAGCGGATTTTTGCCGTGGCGTTGGCGCGGCTGTAGCCACGGACCGGGCTGCCGTCGGTTTGCACCGGCAGTACGCCATCCGGAGAGCGATCCTTGCTGCCATCCAGGCGATAGGCAAACTGCCCGCCCACATCCAGACCAAATTGCAGCGGGCCGTCTGTCCAGCCGGATTTGAACTGCAAATCGAACCCCTGAGACCAACTACCGGTACGCGACTTGGGGGCGTTGTCCTGCTTGAAATCGCGGTCCACATAAAAGTTGCGCAGCCCCAGGGTGAGGTGGCTGTCATCTGTGAAGTCGGCCTGGGCCGTACCGATTGTGCAGGCGCCCGCTGTCGCCGCCACTGCACATTTGAATCGAAAATCGAACATAGCCTGCTTCCCGCAAATCTCTGGTTATTGGCCTTGGGGCCGTGAGCGGCAGACAAACAAAGGGATCGGGCACGGCTGTGCGCCAGATCGGGCGATGCACGAACATGTCGGGGCATGTTTCTAGGGGGTTCAACTGTCTTTCTGGGAATCTGTGTGCGCCCGGGGTGGCGTTCTACCTTGCTCGCGAAGGCTGCGTGTTTGCCCGTAGAGATTTCCCGGATGTCCCGGCCCCTTCGCGAGCAAGCTCGCTCCCACAGGTCCTGTGTTTACTGCGCGCCAGCGCGGCGTCTGGACGATCGGGGATCTCCCACAGAGTTATGCATTTGATCGAAATGGTCAGCGCGCCACACGCCGACCAGATTCCGTCAAGCCAGCTTCAACTGTCGGCGGATGGCAAACAGGGTGATCAGGCTAAGCAGGCCGGTTACTAGCAGGTAGTAGCTCGGCGCCAGGTTGTTGCCGCTGGCGCTGATCAGCCAGGCGATGATGAAGGGCGTGAAGCTGCCGAAGACCGTGGTGCCGATGTTGTAGCTCAGGGCCATGCCGGTGGCGCGAACCTGGGTCGGGAACAACTCGGACATCAGCGCTGGCAAACCGCCAAAGTAGATCGCCTTGAGGATGCTCATCCAGAACAGCACTGCCAACAGCGCCAGCAAGGTCGGGTTGGCCGCCAGCCAGGAGAAGGCCGGGTAAATGCTGAGGATGAAGATGACCGAGGCCCCGAGCATGATCCGGGTGCGACCGAATACGTCGGAAAGGTGACCGATGAAAGGCGTCAGGATGGTCAGCACCAGGCCGCTGAGCAATGTCCCGGCGTAACCAATGGAGGCGCTCAGGCCCAGCTGTTTGACCGCATAAATCGGCATGTAGATGATCACGTAGGTGACCGACGTGGACAGTACCAACGCGCCCACCGCCAGCAGCATGCGGTACTTGTGCGCTTTGAACAGTTCGCCGACCGGGGCGTGACTGCGTTCGCTTTCCTTGAACTCGCCGGCTTCTTCGATGTGGCGGCGGATGTACAGACCGACGGGGCCGATCATCAGGCCGAACAGGAACGGAATGCGCCAGCCCCAAGACTCAAGCTGGTCGACGGTCAGCGTCGCGGTGAGCACCAAGCCGAAACCCGAAGCCAGTAAACCGCTGATGCCTTGGCTTGCGAACATGAAGCTGGAGATCAGGCCCTTGCGCTCCGGAGCGTGCTCGACCAGCAATGCCGTGGCACTGCCGAACTCGCCGCCCGCCGAGAACCCTTGAATCAGGCGCGCCAGGAATATCCCGATAGGTGCCCAGATACCGATGGTCGCGTAGGTTGGCATGATTGCGATCAGCAGCGTGCCGAGCATCATCAGCCAGATTGAAGCCAGCATTGCCGATTTGCGTCCAACCCGGTCTGCATACGAACCCAGCACCGCCGCGCCCAGCGGACGAATCAGGTAGGAAACCGCGAAGGTGCCCAGCGCGAGCAGCAGCGAAACCGTTTCGTCAGCGGACGGGAAAAACAGTTTGGAAATGGTCATGGCAAAGAAGCCATAGGCGATCAGGTCAAACCATTCCAGGGCATTGCCAATGGATGACGCGATAACCAGTTTGTAAACCTTGCCCCTGGACATAGGCCGGACAACAGGCGGCTGGGCAGCGGCGTGCGCAGTGGTCATGCAAGGATCTCCAACTCGTCAAGGAATGGGGCGCTCCCCTGACGAGGATGTTGCCCTTTGTAACGATGTTAGGGGCGCTGGAGGTTTCCTACAATTATGCATTTCAGAAGATTTCATTGCCGTACAGGCAAGGATTAGCTGCGACTTTTTGGCATTTGTGAGCGTTGTTGGTGCGTGGGCGTTTCACATGTTGGATGGTTTTTCAGTGGGAGCGAATTCATTCGCGAAGAGGCCAGTACATTCGATGGATATGCATCGGCTGTACGTCAGCATTCGCGAATGAATTCGCTCCCACAGACCGCGTTCTGCCTGTGGGAGCGTGGCTAGCTACAACTCCAACATCAACCCACTCAAACGTTTCACTTTGCGGCGCAGGGCTTCTTCGAAGACGCCTTTGCGGGGTTCGATCAGGCTGAACCAGTGTTTGGCCCGGGTGATGCCGGTGTAGATCAGCTCCTTGGTGAGCACCGGGTTGAGGGCTTCCGGCAGGATCAGCGCCGTATGAGCGAACTCCGAGCCTTGGGATTTGTGCACGGTCATGGCGTAGACCGTTTCCACATCATTAAGCCGACTGGGCAACACAAAACGTACCCCGCCGCTGCCGTCGTTACGCGGGAAGGCCACGCGCAGCACCTGTTTGCCAGCCTCAGGCCCTTCCCGTTCGGGCAGGCGCAATGCGATGCCGATGTCACCGTTCATCAACCCCAGGCCATAGTCGTTGCGGGTCATCAGCACCGGACGGCCTTCGTACCAATGGTGATCGCTCTCGATCAAACGCGCTTCGAACAGGGCACTGGTAATCCGCCGATTGAGCCCTTCAACGCCCCATGGGCCTTTGCGGACCGCGCATAAGAGCTGAAACGCATCAAACGCTTCCAGCACGGCTCGCGCCCATGTACCCCAGCGCTCGTCTTCCAGCGCGGCATCCTGGGGCGGGCGCTGTGCAGTCATCACCCCCAGATAATGCCGATAACCTTGCGGGCCGCTGCTGCCTTGATCGTGGCCTTCGAGGAGCAGTTTCTCCAGGGCGCGGTCCTGTTCATTCTTGAGCCCCAGAGCAAACAGATCGTCGTGACTGCGAGCGGCCAGCAAGGCGCGGGCGTCGTCAGACTGCTGCTGATTGACCAGCCGTGCCAGTTTGCCAATGCCGCTCCCCTCCCCGAAACGCCGGGAGTAACGCAGCATCGCCACTTGCTGAGCCAATGGATGTTGCTGCTGATCGCCCTGTTGCAGGGCCGCGCGGTTCAGGTCTTCGCCGCTGATTGCTTCGAGCCAGGCTTGAGTTTGCAGGCTGTACAGACCGGCTTCGGCGTCGCGGCACAAATCCCCGAGCACAGCGCCCGCCTCTACCGAAGCCAGTTGGTCCTTGTCGCCCAACAGCACCATGCGTGCGTGGGGCGGCATGGCTTCCAGTAGATTGGCCATCATTTCCAGGTCGATCATTGAGGCTTCGTCGACCACCAGCACGTCCAGCGGCAGCAGGTTGCCCGCGTGATGCCGAAAGTGCCGAGTGCCCGGACGACTGCCCAACAGGCGGTGCACGGTGGTCACTTCGCTGGGGATTTTCTGCCGCACGTCTTCGCTGACTGTAAGGCTTTGCACTTGCTGGCTGATGGACTCGGTCAAGCGCGCGGCGGCTTTACCGGTGGGCGCCGCCAGACGAATACGTAATGGCTGGCCGCTTTGCACGGCCGGGGCCTGAAGCAACGCGAGCAAGCGCACCACCGTGGTGGTTTTGCCGGTGCCCGGCCCGCCCGTGATGATGCTGAATGCGCCGCGAGTCGCTAGGGCGCAGGCCAGTTTTTGCCAGTCGATCAGGGCATCCGGCGTAGCGCTGGGTGGAAACAGCACATTCAGACGCTGGGCGAGATCGCTCGGCACTTCTTCTTGCTGCGCCAGGCGCTGACGCAAGATCGCACCGATGCGCCGCTCGTACGTCCAGTAACGGCGCAGGTACAAGCGGCGATCGGACAACACCAGCGGTTTGCTGGCCGCGCTGTCGCTTGCATCATCGCCCCGCGCTACCAGGGTGCTATTGAGTAACGCCTGACACCAGGCGCCGCCGTCCAGAGCGACCAGCAACTGCGAAGGCAACAACATCGGGCCACTTTGCACGTCGCCTTCGGGGGGCAACGACAGGGCGAAATCCGGCTCTTTGAGGGTTTCATACAGATCCAGACACACGTGGCCATGGCCAAGCTGGTGGCTGGTCAAGGCTGCCGCCAGCAGCACCAGCGAATCCGCAGCCGGGTCTAGCTCGCTGAGAAACGCGACGAAGGCTTTATCCAGCGCGCGCAACCAGCCGCGCTCGACCCAACGTTCGAGTAACAGCAGCAGGTCGCTGACGTGGGTCAGGGGTGTCAGCTCAGCCAGGCTTTGAGCATCCAGTGGCGTGGGCAGCAGTTCGGCGAATGAACGGCTCATGCGGGCTCTCCGGTGAGGACGAATTCTTGCGTCACTGACTTACCCTGGAAGAGTAGATCCAGACCTTCGATCAGTTCCCGTGGCGGCCGGGTGAAGTACGCGCCCTGGGTGCTGGCGTACGCACCGCGCAGGAAGATGTACAGCGCGCCGCCCATGTGTTGGTCGTAATCGTAATCGGCGAGCCGCGCTTTGAGCTGGCGATGCAACGCGAGCAGGTACAGCACGTATTGCAGGTCATAGCGATTGTCGAGAATCGCGCTGGTCATAGCGTCCTGGGTGTAGCTTTCATCGTCCGGCCCGAGCCAGTTGGATTTGTAGTCCGCCACGTAATACCGGCCTTCGTGCTCGAAAGTCAGGTCGATGAAGCCCTTGAACATGCCATTGAGCGAGACGGTTTCCGTTGCTGCGCGCGGGGCGTTGTCGTGGGTGTAGCGGCGCACCAGAGCGTCCATCTGCGCGACGTCGACTTTGTGGCAGGCGAACCAGAATTCCATCTCGATACGGTATTGGTTGGGCTGGTCCATTTCGCCCAGCGCGACTGACTGGGTGTCGTCGGCCAGGGACAGCGGCATCGTCAATACTTGCTGCAGCCAGGCAGTCAGCGTACCGATCCAGCCCGTCCAGCCGCGACGGTTGCAACGCGGGCCGACCTGTTTTTCGAGTACATCCGGTTTGTCCGCGACGGCCGAGAAGCCCTCGTTGCCGGCCCACTCCAGCAAACCGTGCAGGAAGGTGCCGGGATTAGGCCCACGCGGAAAGCGGTGAATATCGCCGCCACTGACCAGCACTTCCCGTGGCGCTTCGGGGTCAAGGCGCTCGTCGTCAAACAGCTTTTGCGCTTGCGGGCTGTCGGGGGATTCGTCACCACCGGTGGTAATGGTGTCGCCAATGCGCAGTGCGCTGTAGGACGCAATCCACCAGTTCTCCGCAGCCCGACGTTTGGGGTTGAGCGGTTTGAGCAAGGTCGCTTCGTTGCGCGGCGGGCTGAAGGTTTCAGCGGTTGGCTCTGGCACAGCTTCCACACTCACGCCATTGCAACCTTCACTTAGGTCGCGCAGCCAGGAACTGAGGCCCGCCGACTCCGTCAACGGCATACCGCCACCTAGCAAATAACCCAGCGCCGAGCGATGCAGCATGGAGCTGCTGGCGTTACCGCGCTTGAGGTCCGCAACGCCCATCCAGCAGGCGTATTCGGCGCGGGTCAGGGCGACGTAGAGCAGCCGCAGGTCTTCAGCGAGACGCTCGTTATCGGACTGCTCGATCAATGCGGCGGTGGGCTTGAGGCTGACTTGCGCCTTGCGGTTTTCGTCGTGGAAGTGCAACGGCAGACGGCTGCCATCCACCGGCTTGCTCGAACAAATGAACGGCAGGAACACCAGCGGATATTGAAGGCCCTTGGATTTGTGGATGGTCACCACTTTGACCAGTTGCTCATCGCTTTCCAGACGCAGGATCTGTTCTTCACCGGCCTGACCGGACAGCGCCAGATGCTCGCCCAGATGCCGAATCAACGCCTGCTCGCCATCCAGTTCGGCAGCGGCTTGTTGCAGCAATTCGGACAGGTGCAGCAGGTTGGTCAGCACGCGTTCGCCGTCGGTGCGTGCGATCAAGGTTTGCGGCAACTGAAAGTCGTGCAGCAAGCGCCGCAGCATGGGCAATACGCCCTGGTTGCGCCAGATCAGGTGATAGCCCCGGAACTGCATGACCCGGGCTTCCCAGGCCAGTTCGTCCTGATTCAAACGTTCCAGTTCAGCCAGCGGCAATGCCAGGGTGATGCAGGCCAGCGCGGCGCGCAGGGTGCGCTCGGAATCCGGTTCGGCACAGGCCTTGAGCCAGGCCAGCACGTCGTGGGCTTCCTGGGCGGCGAACACGGAATCCTTGTCGGACAGGTAAACGCTGCGCACACCCCTCGCCGACAACTCGCCGCGCACAGCCTGGGCCTCTTTGCCATCGCGCACCAGAATCGCAATGTCTGCGGGCAGCACGCCTTTGAGCTCTTTGTCCGGCGCGGCGAAACCGGCTCGGCCCTGTTGTCCTGCATTGAGCAGGCGAACGATTTCACTGGCACAGCTGGCGGCCAATTGTTGACGATACGCAGCGCCCGACACCGGTTGATCACTCGCCATGTGCCAAACGTTCAGTGCAGCCAGCGGCGTGCCGTCTAGTTGCAGTGCGTCTTTCTTGCCCTGGGAGAGCGCGCCGAAGAATGGCACGTCATTGTCGTTGCCCTCGCGGAACAGAAAAGCCCCGCGCCCTTCAGGCCGTTGTTCGGCGCGCAGGAACACATGGTTGACCGCTTCAACCATGGCGTGGCTCGAGCGGTAGTTGGTGTCCAGCGTATGCCAGCGCCCGGCGGTGGCCTGGCGGGCGCGCAGGTAGGTGTAGATGTCGGCACCGCGAAAGGCGTAGATCGCCTGTTTAGGATCACCGATCAGGAACAGCCCGGTTTCGCTGTCGTTTTCTTCGAGGCGGTAGATGCTCTCGAAGATGCGGTACTGCACCGGGTCGGTGTCCTGGAATTCATCGATCAACGCCACGGGAAACTGTTCACGAATCAGCGTCGCCAGGCGTTCGCCACCGGCACTTTGCAGCGCGGCATCGAGCCTGAGCAGCATGTCGTCGAAGCCCATCTCGGCGCGGCGCCGTTTTTCCGCCTCAAAGCGCACGCCGACCCAGTGGGCAGCATGCTCCAGTACGGCAGCATCTGGCGTCGGCAGCGTGTCCAGCGCGACCTTGAGTTCAACCATGGCTTCGAACGCCGGGTGCGACGGCGGGTTGCTCTTCCAGGCTTCGGCGATGCCTTCCGGGGTCAAACGGGTGAAACCGGTGCCCAGATCAAGCTCTTCGAGCTCATCGTCGGCCGCCCAGGCGGTAAGCTTCTCGAACCACGGGCGGAAGTAGCGCTCCTGCATCTTGCGACCGTCGACCACTTTGCAGGCCACACCGTCGATGCAGATTGCGTGCAGTTCAGCCGCCCAGTTTGTCCAGGGAGACTTCAACGCCTTGAGGGCTTCGCGACGTTGTTGTAACGACGCGGTGATCAGCTCGGCAGGTGCCTGAGTCGGGACTGCGCGTTCGCTGCCGAACAGGCTGCGGACTTTTGGTAACAGTGCTGCAGGGCCGCTCCAGTTGCTGCGTACCCAGGTCAGGGCATCGCCGCTCATGGGGTAGCAGAACAGCCGCCAGTAATCGCGCAGCACTTCGCCCAGCAAATTGCTGTGGTCGGTTTCCAGGGTCTGGGTGAACAGGCTGCCGCTGTCGAAGGCATGCTCGCGCAACATGCGCTGACACCAACTGTGAATGGTCGATACGGCGGCTTCGTCCATCCATTGCGCGGCGATATCCAGACGACTGGCGCAGGCGGGCCATTGCTCGGCACTGAATTGATCACGCAGCTCGTTGATCAGCTCGTCCGGCGCGCTGATTTCTTCGCGAAAGAAGCGCGCAGCTTCAGCCAGACGTATGCGAATGCGGTCACGCAGTTCTTTGGTGGCGGCATCGGTGAAGGTGACGACGAGGATTTGTGGCGGCAGTAATTCGCGGCCGAAACCCGCTGCATCACCGCCATGGCCCAGCACCAGTCGCACGTACAACGCCGAGATAGTGAAGGTCTTGCCGGTGCCTGCGCTGGCTTCGATCAGTTGGCTGCCCCGCAACGGGAAACGCAGCGCCAGGGATGCAGTGTGCTGGATGTCAGTCATGCGCTGGCTCCTTCGCTGGACAGAGACTGCCAAGGCGCCTCGACAATGGGTTTGTACAGCGCCTCGCACCAGCCAACGAACTCTTCGCTCTCCATCAATGCATCGAAGTCCGGGAACTGCCGGGCGAGCGCGGTGCTTTCTCGACGCTCGCCGTCAGTGGTTTGCCCGTCGCCTTCGTAGGCTTTGCGAGCTGCTGCTTCGGCCTTGCTGGTATCGGTCTGGCCCAGCCAGGCGAACGCCGTTTTGACCGCCACCGGCAACGGACGCTGCATGCCGCTGAGCCATGCGGTGAGCAGATCGTTCAGCACGTTTGTCGCCAGGGCTTGGTCCAGCGGGTCCAGCAGCAAGGTTTCATCACTGGCCACCAGCGCAGTGCTCAGCGGCAATCCGCAGGCGCAGCCCACCAGATGCAGCACCCAAGGGCGAATCAGGCGATGCCATTTGCGAGATTTCTTGCCGCCGATCGCGTTGGGAATAGCCGTGATCAGCAGGTAGTCACCTTGGGTATTGCGATGCAGCCCGCCCAACCAGCCTTCGAGGCTTACCCCCTGATACGCATGGCTGACGGGCAACGCACTGCTCAGCGGCTCGGGCCAGCGGTGCAGCAGGCTGTGGTAGCGCTGCACCAGATCGGGCAACGGTTCGATCAGTTCTTGCTGCAAGCTGGCACCGAAGCCCGCCATGGGCAACAGGCCGCTGCCTTGCAGTTTCAGCGCCTGGGCTTGCAGGGCTTCGTCGCTGTGGTCGGCATGGGTGAGCGCGGCATTGAGCAGGCTGTCGCTGAGGCTGTAGCGCTCAAGGGCATCGAGCACGAAAGGTTCTTCGTCAGCCAGCGGCGCCTCTGCCACTTCAAAGTAAATTTTCAGACGCTGGCTGAAGAAGTGTTTGACCGGGTTGCGTAGGAAATCCTGCAACTGGGCGAGGTTCAGCGGTTCGTCCTGCTCATGGCCGGTCAGGGTCATCGGCGTTGGTGGCGCGGTTTGGTCTTCGTGCAGAACCTGCCATTCGCGGGCGAAGCTGAAGAGGTTCTCGGTGTTGGCATGGAAGTATTGGGCACTGAACGGCTGCAGCGGGTGCTCAAGGGTCAGGGCGTGCAAAAGTTGCTGGCCGGGATCACGCTTTTTGCTGTCCATGGGTTCCACGGCGTCGGCCAGTTTCCAGCCTGCGGACAGGTGATCACGCAGTTGCCCAACCAGCACTGATGGCGGGCGCTCGCTGTTGTCGCGAATGCTGCGGCCAACCCAGCTGATGTAGAGCTGGTCCCTTGCAGAGAGCAGGGCTTCGAGCAACAAGTAACGGTCGTCTTCACGGCGGGAGCGATCACCAGGGCGGTAGTCGCTGCCCATCAGGTCGAAATCCAGCGGTGGCTGTGCGCGTGGATAATCCCCATCGTTCATCCCCAGCAAACACACCAGTTTGAAAGGGATAGCGCGCATCGGCATCAGGGTGCAGAAATTGACCGAACCTGCCAGGAAGCGCTGGGACAGGCGACCTTGGTCCAGCCCTGCCAGCCAGGCTTCGCGAACAACCGTCAGCGGTAGCTCGTCTTGCAGGCCAACGGCTTCACAGGTCTGCAGCCAGGTTTCGCGCAGTTGTTCCAGTTGAGCCAGCAGGTAATCGTCATGCTCGCTGTCGGCGAGGAAGAACAGCTGCAACAAGGCTTGCAGGCGCAGGCCCCAGTCTTGGGCGATGGCCGGCGAAGACAGCTCGTTGTGCGCGACCTGCAGTGCATCGATCAGCGCGACCAGTGGGCCAATCAATGCGGCGTCCAGCCCACCGATTTCGTCGTAGGGCTCGATACCGTCGCAGGCAACACCGGCGCCTACGGCATAGCCCAGCAGCATGCGGCGCAAACCGAAGTGCCAGCTGTTCTGCTCCAGTTCGGGTGGCAGACCCAGGCTTTCCCGTTGCGCTGCGCTGAGCCCCCAACGTACTCCGGCGCCTTCGATCCAGCGGTGCAGTGTTGGCAGGTCGCGTTCCTGAATCTTGAAGCGCGCGCGCAGTGCGGGAACATCCAGCAAGTCGAGGATTTCACTGACCGGGAAGCGGCTGTCGGGGATTTTCAGCAGATGCTCTACAGCAATCAGCAGCGGTTCGCGGCCACGCTGGCCTTGGTCGGCCAAGGTGAACGGGATGAAACGTCGATCGTCACGCTCGATCTGTCCGAACACGGCGCGGATGTGCGGCGCATAGCTGTCGATGTCCGGAACCATGACGATCACGTCGCGAGGGCGAAGGTCAGGATCCTTGCTGAACCGCGCCAGTAGCTGGTCGTGAAGGATTTCGACTTCCCGCTGAGCGCTGTGGGCGACATGGAAGCGTATGGAACGGTCTGTTGCTTTGTTTACGGCAGGCCAGAGCTCGCGAGTTTCGTCGAGTGGGCGCAGTTCCAGGATGTCGTCCTGCAGCTGGTTGAGGATAGTCTTGGGGTCGCTTTCGCTGAACAGATCGATGCGTCCGTCCTTGAACGCCGAGCGGTAACTGCCGGGATCATCGTGACTGTCCAGCAGGTTGATATAGTCACGGCCTTGCTTGCCCCATGCGGCCAATAGCGGGTGGGCGTGCTGGTGCAGGGCTTGCGAATCAAGAACAACCGGCATACCCGTCTTGCGTGCCTGACGCTTGTATTGATGCCTTAACAGGTCTTTATCGGCGACGATGTCAGCCCAATGGTGACGGCAAGGGTTGTGAACGCAGAGCAGTACTTGGCTGAATCTTGCCAGACCGGCCAAGGCTTCGAGTGCCTGGGCGGGCAGAGAGGAAATACCAAAGACAATCACACGAGGAGGTAAACCTGCCGGTGCTTCGTCAAGGTGGGTGATGCGCTCGATAAAGCGCTGATGCACACCCGCCCGGCTCTGAGCCATCCCTTCTTGCCCGACATCCAGCAACAAGGCACGCCAGAGTTCTGCCTGCCAGCAATTAGCGGGTGTCAGCGGCTTGGATTCGCCTCTCACGTTACGCAGTTGGTGACGACCTGCTGCCCAATCTTCCAGCCAGTCGGCGCGGTAGACCTGGTATTGATCAAACAGATCGGCGAGTCGCTCTGACAGTTGGTAACGCTTGCGCAGGTCTGGGTCGTTGGTCAGGAATCTGCGCAATGGCTCGAAGTGCGGCTGATCGATAAGGGCTGGCAACAGGCGCATCAGACGCCAGGTCAGTGGAGCCTTATCCAGCAGCGAGGCTGCAGGGATTTCATCTTTGCCCAGCACTGATCGGTACAGCTGCCACATGAAGCTGCCAGGGAGTTGCACATCTATCGCAGCCGCAATCCCGCAGCCACCCAAGTCCTCGTCTGCGGCATCTTCGGCCAGAGCCAGCTTGAGCCACTGAGCAATGCCGTTGCTCTGCACCAGCGCGATTTCGTTTTCCAGGGGCGTTAGTGGATAGCGACGCATCCATGACACCACCAGACTGCGCAGGTCATCCAGGCGATTGCCGTGAACGACCATGAAACCGGCGCTGAGGGAGGTTGTTACGGACATGGATGCTTCCTTGGCTGGACGAAAACCTGAGGCCGAACCTTAACGCAAAACGGGGTGGGAGTTGGTCTGGATTTGTGTGAGTTATGCGGGGAGGAGATGTTGAAATACAGACTTTGTAGGAGCTGCCGAAGGCTGCGAACTTTGGTGTATCAGGCACACCGCTATCGCAGCCTGCGGCAGCTCCTACAGGGATGGGTGTTTTTCGAGCAGACAAACAAAACCCCTGAACGCGTAAGCGATCAGGGGTTCTGGAATTTAATCTTGACGATGACCTACTCTCACATGGGGAAACCCCACACTACCATCGGCGATGCATCGTTTCACTACTGAGTTCGGGATGGGATCAGGTGGTTCCAATGCTCTATGGTCGTCAAGAAATTCGGTAGCCGGTTCGTGCCCTTGCGGGTACGCCTCAGCGAATGGGTATGTGATAGGTCGGTATTGTGTGCGAACAAACTTTCGGTTTGTGTCGTCTTCACAGTCACCGCAATCTGGCTTCCTTTCGGAGTCGCAAATTGCTTGGGTGTTATATGGTCAAGCCTCACGGGCAATTAGTACAGGTTAGCTCAACGCCTCACAGCGCTTACACACCCTGCCTATCAACGTCGTAGTCTTCGACGGCCCTTCAGGGAACTCAAGGTTCCAGTGAGATCTCATCTTGAGGCAAGTTTCCCGCTTAGATGCTTTCAGCGGTTATCTTTTCCGAACATAGCTACCCGGCAATGCCACTGGCGTGACAACCGGAACACCAGAGGTTCGTCCACTCCGGTCCTCTCGTACTAGGAGCAGCCCCTCTCAAATCTCAAACGTCCACGGCAGATAGGGACCGAACTGTCTCACGACGTTCTAAACCCAGCTCGCGTACCACTTTAAATGGCGAACAGCCATACCCTTGGGACCGGCTTCAGCCCCAGGATGTGATGAGCCGACATCGAGGTGCC